>CAYXWW010000006.1:0-10133 GCA_964468905.1 uncultured Rhodoferax sp. | reverse complement strand
TAGCTTGCTGCGGGCGTTCTCCAAGGTGCTCGCACCCGGCCTGCGCCTGGGCTTTTTGGTGGCACCCAAGGCCATCTACCCCAAGCTGTTGCAGGCCAAGCAAGCTGCCGATCTGCATAGCCCGGGCTTCAACCAGCGGCTGATCACGGATGTGATGCAAGGCGGCTTTTTGGACCGCCACATCCCCACCATTCGCGCCCTGTACAAAGCGCAGCGCGATGCCATGCTGGCCGCTCTGGCCAAAGACATGCCTGCTGATGTGACCTGGAACTCGCCCGCCGGCGGCATGTTCCTGTGGGCCCGCCTGCCCGAGGGCATGAATGCGCAAGAGTTGCTCCCCAAAGCGGTGGACAAAGGCGTGGCCTTTGTGCCCGGCGCTGCGTTCTACAACGACCATGCTGACCCACGCACCATGCGCTTGTCTTTTGTCACACCCGACGGAGACGAAATTCGCAAAGGTGTGGCTGCGCTGGCTGCCGCCATTCAGGAACAACGTCGGCTGTAAATATGGAGCACACCATTCACCTGTGGGGCCGCTTAAGCTCGATCAATGTACGCAAAGTTGTGTGGACTGCGCAGGAGCTGAACATTGCCATTCAGCGCACCGATGCGGGCCTGGCGTTTGGCGTGACCACCACACCAGAGTACCTGGACAAGAACCCCAATGCGCTGGTGCCCACGCTGGTGGATGGTGACTTTGTGCTGTGGGAATCCAACGTGATCGTGCGCTACCTGTGTGCAAGCTATGGCGCGGCGCTGGGCCTGTACCCAGATGACCTGCAACAGCGCTTCAACGCCGAGCGCTGGATGGACTGGCAGCAGACTACCTTCAATCCAGCCGGCTCACCCGCTTTCAAACAAATCGTGCGCACAGCGCCCGAGGCACGCAACCATGCCCTGGTGCAACAGTCTGTAGCAGCAACCCATCCACTACTAGCCACGATGGACAACCACCTGGCGCAACACGCTTACATGGGTGGCGACAGCTTTAGCATGGCAGATATCCCCTTGGGCTGCGAAATGCACAGATGGTGGGGCATGCGCGAAACACAGTTTGAAGCCTGTGGCGTGCACCGCGAAGAGCTACGTGCTTTCCCCCACGTCCAACGGTGGTTTGGCCAAATTGAGCAGCGCCCCGCCACCCGCGGTGTGCTCGACATTGCCCTGTCCTGACCCTCTGACGATTCTGTTTTTTTATGTTCTACCGACCTTCCACGCCATGCTGCATCGCCCTTTTAAACAGGTAGACGTTTTTACCGACGTGGCCTACCTTGGCAACCCGCTGGCCGTCGTGCTGGACGGCACGGGCCTCAGCACCGAAGACATGCAGCACTTTGCCCGCTGGACCAATCTGTCGGAAACCACGTTTGTGCTGCCACCCACACCGCAAGCAGCCGCACAAGGTGCCGACTACCAGGTGCGCATATTTGCCACCGGCTACGAGATGCCCTTTGCCGGACACCCCACTTTAGGCACCTGTCACGCATGGCTAGAGCACGGTGGCGTGCAGAAGAACCCCGGCGTGGTGGTGCAGGAATGCAAGGTGGGCCTGGTCAACATTCGCCGCCAGTCGGCCACGCACGCTGCTTTTGCCGCGCCGCCCTTGCAGCGGCATGACGCAGAGCCTTCACTGGTGCAAGCCCTGGCGGCGGCACTGGGATTACAAACATCCAGCGTGCGGGCCAGCCAGCACCTGAACAACGGACCCAGCCACTTTGGCCTCTTGCTCGACACTACCGACACGGTGCTTGCAGTGGCGCCAGATTTCTCGCAGCTCTATAGCGTGATGCACAGCGCCAGCATCACCGGCATCGGCGTAGCCGCCGTGCAGCAGGCCGCAGCATCTGCGGGCTTACCAACGGGCCTGATATCACGCTCCAACCGCGAAGCGCGTGCATTTGTGGGTAGCAGCAGCACGGCACAATCCGCTTCGCCCATTGCTGATGCAGACGACCATGACCTGGAGGTACGCTTCTTCTTTGACACCGGCAACGGCGTCGGAGAAGACCCGGTTACCGGCAGCTTTAACGCGAGCCTGGCACAGTGGCTCATTGCCACGGGCCACATGCCACAGACCTACACCGCCGCGCAGGGCACTTGTTTGGGTGTGCAGGGGCGGGTGCTTATCCAGCAAGACACGGCGGGCCAAGTGTGGGTAGGCGGTGGCGCAGTTACCTGCATCACCGGCACGGTGCTGCTATGACCGAAGCGGCTACACCCCGCTTCGTCACCGGCTCGCTCATGCGCCATGTGGCCGTCATGGCGGGCACGGGTGCTATTGGTCTGGTTGCTATTTTTGCAGTAGACCTTATTAACCTGCTCTACATCTCCATGCTGGGCGAGCAGGCCATTGCCGCTGCTGTGGGGTTTGCCGGGGTGGTGGGCGGGTTCATGCTGTCGCTGTTTATCGGCCTGCTGATCGGAGTCACCGCCACGGTGTCGCGCACCATTGGTGCCCAGCGCATGGCAGATGCCCGGGGTCTTGCTACGTCAAGCCTGGTTTTGGTGGCTGTTATTGCAGCGCTGGTAACAGGCGCAACACTGGTGTTTCTGGAGCCCCTGCTGCAGTTGCTGGGCGCGCGGGGCCGGGTGTTGGAGCTAACGCTGCGTTTTCTGAACATGACGCTCGCTTCCAACGTATTGCTGGGCATCGGCATGGTTTGCTCGGCACTGCTGCGCTCGGTGGGGGACGCGCGGCGCTCCATGATGATCACGCTGCTGCCCGCAATCGTTACTGCGGTATTGGACCCGCTTTTTATCTTCGGCTTTGGCCTGGGGCTGGACGGCGCGGCCATCGTGGTCAACATTGCGCGCGTCGTGCTACTGGGCGTGGGCCTGCACGGCGCATGGCGCGTGCACCGCCTGCTGGCACGCTTTGACAGCAGCCGCCTCATGGCCGATGCGCGCCTGCTCTCTGTGGTGGCGGGCCCTGCCGTGTTGACCAACTTGGCAACACCGGTGGGTGCAGCCTTTGTCACGCACAGTGTGGCTGCCTTTGGCGCATCGGCTGTCGCAGGCCAGGCCACCATTGAACGGTTGACGCCGGTTGCGTTTGGCCTCATCTACTCGCTGAGTGGCGCTGTGGGCCCCGTGTTTGCACAGAACCTTGGGGCGCAGCGTTTTGACCGCGTGCGCGCCAGCCTGCGGGCCAGCCTGACCTTCATGGTGGTGGCGGTTGCCATTGCATGGCTGGTGATGGCGCTGCTGCAAGGGCCGTTGATTCGCGCCTTTTCGCTGGACGGCATGGCTGCGCAAATGGTGCACGCGTTTTGCAACTGGCTGGCGGCCAGCTTCTTCTTCATGGGCGCACTGTTTGTGGCCAATGCCGCGTTCAACAACCTGGGCCGCCCGCTATGGTCCACCGGCTTTAACTGGGCCCGCGCCACGCTGGGCACTATTCCCTTTGCATGGTGGGGATCGCAATACGGCCCTGTGGAGGTGCTGGCGGGGCAGGCAGCGGGCGCGGTCATTTTTGGCACCATGGCTTTGATTAGCGCCTTCTGGCTCACCAAAAGCCTGGGCGAGCAGCAGCCCTAATCCGCATACAACACCGTGCAAGCCCCGCCTAGCCCAACCCCGCTCGACACCCGTCCTGCCCCCACCCTCGACCATTTAGTGGTGGTGGCTGCGAGCTTGGCGGACGGCGTGGCCTGGTGCGAAGCCACGCTGGGTGTCACGCCCGGGTCCGGCGGCGAACACGCCTTCATGGGCACCCATAACCGGTTGATCAACATTGCCACGCCGCACTTTCCCACGGCGTATCTGGAAATTATTGCTATCAATCCAGTAGCGGCTCACGCACATTCCACGAGGGCTAGACGCTGGTTTGACATGGATGACCCGGCGCTGCGCGCCCATATCGCCCAGCACGGCCCCACGCTGGCGCATTGCGTGGTGAGCGTGCCAGACATCCACGCCGCAACGGCTGCACTGGCCGCGCAAGGCATCGACCGGGGCACGGTGTTGCAAGCCTCGCGCCAAACGGCGACTGAGCTGCTGCAGTGGCACATGACCGTGCGCCCGGATGGACAACGCCTGTTCGACGGCTGCCTGCCAACGCTCATTCAATGGGCCAGCGCGCACCCCACCCAGGCCATGCAAGCCAGTGGCGTCACGCTGCACAGCCTGCACGTTCAGCACCCGCAAGGCCCATCGCTGCACGCCGCCTACCAAGCCATTGGCTGGGCGGCCCAAACTGTCAGCACCGGCGCGGCGCAGCTAAGCGCAACATTGCAAACCCCCAAAGGCTTGATCGCCATCCACTCATGAACCTGCCCACCCTGCAAGACATAGAAGAAAGCGCCCGCGTGGTGTACCGCGCATTTGCCGCCACGCACCAATACGCCTGGCCGCTGCTGGCGGACAAGCTGGGCACCCGCTGCTGGGTCAAGCATGAGAACCACACGCCCGTGGGCGCATTCAAGATTCGCGGTGGTCTGACCTATTTTGACCAACTGGCACGGGCTGGCACCATGCCCCAAGAAGTGATCAGCGCCACCCGTGGCAACCACGGCCAAAGCATTGGCTGGGCGGCGCGAGCCCATGGTGTGCCCTGCACGATCGTCGTACCGGACGGCAATTCGCTGGAGAAAAACGCCGCCATGCGCGCGCTGGGCGTCACACTTATCGAACACGGAAGCGACTTTCAGGAAAGCCGCGAGCACGCCATCGCGCTGGCCCAGCAACGCGGGGCGCACATGGTGCCCAGCTTCCATATCAACCTGCTACGCGGCGTATCGACCTACTGGTGGGAACTTTTCAAGGCTGTGCCAGATCTAGATGTAGTGTATGTGCCCATTGGCCAGGGCTCGGGCGCGTGCTCCGCCATCATTGCCAAGCGCGCCCTAGGCCACCGCGCGCGCATTGTGGGCGTGGTCAGCGCCCACGCCACCACCTATGCCGACTCACTGGCCGCAGGGCACGTGGTGGAAGCACCCGTAACAACGCTACTGGCCGACGGCATGGCCTGCCGCGTGGCAGACGCGCAAGCACTGCACATTCTGCAAGGCGAGATCGACCACATCGTGCAAGTAACCGACGCCGAAGTAGCCCAGGCCATGCGCGACCTGTTTGCCTGCACGCACAACGTGGCCGAGGGCGCAGGCGCTGCGGCATTTGCGGCGGCCATGCAAGAGCGCGCGCAGATTGCCGGGCAAAGCGTGGGGCTGGCGTTGACGGGGGGGAATGTGGATACGGGGATGTTTGGGCGGGTGTTGTTGGGACAATAGGGATTGCGAAATTCTGTGCTTCTTTGGGCCGATGGATTCGCGATGGACCTACGCGGGAAGCGCAGCAATCCAGGAAATCCCCCGATCTACCGGCTACCTCAAGCCCTCAGCGGCATTGCATTTAACGCTGACCTGCCACAGCCTGCGAGGCCAGTCGCCTGAGGTCCTCCACGACCACAAAAAAACTGGCGATGAGTGGCGCTGACAGGCGCTCTGCTAGACAGATCACGTGCACGTGAGTGCTCAACGCCAGATCCTTGATTGGCAATACCGCAAGGCGCGAATCTGCCACAAAGGCCGTTTGAGCCACAACGCCCAGACCGAGGCCCTGTGCTACGGCTTCCCGCACCGCTTCACGACTGCCAACCTCCAGGGAACTGCGCACGTGTACACCAGCGACGGCCAGTCCTGCCTCAAAAACGGATCGTGTTTGCGAGCCTTGTTCACGCAGTACAAATTCCTGGCCTTCCAAGTCAGACAGCATCATGGTTTTCCGATTGGCAAGCGGATGTGTTGACGATGCAAACACGATCAAGGGCTGCTGGCGGTAGGGTATGCAATGCACTCGTTGATCATCAACTGCGTGCAGCATGACACCGACGTCGGCACGATGATCAAGGATGCTGTCGACGATTTGCTTTGAGTCCCCGATGTTGATCGCCAGTCGAATGCGTGGGAACAGTGTGCGATAGCGCTTCACCATAGGCAGCACGTTGTACGGTCCAACGGCTGCAACCTTTAAATGGCCTTCGTATTGACTACGCGCGCTTAAAAGCAATAGCGCTGCCTGCTGCTCAGCTTGGTAAATGCGGTTGCTGATTTCATGCAGGCCTTGGCCAAAGGTGGTTAGCTCCACCCCCCGCCCGCGGCGCACAAACAGCTCTACACCGAATCGCTTTTCCAAGCCTGCAATGTGAGCCGAAATGGTGGGTTGCCGAATGCCAAGCAGGCGTGCCGCGGCCGACATGCTGCCCGTGCGTGCGGTGGCATCAAAGGCTTTTAACTCTGCAGAAGTGGATGAGATATCCATAGATGTGGTCTATAGGTTAATTGCTGTTTATGACAGTTTTTTTCACAACCATGTCATGTGCGCGGTCCACACTGGCAGGACAGTTCACTTATCTATGCGCCCAACGCCAACCGTGCCTTACGCCCCATGACTACCCACACTGAAGCAACCGCACCTATAGCTTGCGCGAAGCGTGACGCGCAGATTGTCCTCAGTACAGATGCGCTGGAGGTCGTCTATGGCAATGGAACGCGGGCATTGTCGCCAACCAGCCTGAAGTTTGTTCAGGGTGAATTTGTCGTGTTGCTCGGGGCGTCTGGCGCGGGAAAGTCCACACTGCTGCGCGCATTGAATGGGCTTGTTTCACCAAGCAGCGGTGCGGTGATGGCCGCTGGCGTTGGCGACCTGTCACATGCAGCCCACTTGCGATTGCATCGCAGAAGCACAGGAATGATTTTCCAGCAGCATCACCTTATTGGGCGGCTGTCCGTTCTGGACAATGTCCTCATCGGTCGTTTGGGCTACCACAGCGCTTTGGCAACACTTGTCCCGTGGTCACTTGTCGAAAAAGAAGGCGCGCTTGCCGCCTTGGAACGTGTCGGACTGCTTGATCGCGCGCTGGATCGTGCTGACCAGTTGTCCGGCGGTCAACAACAGCGCGTGGGCATCGCGAGGGCGCTGGTCCAAGGGCCAAAATTGCTGCTCGCAGATGAACCCATCGCCAGTTTGGACCCAGCAACTGCTGAAGATCTGCTTACGCTTTTGCACGGTATTTGCCGCAGCGATGGCCTGACACTCATTGTGAGTCTGCACCAGGTTGAGTTTGCGCGCAAGTTTGCCGATCGCATCGTCGGCCTGCAAGGCGGCGCTGTTGTGTTCGACAGCACACCGGCCGAATTGACTAGCGCCCTGGCAGAAAGCCTTTACAGAGGCGCGCCACCTAGCGTGCGCCCCAAGCCCCTTGGCACCAACACCATTTCATTTCAACCGCAAGGAGCTCCATCATGAATCGTCGTCACTACCTGTTCGCTGCCGTCTTCGCAACGGCTCTTTCCACTTCTGTGTTTGGGCAAGGCAAAGATCCCGGCAAACTGCGCGTCGCATTGTTGCCGGATGAAAATGCCGCCACGCTGATTCAAAACGCGCAGCCATTAAAACTGTATTTGGAGAAAACGCTAAACAAAGACATCGAGCTTATTGTCACTACTGACTACTCCTCCATGATCGAGGCGATGCGTTTTGGCCGCATTGAGGTGGCGTACTTCGGTCCGTTTTCTTATGTGCTCGCCAAGTCGCGCGCCCCGGAGATTGAGCCCTTTGCCGTAGGCGTCGAACGTGGTTCCCCCACCTATAACTCGATTTTGATCGCCACCGCTGGCGGGCCGGTCAAATCGTTGGCCGATATCAAGGGCAAGCCCTTTGGCTTCGGCGACCAAGCGTCCACTTCGAGTCACCTGGCGCCGCGCGCGCACATTCTAAAAAAAGCCGGGTTGGACGGCACCAAAGACTACCAACCCGTGCATCTGGGCGCACATGACGCAGTGGCACGTGCGGTGCAAGCGGGCCAAGTGCCAGCGGGTGCGCTGTCTAAGGCGATCTACGACAACCTGGTGGCCAAAGGCACTATCGATGCCAGCAAAATTGTGCAACTCGACTTGTCGGAGCCCATTCCTAACTACCCTATCGTGATGCAGGGCAATTTGGCCCCTGGGTTGAAGCAGTCCATTCGTGCCGCATTTCTCAACATGAAAGACAAGGAAGTTCTCAAGGCATTTCGCATTGATGGATTTGCCGCAACAGATGACAAAGCGTATGACGTGCTGCGCGAGACCGCCACGCTGCTCAAGCTTGATCTTGCCAAGACCAAATGACGACTAGCGCTGCGCCTGCGCGCTATGCGCACATTCTTTCGCAAGCGCGGGAGGAGTCGGGCCGACAGACCAGACTGGTCATCGCCATCATCGCCGTGTGCGTTATTGCGTTATGGCTGACGGGCTTCTTTGACCTGGATCGGTTTGTCGAAGGGGCCCCAGCTGTGGCGCAACTCGCGTCAGAGATGGTGCCGCCCAATTTCTCCCGGTGGCAGAGTTGGATCAAGCCTTTGCTCGACACGCTGGCAATGTCGATCGCTGGTACTGCGCTGGCGGTATTGCTTTCGCTGCCCCTGGCCCTGATGGCCGCACCGAACACCTCGCCCAACGCCACGGTGTACCGGCTGACACGCACTATCCTTGCGGCTTTTCGCTCGGTACCCGAGATTATTTTGGGTATCCTTTTTGTGGCTGTAGTTGGTTTTGGTGCGCTGCCCGGCGTACTGGCGTTGGCTCTGCATTCCACGGGAATGGTGGCAAAGTTTTATGCCGAATCCATTGAGCATGTAGATCCCAAACCACTGGAGGCCGCGAGCGCTGCAGGTGCCAGCCGCCTGCAGGTGATCACGCATGCTGTCCTGCCGCAAGTCCTGCCGCAGCTGGCGGATATCTCCATCTACCGTTGGGAATACCACTTTCGCGCGTCGGCAGTGTTGGGCATTGTGGGTGCCGGTGGCATCGGATTTGAGCTGATGGCCGCATTGCGGCTCATCAAGTACGACGAGGTGTCCGCGATCTTGCTGGCCATTCTGGCCTGTGTTTTGGTGGTCGACAGCATCGGTGCAGCCCTGCGCCGCAAGCTGAAATAGCAACCCTTCAACAGAACCGTATATGAGCGAGCGTTCAAAAATTCTGGTTACACAACGCATCCATGATGAGGTGCAACAACGCCTGGCCGTTCATGGCGAGCTTGACATGAACCCCGGCCCTGAACCTTGGCCGCAATCTGAGGTGATTCGGCGTGCCGCGCAAGCCACTGCAATGATGGGGTTCATGACCGATCAGATTGACAACGCGTTGCTGCGAGCCGCGCCACACTTGAAGATTGTGGCCTGCGCGCTCAAAGGGTATGACAATTACGACATCCC
The DNA here is from genome assembly GCA_964468905.1 of uncultured Rhodoferax sp. GTDB lineage: Bacteria > Pseudomonadota > Gammaproteobacteria > Burkholderiales > Burkholderiaceae_C > Allorhodoferax. The sequence goes on along the minus strand of CAYXWW010000006.1, from coordinate 937 downwards.
GGCTTGTACCCAGGCTGGCGTCTGGGTCAGCATCGTGCCTGACCTGCTCACGGAACCTACTGCGGAATTGGGCATTGGTTTGGCAATCTCGCTGGCTCGGCATGTACGGCAGGGTGATGCCTATGTCCGCTCGGGTGTGTTCAACGGTTGGCGTACGCACCTTTACGGAACGGGCCTACATGGTTCGGTGGCAGCAGTTATCGGCTTGGGGCAGGTTGGAGGCGCTATTGTGAAAAGACTTAGCGGCTTTGGCTGCGCACGTGTTTTGGGCGTGGATCCGGATGCAAGGCATACCGACGTTGAAATGGTTTCGCTTGACACTGCCGCTAGGTCAGCAGATTTTCTTTTTGTCGCAGCCCCACTTACGGCTGCCAGCCACTACCTGATTGGGCAAAGGCAGTTGGATCAAGCCAAACCGGGACAGCTCATCATCAATGTTGGACGTGGCTCTGTGGTGGACGAGGCGGCAGTGACTTTGGCATTACAAAAGAGGCAAATTGGTGGCTATGCAGCGGATGTGTTTGAGTGCGAAGACTGGCAGTTGAGCGACCGACCCCAGCGGATTTCTCCCGAACTGCTGGCGTTAGACAACACGGTGTTCACCCCACATATCGGCTCTGCCGTGCAAAGCGTTCGGCTCGCGATAGAGCACAGTGCTGCCGACAACATCATTGCAGCGCTAGAGGGTGGTACCCCACCCAACGCAATCAATCTGCCGCAGCGAATTGGTGGCTAGGCTTTCTACTCGCAATCTAGAAATCTGCAACAGGAAATAAAGAGCCAATCACTGTTAATCTGGCCAAGCCTAGGCTCACTTAAACTGCGTAGCAGCATCCCCGTCACCCCATTCCAATGAAGCTGCTCCCTGGTCTGGGTTCATACCCGGCCACGGGCCCGAGAGAACATTTACCCAAGAGCGGCACAGCAACACCTATGT
>CAYXWW010000005.1:0-52075 GCA_964468905.1 uncultured Rhodoferax sp. | reverse complement strand
GGCGCATCCACAGGTGAAAGGTGTTGCCCAAAATGATTTGCGCACCCATTTCTTCCAGACTGCGCGGCATGACCCCTTTGACCGTGCCATAGGTGCCTACCGGCATGAATATAGGCGTTTGCACCACGCCGTGGTTCAGCGTGAGTGTGCCGCGGCGGGCGTGGGAGCCTGCGTAGGCGCCATGGGGTGTGGCGGGGTCGGTGGCGAGGAGGTTGAATTGCAGCATGGGCGGTTCCGTCAGGGGAGGTGCATTTTACGGCGGTGAGCATCGCACCTCTACGACGCGCCACTGTTGCCTCTAGCGACGCGGGGTCCGATGCTCACAACACGCGCTGGGCCACCTCCATGTATAGCGGAATGCCAATCAATATGTTGAACGGAAACGTCAATCCCAGCGACATGCCAAAGTACAACGATGGGTTGGCTTCCGGAATCGCATGGCGAATGACGGCTGGCACAGCAATGTACGAGGCACTGGCCGCCAACACCATGAGCAAGACCACATTGCCCGGTGCCATGCCCAGAGCCCAACCCAGTGCCAACGCAATACCTGCGTGGGTCAGGGGCCCCGCAATGGCGTAGACCAGCAACCACACCGATTGACCCTTGAGCTTGCCCATGTTGCGTGCGGCGAGCAGGCCCATGTCCAGCAGGAAGAAGGCCAGCATGCCTTTGAATAAGTCAACGGAGAAAGGCTTCATGGCTGCTTGCCCCGCGTCACCGGTCAGTACCCCAATCAGCATGGCGCCTATGAGCAGCAGTTGTGCGCCGTCTGTCAGCGCTTCATGCATGATGCGACCCAGTGGTGGACTGTCCACTGCCGCTGTCCCTGGTTGGCTCAATGCAGCAGACTTTTGACGGGCATGATTAGCCAACACCACCGCCAGCACAATGGCAGGTGACTCCATCAGCGCCATAGCTGCGGCCATGTGCCCACCGAATGCGACACCGTGTGTGTCGAGGTACTGCACGGCAGTAATAAAGGTGACCGCACTGACCGAGCCATAGGTGGCGGCAATCGCAGCCGCGTCAAAGCCGCTGAGAAATCGACGCAAGCTCAGGTAGCCCAGCACGGGTACCAGAAAGGCCATACCAACCGCAGCGCCGAGGCTGATAAGAACCTCGGTCGTCATGCTCGATTGGGCCAATGCAAACCCACCCTTGAGGCCCAGGGCCATCAACAAATACAGGGACAGGAATCGCGAAATCTGCGGTGGTATTTCCAGATTTGACTTTAGCGAACCGGCCAAAATTCCAAATACGAAGAACAAGATGGCGGGGTCAAAAAAGCTTTGCATGGATGGCGATCAGGTTGTAGCAGCGCGCCCCTTGTATGGGGCGTGGATAGGGGGCTAAGGGAGCCAGGCTGCTGCACTGCCGACCAGGCTGATGGAGCCTACGGCAAGCAGCAAGCGTGCATCGCGTTGATTCTTCGCGGCGTATTCATGCCATGCGGCATAAAGCACCGCCATGGCCAGGGCAAGCGCGCCAATGGCGGCGTCGGGTGCAATCAGTTCGTTCATGGTGTTAGTTGTCCAGCGCCAGTTTGATACTGCGGTCGCGGACCGGCTTTTGTGCACGCTGCAGGCTGCGCCGCAGCACGCGCGTGGCGCGGCCCAACGAGCGGTCCAAAGCCGTGCGCCAATCACGCGCCAGTGAAGCAATAACCACCGTTCCTGCTGCTTCTGTACTGAGCTCTACTTGGCAGCGTTTGTCTACGCCACCCCTCGGGCCATTTACGTCGGAAAACCGAACCTTCGCACGTGGAACAAACGTTGCCAAACGCCGCAGCGCAAAGCGAATGCGCTCTATCGACAGTTCGCGCATTTGCGCACCCTCTTCATCGCGGGACTCAAAAATAACTTGCATCGTGTTGTCTCCGGTTGGTTTGTTGAGACTCAACGATAAGGAATTCGGTATTTCTTAAAAAGCAGATAATTCCTCATTCAGACTCTCTAAAAAACTGACGATGAGCACCCCTTTCAACTACAAGCATCTGTACTACTTCTGGGTGGTGGCCAAAGAAGGTGGCATCTCGCGGGCCGCTGAAAAGCTGGACATGGCAGTGCAAACCGTCAGCGCCCAAGTGCGCGAGCTGGAGCGATCCCTGGGCTTTGCCCTACTCAAGCCCGTTGGGCGTGGTTTGGTTTTGACCGAAGCCGGTTTGGTCGCCATGCAGCAGGCCGACCAGATCTTTCAACTAGGTGAGGCGCTTCCCGCGCGCGTGCGCGACGCGGTGAGCACGCCCGCAGTGCGGCTGGCCGTGGGGGTGTGCGATGGCTTGCCCAAACTGGTCGTGCGTCGCTTGATGCAGCCTGTCATTGCCGAGCCCAACTTGCGCTTGCTGTGCCAGGAAGGGAATTTGGACGAATTGCTGGGTGATCTGGCTTTGCACCGGCTCGATGTTGTGCTCGCTGATAGGCCCGCGCCCAGCAACCCGAATATCAAGTTGTATAGCCATGCCCTGGGCGCTTCTGATATTGCCTGGTACGCCCCGACCGATTGGATGAAGGCCGCACGCAAAGACTTTCCGAACAGCCTGGCCCACGTGCCCGTACTCTTGCCGACCGCGCATACCGCCATGCGTGACCGTTTGGACCAGTGGTTTGAGCGGCGCGCCATATTGCCGCGTGTCGTCGGGGAGTTTGCCGACAGTGCGTTGCTAAAGACTTTTGGGGCCAGTGGCATGGGCGTGTTTCCGGCGGCGGAGTGGGTGCACGAAGACCTATTGGCCCACTATGCTGTTCAGCGCCTAGGCCCGTGTGAAGGCGTTACTGAACACTTCTTTGCGATAGGTACAGAGAAAAAAGTGCACCACCCGCTGGTGCAGCGCTTGTTGCAGCCTGCGATGTAGATTTGTGCTGGTGGCGAAGTGACGCCACGTTCACGCGTTCAGTGTTGCGTCCTGCCGCAAGCGCTCAATGGCCAAGTCCAGGAACGCGCGAACACGCTGGGGCGCCTGACGACCCTCGCGGTGCACAACATGCACCGGCAACGCTGCTGGCTCATAGTCTGGCAAGACTGTTTTTAGCGTGCCGCTGCGCAAGTGTTCTGCCACCTGGTAAGACAACAACCGTGTGAGCCCGAATCCACTAACTGCCGCCGCCACTGCTGAATCATTGGTCGTAGTAATCATTCGTGCGTGCACCCGAATGCTTCTGGGTGTGCCCTTTTCCATAAGCCGCCACTCGGTATTCGGCGTGACGCTGCTGGCCGACACAATGGTGTGAGCTTGCAGATCCTCGGGGGTGGTTGGAATGCCATGCTTTGCGAGATAGCCAGGTGCGGCGCAGATGACGCGCCGCACCTGGCCCACTCGAACCGCCTGCATCGTGGAGTCTGGCAGCTCACCGATGCGAATCGCAACATCGGCACCTTCATCCAGCAGATTCACGACCCGGTCCAAAAACAGACACGATGCACTGACAGCAGGATAACGGTCCAGATACTCCGTGACGATGGGGGTAACATATTTTCCGCCAAACAGCACAGGCGCCGTGACGGTGAGCCGTCCCCGTGGCGCGGTGTGCATGCCGCTGACGGACTCGTCTGCCTCCAGCAATTCTGCAAGGATGCGCCTGCAATCCTGGACATAGCGCTCACCCGCGTCAGTAACGCGAACTGTGCGCGTTGTGCGGGTCAAGAGCCGCAGACCTAGGTGGGTTTCCAATTCATTGACCGCGCGGGTCACTGCGGGTGGCGACAGGTTTAGCTTGCGCGCAGCACCAGCAAACCCATTGGCGTCAACCACAGCTACAAACACATTGATCAGGTGAAAACGGTCCATATTGTTCCGGTAAATGGAATAGTGAATTGATATTAGCGGTTATTCACTTGTCGAGGTGAAGTAAATACAGTTCACCTATTCGCTGCAAACACAGTGAAGAGTTGTTCTAAACCACCGTAACTTCTAAAAGGAAATCACCATGTCCCGTATCACTATCCCAACCGTTGACAATGCTGTGGCAGCGTCCAAGCCGCTGCTGGCTGCCGTGCACAAGCAATTGGGTGTTGTCCCCAACTTGATGAAATTGGTGGGCCACAGCCCCGCTGCGTTGGAGGGCTACCTGTCGTTGAATGGCGCGTTGGGCAAAGGAACGCTGGGCGTTCAACTGCGCGAGCGCATTGCCTTGACCATTGCCGAATACAACGCGTGTGACTATTGCCTGTCGGCACACGACTATCTGGGCCGCAATGTCGCCAAGCTCAGCAGCGCCGAAATCGCCGCAGCGCGCGATGCGCGTTCAGAAGACGCCAGCACCGAGGTCGCGTTGCAGTTCGCCCTGCGGGTTGCCCAAACGCGTGGACGTGTGAGTGATGCCGACCTGGCCTCGCTGCGCCTAGCTGGCTTCGACGAAGCCGCCATTGTGGAAATCGTTGCCAACGTGGCCGTGAATGTGTTAACCAATTACATCAACAACGTTGCACTGACTGACATTGATTTCCCTGTGGTGCAGGCCAAATTGGCTGCGTAAAGCAGCCGGGCTGCACCGTGCGACTGATACAGATGGAGCCTAAGCACATGAAGACAAAGCTTCAATTCACGAGTGATATTGCCTTTACGCCAACAGTCAAGGCGTTGCAGACCCGAAAGGGATCGCGGCATGGTTATGCGCGCATGGAGCAGGGCGGCTCGTGGGAGTCCTCCATCACGCCTGAGCTGCAAGCGTTCATTGCGATGCAAAGCAGCTTTTACATGGCAACGGTCAACGCGGACGGGCAGCCCTACATTCAGCACCGTGGCGGCCCTGCAGGCTTTTTGCATGCTTTGGATGCGCACACCCTGGCGTTCGTGGACTTTTCTGGCAACAAACAGTACATAACCCAGGGGAACTTGTCTGAAAACCCCAAGGCACATCTCTTCCTGATGGACTACGCAAACCGCCAACGCATCAAGATCTGGGGAGAGGCCCGCGTGGTGGAGGATGACGCAGAGTTGGTGGCGAAATTGATGCCACCGGGTTACCCTGCCAAGCCGGAACATGTCATCATCGTCACGGTCACCGCATGGGATGCCAACTGCCCGCAGCACATACCAGCACGATGGGATGCGGCGCAAGTCAAGGAGGCATTGGACGCACGCGATCAGCGCATTCAGGTGCTGGAAGCAGAGGTGGCGCGACTTCAAAACCGCTGACGGCGCCGCGCTAAGTGTGCTGCCGCACAGACGGCAACACGTGCTGATCACAAACTCATCCAATGCTACACGCCCCCATACCTGATGAAAGAGGCCCCCTCATGAATGCGATTCAATTCCACGGTACGTTCAAAGACTACATTGGCAAAGTCCAGGAACAAGCTGGAAGGCTCATCGGTAGCAGGCGGCAACAATTGCGGGGGCTGCAACGCCAGGTCGTTGGCCGCGCGGAACGCAAGGCAGGAGACCGTCAGCACGCAACAAAACTAACGCACAGTGCGCCCTGACGAACACCCGGTCAGAGTGACCGAAGAGCCAGTGGATCCAGTTCCGCACGCGCCCGTAGATGTGCGCAACATGTCGCTGGTCATTCTGGCGGCGCTTGCGAGTCTTTTTACCTTGCACTGGGCGAGTGCGGTTTTCATTCCAGTATTGGTTGCGTTGTTGCTGAGCTATGCGCTATCACCGATCACTTCGCGCCTGCAAGCACACGGCATTCCACGTGCATTGAGTGCAGCAGTGTTGATGATTGGAATGGTTGGTGGCTTTGGCGTTATGGCTTACACCTTGGCGGACGATGCGAGCCAGTTGATTGGGTCTCTCCCAGCAGCTGCGCGCAAGCTGCACGATGCGGTGGGTTCCGCTCCGGGGCATTCCGACAACACACTGACGACTGTTCAAAAGGCCGCAGCCCAAATTGAACAAGCAGCCGAGGAAACCACGCAGTCGGCGGTCCCCGGCCGAGGCGTTCAGCGGGTCCAAATCGTCAAATCCCGGTTTGACATCAAGGACCATTTGTGGAGCGGCACGATGGGCGTGCTGTCGACCCTGAGTCAGATCGGCACCATTTCCCTCATTACATTCTTTCTGTTGGCGTCTGGAGATCAGTTCCGGCGCAAACTCGTCAAGCTGGCTGGCCCCACGTTGGGGCGGCGGCGGATAACGTTGCAAGCGATCAACCAGATTCACGACCAGATTCAGCGATACATGCTGGTGCAACTGTTCACAAGTGTTTTGGTGGGGCTGGCAACATGGTTGTGCTTCTGGGCCATTGGGGTGGAGAACGCTGCGGTGTGGGGTGTTGCGGCCGGCGTGCTGGACCTGGTCCCCTATGTAGGCAGCGTGGTCATCGGCGCGGCGTCGGCTCTCGTCAGCTTCTTGCAATTTGGCACGCTGGAAATGGCGTTCCTCGTAAGCGCAAGCTCGCTGACGATTCACGCGATGGAGGCATTCCTTTTGACACCATGGCTGACCAGTCGCGCCAACAAGATGAATCCGGTCGCGGTGTTTATTGGTGTCTTGGCATGGGGCTGGCTGTGGGGCATTTGGGGCTTGCTCCTTGGAGTGCCAATTCTGGTCATTATCAAAGCCGTGTGTGATCGTATCGATGACTTCAAGGCAGTTGGCGAATTCCTCGGCGAGTGATGCTTTGTTCGGTGCCGAACAGACGCCTTCGCCACAGCGCAATATGCTGAACCCACAACCAGTCGATCACCGCTTTCTGCGGGCCGCTGGCTGCAACCCTTTTACTACTTGAGGATACCGATATGAGCTTGGGAACTATTTTGCTGATTGTGCTGATACTGATGCTAGTGGGCGCTTTCCCCAGTTGGCCACATAGCCGAGCGTGGGGCTACGGACCCAGCGGCGGGCTGGGGCTGGTCGTGATCATCTTGCTGGTGTTGTTGTTGATGGGTCGCATTTGAGCCGCGTGCTGACCACACATTACCCACCCAAATAGAGGGGGCCATGCGGGCCCCTTCTATTTGGCGGATGAAGGACGATGCGATTACTTGCCGAAATGCGCTTTGGCTTGTGCGAGGCAATGGTCTTTGGCAACACCAGCCAGCACGTCGCACTTTTCCCTTTCTACTTTGTACTGCGCGTCAGATTTATCAGTCGCGGCCTCGTTGCGCGCATCGCTCACCTTCTCGGCGGTCTTGGTGGCAGCCAAGTTGGTTGTCTTGCGCGCGTCTGCATGTGCTTCTGTGGTTTTCAATTGCAGCTTGGCGTCGGCCTTGGTCGTGGTCTCAGCGGACTTGGCCTCTTTGATGCAAAGGTCTTTGGCGTTTCCAGCCAGATCCTGGCATTTTTGTTTGGCGAGGTCATAGGCTGCTGCTGCTTGGGTGTCGATGGCAACGCGATGTGCCTTGGCAGAAGGCTTGTAGCTCTCTTCGAGGTTGGCCATGGCGACCCGTTCACTGCCTTTTGCCTGTGTGGCGCAAATCTTCTTAGGATTTCCCGCCAAAGTTGCGCAGGCCGCATGCGCAACTTTGTAGTCGGCCTCAATCTTTTCGTGGGCGATCTTGAGATCGGCCTTGGACATGGTTTGCGCGTGTGCAGGCGCACCAAAGGCCAGGCACAGTGCGAGGGTGGTGTATTTCAAGGTATGTGAATCCATGTCTTTCTTTCGTGGTTGCTAAGTCGGTACGGTTTGTACTGGTTGCATGTTCTGCTGCGGCGTGTTGTTTGTCCGTGCGGTACAGCACAGACGCCTTGCCGAGAGGAGCGTAAAACCCTAACTGTCACCACCGATTCCGCGAATGACGAACACCCTCTCATCAGAAAGTACCTATGAATCTCACTAGACCCTGGTTGATCGGCGCATGCTTTGCCGGCGCTCTGACAATGGCTGCCTGCACGAGCAGTCTCAAAGCCCCCGCCACCGCGGACGTCGCCGTGTCCCAAGCTGCGGTAGACAACGCAAGCCAAGCAGACGGCACTGAATTTGCCCCTGCTGAAATGCAAGCGGCACGCGAGAAGCTGGCCTTGTCCAAAAAAGCGCTGGCGGCCAAAGACTACAAGGCCGCAACCGATTACGCCAACCAGGCCCAAGCCGATGCCAAGCTGGCACAGGCCAAAGCAGGATCGGCCAAGGCCCAAGCTGTATCGGCGACCCTGCAAGAAGACATACGCGTGTTGCGAATCGAGCTTGACCGTGCCAACACTCCATAAAGCCCCACCCACATTTCCATTGAAAGACACCACCATGAAAAATATCCGAACCAACCTATTGCTGGCCAGCGCAGTACTGCTGATCAGCGCATGTGCCAGCCAGCCCAAATCCACCAGTCTGCTTGACCAGGTGCGCGGGGACTATGTACAGGCCCAAGCCAACCCCAAGATTGCGACTTACGCTGCGCTGGAAATGAAAGCGGCAACCGAAGCGCTTGATAAAGCAAACAAGGCTGCCACCGAGCGTGAAAGCCTGGAAACCGTAGACAAGCTGGCCTACCTTGCCAAGCAAAAAATTGCATTGGCTACCGAAGTGGCGAGTCGAAAGTCGTCTGAAACTGACGTTGTCAGCGCCGCCGCGATCCGCGACCAGGTACGCCTGGATCAGCGCACACAAGAGGCCAACATGGCACGCGGGAAGGCAGATGACGCAGAACGCGCGGCACAAGTCTCACGGGATGCAGCGCTGCTAGCCACCCAGCAAAAGAACCAAGCACAAGCCAATGAATTGCAGGCGCAGCGCCTCGCGGCAGAAGTTAGTGCCCGTAACCAGCAGCTTGAAGCGCAGCTAGCCGCACAGTTGACAGAGCTGTCTGCCAAGAAGACCGAGCGGGGTCTGGTCATCACCCTGGGTGATGTGTTGTTTGGCACTGACCAGGCGCGCCTGACAGCCGATGGCATGGGCATGACGCAACGCCTGGCCACCATTCTTCAACAAAACCCCCAACGCACAGTGTTGGTCGAAGGATTTGCTGACAGCACGGGCAAGACGGAATACAACCAGGCGCTCTCAGAACGCCGTGCCAATGCGGTGGTCAATGCGCTACTGGAGCAGGGTGTGTCACGTCAGCGCATCAGCCAGCGGGGTTACGGCGAATCCTACCCGGTTGCTGCAAACGATACCGCTGCGAATCGCCAGTTGAACCGGCGAGTTGAGATCGTTCTGTCGGATGAGCGCGGCGCGATCAAGCCTCGTTAGTCACACGGTGCGAGTCAGTAGATTTCTTTCCTAATTCCCTGTTGTTTCTATACTTTTACTGGAGATTTTTATGTCTATCAACCGTCCACTTCTAATTGCAATTGCCGCCATTGGCTTGCTGACTGCTACGGGTTGCGCTGTGCAGCGCGGCCAGGAAACAGTCGGTGCCTATGTCGATGACACGGGCATCACGACCCTGGTCAAGACCCGATTCATTGACAACAAAGATGTCGATGCATCCTCGATCAAAGTCGAAACACTGAACGGTACGGTCATGCTGTCCGGTTTTGCTAAAAACAGCACCGAGCGTGCAACCGCTGAAACCATTGCCCGGGGTGTCAAAGGCGTGGTGTCAGTACGCAATGAGATAGCTGTGCGTCCTTAATCGGTGTTGCCCCAGGTTCCACATGGATTCCTGGGGCATTTTTTTACTCAATCGAGAAACCCCATGACATCACGTATCGAAAACTTTTCCATGGCCACTGCATTGGCCGGCATTTTGGCGGTCAGCATCAGTATGGTGGGCTGCGGAAAGCCTGTTGACAGCGCCGGCGCGCCATTGCCCAGTACAACGATTGGCACCGACATAGATGACAGCGTCGTCACCAGCAGCGTGAAGGCCGCACTACTGGGCGATCCAGACATCAAAAGTTTTGACTTCAAGGTCGAAACCCGCAAAGGTGAGGTGCTGCTCAGTGGCTTTGTCGACAACCAGATGCAACTGGACCGGGCCACTGCCGCGACCCGCACAGTGTCCGGCGTCAAATCCGTTCAGAATAATGTGATTCTGAAGGGTAAGGCCACCACGGTTGGCAAGAAGGTGGACGCAGGCATCATTACCAGCAAGGTCAAGGCCGCGCTGCTGAGTGACCAGTATGTCAAGAGCATGGACATTGCCGTGGTCACCCGTGACGACGAGGTGTTGCTCAGCGGCTTTGTGGAGAGTCGGGCCCAGATGGACCGTGCCATTGAAATCGCGCGCAGCATTGAAGGCGTTCGCATGGTTCGCAACGAGATGAGCATCAAGAAGTAGTGCGCACTTCGCTCAGCAAGCGCCCCAGTTCCTTCTTGACCACGGCGTAGCATTCGCATACCTGTGTCTCCAGGCCCTTGCGGTCCAGCACCGCAATGTGGCCCCTGCGGTAGCGGATATACCCTGCCGTTTGCAAATTTCCCGCTGCTTCCGTCACGCTTTCACGGCGCACACCCAGCATGCTGGCTACCAGCTCTTGCGTCATCACCAGCTCGCGCATAGGCACCCGGTCCATGGTCAAAAGCAGCCAGCGGCACAGTTGCTGGTCCACAGAGTGGTGGCGGTTGCACACGGCCGATTGCGCCATTTGCGTCATCAGGGCCTGGGTGTAGCGCAGCAGCAGGCGCTGCAAAGCACCGGCCCGGTTAAATTCAGTTTGCAGCACATGGCGGTCCAGCCGGTAGGCATGGCCCGCCGTCTGCACCACGGCCGAGCTGGGCGTGGTGTCGCCCCCCATGAATAAGGATATGCCCACCAAGCCCTCATTGCCGACCCCCGCCGTCTCTGCCGACGCGCCGGTCTCGGTCACATAGTGCAGCGAGACGATGGATGTGGTGGGAAAGAAAGCGTGGCGCAGTTGTGTGCCGGGCTCATACAGCATGTGGCCCAGCGGCATGGGAACCAGCTCCAGTTCACTGGAGAAGAGGGCGAGGTCAGCAGCGGGCAAAGCAGCCAACAAATGGTTTTGCTGGGGCGTGTGCAGGGATGTTGGCGTTTGCATGGTGGTGCTTTCAGGCGCTGGCCATGCCAGTGATTTCGGCGCCAATGCCCCGGTAGCCTACAAAGCGGCCAGAGTGGTTAAACATGGGTTCACCACTGACCCTGAATTGCTGGGTCCTGTCGGAATCTTGGCGATGAACGATGAAGTCCAAAAACGGTTCGCGTGCAGCAATGGTGGCGCGCAGTGTTTCACGGTCACCAGCGTCCCAGCCCGAGCTGTCGGCCCGTACACCCAGCATTTCTAGTACTTGGCCGGTTACTTTGGTGAAGTTGCCGTTCTCATCTTGCTCCCAATACCAGTCAGATGCCAGCTCGGTCAGGCTGCGGTAGCGTGCCTCGCTTTCGCGCAGCTCGGCGGTGCGTTCTAGCACTTTCTCCTCGAGTACTTTGTTGAAGTTGGCCAGTCTTTTGTACAGCAAGCGCACCTCGAGCATGTTGTGGATGCGGGTTTTGACCTCGACCAAGTCAAACGGTTTGCTAACAAAGTCTTTGGCCCCTGCCTGCAGCGCACGCAGCTTGTGGCCGGGCTGCGCGGTCAATACGATGACGGGCAAATAGGCGTCGATGGTGCTGGTTTTGAGGTGCTCCATCACCTGAAAACCATCCATGACCGGCATTTGCAAATCCAATAGGATCAGGTCGTATGCGTTTTGGCGGTGCAGTTCGCACACCGATTCGGGTTGCATGGTCGATGTGACGGCGGTGTATCCCTCGGCCTGTAGCAACTGTTCCAGCAGTTGCACGTTGGATTCCTGATCGTCCACGATCAAGATTTTGGCGTTGAAAAAATCAATGGCTTGAATCATAAGTGCTCCTAAATTAGTAGCTTGTTACGCAATGAGTACGAGGGCTAGAGGCCTATTTTCAATAAAGCTATGGCTCCAAGGCGGTTTTCGCCTGTGCCAAACTCACATCCATTGCCGACATGAACTCGTCAATCTTGATGGGTTTGGTCAGGTAGCGGCAAAACCCAGCCTCCATGCCCCGTTCAATATCACGTGGCATGGCGTTGGCACTGAGTGCCACCACCGGTATGTGGCGGGTGATCGGGTCTGCGCGCAGCAGGCCCAGGGCTTGCAGCCCGCTGATGCCGGGCAGGTTGATGTCCATCAAAATCACATCCGGCAGGTGCACGCGCGCCATGGCAATGCCGCGCAGGCCGTCTTCAGCACGCAGCAAGCGCATATCCGGGCGGCGCGCAATCAGTTGTGCCACCAGCTCCATATTGGCCTTGTTGTCTTCCACATACAGCAGGGTGCGCAGGGCGGCACCGGGCAGCGGCGGGGCCATCGGTGCCTCGGAGGGGGGCAAGGCGTCCAGCGCCAGTGCAACGGGCACGGCCAAGTTGAGTTCAATCCAAAATTCGCTACCCACCCCCACAGTGCTCAGCGCGCCAATGGTGCCGCCCATCAGCTCCACCAGCCGCTTGCTGACCACCAGGCCAATGCCGGTGCCTTCTTCGCTACCGTCCTCCTGCCCCAAGCGGTTGAAGGGCTGGAACAGTTGCGCCAGTTTGGGGGGGGACAAACCTTCGCCGGTATCGCGCACACGGATGTGCAAGCGCTCTGTGTCAAGCACCCGGAAGGTCACGTCGACTGTGCCGTTCAACCGGTTGTACTTGATGGCATTGCTCAACAGATTGACAAACACCTGTTTGACACGGGTGCGGTCTGCCGCCACAAAACAGGGGCTTTTGAATACTGGAAAGTTCATATGAATGCCCCGGCCTTGGGCCTGGAGCTCGATCATGGTCTGGCAATCCAGCAGCACCTCGGGCAACGAGACTGGTTCTATCGACATCGACAATCGCCCCGACTCGATCAGTGCCAGATCCAAAATTTCATTGATCAATTCCAGCAAGTACCAACCGGCTTTGAGAATTTGCTTCAGGCTGCCCGCTTGGGCGGGGGTGGGTGCGGGCAGGCCGGACTCCATGAGCTGGGCAAATCCCAAAATGGCGTTCAGCGGTGAGCGCAATTCGTGGCTCATGCTGGATAGAAAGTCAGACTTGGCCTGGTTGGCCTTGTCGGCGGCGGCACGGGCCGCCTCTAGCTCGATGTTTTTGACTTGCAATGCCCGATCCAACAGTGCACGTTCGGCCTCTACAGCCTTGCGGGCGGTGTTGTCAGTGCCAATGAGCAGGTAGCCGATGATGGCGTCGTCGTCGTCGCGCAGGGCGGTGACCGACACCACGGCGGGGAAGCGGCTGCCGTCTTTGCGGATGTAGGTCAGCTCATAAATATCTTCAATGCCACGGGATGCCTTGAATACCAGGGCCTCGAAACCGGGGGTAATTTCGGTGTCTAGTTCCATGCTCAAGGCTTTGGCACGGGCAATCACCTCTTGCGGGTCTGAAATGTCTGCGGGGGTTATTGTGTCCAACACTTCGACCGCGGCGTAGCCCAACATGCGCTCAGCGCCGACGTTGAAAATCTGGATCACGCCCCGGGCATCGGTGGCGATGCTGGCGAAGACGGCACTGTTGAAGATGGCGTTTTGCAGGGCGCCGGCCTTGCGCAGCGCTTCTTCAGCCTGCTTGCGGACGCTGATGTCGCGCAAGATGCCGGTGAAGTAGCGCTCCCCGCCCAACGCCATTTCACTCACGGTTACTTCCAATGGGAAGTAGCTTCCGTCTTTGCGAAAGCCCGTGACCTCGCGGCCTAGCCCGGTTGTGCGGGCTTCGTCACTCACGCCGTAGTATGCGAGCGAGACGTTGTGCTGATCCTGGTCCAACTCGGGGATGAGAAAGCCGAAGGCCTTGCCCGAAAGCTCGGCGGCGCTGTAGCCAAACAAGGCCTCCATTGCTGGATTGACAGACTCCATGATGCCACCGTGGGCGTGCATGGTCACTACGCCATCGCTCACTGCATTGAGGATGGCCTGGACCCGGGCTGCACTATCGCGCTCGGCTTGTTGAGCGGCATACTCATGCGTCACATTGCGGAACACCAGAACTGCGCCCACCACCTGTCCGTCCGCATCACGAATCGGCGCACAGCTGTCCGCAATGTCGAACTCGCGGGCATCATGGGCAATCAACACCGTATGGTTTGCCATACCTTGCACCGTGCCGTGCGCCAGGGCATCGGCCACTGGAATGGGTACGGCCAGACGGGTCGCTTTGTTGACGATGTGAAAGACTTCGGAAATGGGGCGCCCCAGTGCCAACGCCTGGGTCCAGCCGGTCAGGCTTTCGGCCACGGGGTTCAATAGTGTCACGCAGGCGCGGGCATCGGTTGCTATCACCCCGTCGCCGATGGAGCTCAGCATAATGGCCAGCTTTTGTTCACTGTCCTGCAAGGTTCGGTTGGCGAGTTCGAGGCTTTCACTCGTAAGGGTTTGGGCGCGGAGTAAGTGCTGGGTTTCACCGTGCACTAGGCTTTGCATCCGCCGTTGCGCCGCGCGGTAGCTGGAGTGGGCGAACATAATCGCCATCAGCAATGCCATAGCCGCCACACCGACGATGATGGCAAACAGACGCCGCATATTGGCATCGAACTGGGCTACGTATTGTCGCTGTACGGCATTTTCTATCTGGACCATGCTGCGCATTTCCAGCCGTATGGTATCCATCAGCCGTTTACCTAAGTCGCTGGTGATCAGGGTCAGCACGCCCGGAACATCGTGGTTGCGGCGCATGGAGATGGTTTCATCCATTTCGGCTAGTTTTGCGTCCAACAAGGGGGTAACCGTTTCCACATGCTGCAGCGTTTGCGGGTCGGTGGTCAGCGCGCGCAGCACCTTCAGGTGTACGGGGATGATGTCTCGCACGGCCGTGTACGGTGCCAAGTAGGCTTCGTCACCCGTCAGTGCAAAGCCGCGTTGGGCGGTTTCGGCATCGACCAGGGCATTGAGCAGGTCGTCCGCCGCTGTGATGGTGGTCTGTGAGTCGCGGCGCTGGTTGGATGCGCTTTCAATCTTTTCGTAAGACCAGAAGGTGAAAGCCACGCCGCTAGCCATGAGCAGCACAACGCAGCCTAGCCAGGCGACCGACTTGTAGTTGGTTTTCAAAGGGAAAAACTTTCGTGAGGCACCGCGTGGCACCGTGTGAGGCAGATTGCTTGGACCCTTATACGCGCATACCGGCTGAAACCGGTGACTTCTTTGCCAGTGCAAGCGTAGCGGTGCGGGCCCGTTGCATCAGTGCGGTGGCGCACCTACCCAGTGATTACATAGAAATAGTGCCAATAGCCCTCGTGGAATAAGCGTGAGTAGCTCTTATATTCATAGCATTTTTAGCGGTGGCGATAGGTCCGACCCCGCACAGACGGCTGGGTGATGGGCCGCAACAATGGGCTTTCATCCGTGGCGGGGCACCTTGCGGTACCCCGCCCTTCTTCGTTAGTGCATCAGCAAGTGGTTACAGCGCCTTGACAGCCGCTGCCATGGCGTCATGGACATTTTTCACCGCTTCCTTCACGTCGCCCAGCTTCTCTTCGGCTTTGCCGGATATCTGCTTTTGCACGCCTTTGAGTTCTTGTGATGGGTTGCCGATGATCTGTCCGGTCTTTTCTTGCACCTGGCCGACCAAGTCGGTCGCCATGCCGTGGATTTGATTTTTGTTCATGAAAATTGTCCTTTGGATAAGTGATTGACGAACGGTATGGGTCGTTTTGGGACCCATGACTGCATGTTAGGAATGCGTATGCAAGGCGTCTGTGCGCCATCGAACCGACAGGTATGCCTGGCTTGCGTAATCTGGCGACTTCTACACGAACAGGTACAGTCCATGAAAGAAGTTCTCAAAGCCACCCTTGCCTTGGCCGTCACCGTGGCAGCCAGCCAAGTGCTTGCGCAGGTAACCCTTTTTGAAAGTGCCAACTTTCAAGGTGCGTCAATGACGACAGAGCGGCAGATCGGCAATCTTGCCCACGGTGGCTTCAATGACCGCGCTTCTTCTGCCATTGTGGGCGGCAGCGACACGGTGCGATGGGAGGTCTGTGAAGACATCCGCTTTGGTGGACGTTGCATGATTTTGCGCCCCGGCCAATACCCGTCGTTGGGTGCCATGGGACTGAATGACCGTGTGTCGTCTGTCAAACCGGTCGACCGCAACGGCCACGATATTGCCAACCGCATGGCGCCGCTGCCACTGGCATCCCAAGTTATGTTTTATGAGACCGAAGGGTTCCAGGGACGCACCTTTTCGGTGGACCAGCCGGTAGAAGACTTTTCACGGGTAGGCTTCAACGACCGCGCCTCGTCGGTCATTGTGCTGGGTCAACGTTGGGAAGTTTGTGTAGACAGCCGCTTTAGAGGGCAGTGCATGGTGCTCAACCCCGGACGCTATAACTCGTTGGCCTCCATGGGTATGAATGACCGTATCTCGTCGGTGCGTGCCATTGACTGGAACACGCGGGTGGAGGGGCGTCGCTTTGCGCCCGCACCGGTGGCTGCCTATGACAGCCGCAAACGCAACGAAGAACAACTATTTGAAGCCAATGTCACATCGGCACGCGCCGTGGTGGGCCCAGCCGAGCAACGCTGCTGGATGGAGCGTGAAGAAGTGGCCGCAACACGTGGCGAGCCCAACGTGGGCGGCGCTGTCGTGGGTGCACTGTTGGGCGGCATTTTGGGCCACCAGGTTGGCGGCGGTATTGGCAAGGACATCGCTACCGTGGGCGGGGTCGTGGCCGGAGCGGCAGTCGGTGCCAATGTAGGGCGCAACAACAGTGGCCAGCCTGCTACCAGCCGTGAAGTGCAACGCTGCGCGGCGCAGCCCACTAACGCGGCACCTGCATTCTGGGATGTGTCCTACAACTTCCGGGGCATTGAGCACCGCGCCCAGATGACTGCAGCGCCGGGCACCACCATTACAGTCAACGCGGCTGGTGAACCCCGCACGTGATGGTGTATGTGGCCAGCCTCACTTTGCCATACGCTGCGTCTGCTGACCTTGGCCATTGTTTGCCTGTGGGTTGGGGGGTGTGCGGTCTTGCAGGACGTGCATTACCTTAAGCCAACGGCGGACATGACACCTGGTCCAAGGTTCGTGGGTATGCAGGGCAAGGCACTTGCGGGGGTTGAGGAGCGCGCGACCGGGCAACCACTGATCGCGGGTAATAGGGCCACCTTGCTATACGACGGACCACAGACGATGGCGTCGATGATGCAGGCCATCAGCGCGGCCAAAGACCACATCAACCTGGAGACCTACATCTTTGACCAAGATGCAATTGGCATGCAGTTTGCAAACTTGTTGATCGAACGCCAACGCGCTGGCGTGCAGGTGCATGTGATCTACGATGCAGTCGGCACCATTGGTACGCCACAGGTTTTTTTTGACAGGATGCGTGACGCGGGTATCCGGCTGGTGGCTTTTAACCCGGTCAATCCGCTCAAACTGGTAGGCCCCTGGGCACCCAATAACCGGGACCATCGCAAGCTTTTGGTGGTTGACGGCACGGTGGCGTTTACGGGTGGTGTCAATATTAGTAACACGTACTCCAATAGTTCACTGTTTCGATCCAAATCGCGCAAGAACACCACGGTGGGTTGGCGCGATACCCATGTCCGCATCGAAGGCCCCGCAGTGGCAGCGCTGCAACGGGAGTTTTTGAACAGTTGGATCGGCCAACAGGGCCCGGCGCTGGGGGGCAGCAACTTTTTCCCTGAACTGCACAAGGTGGGGGACAAGCTGGTGCGCATTCTGGCCAGTGAACCACACGGCGAGCACGACATCTATGCAGCCTACATTCTGGCCATTAGTGGCGCGGTAAAAACGGTACATATAACCTGTGCCTATTTTGTGCCGGATAGGCAAATCGTGCGGGCACTGACAGATGCTGCCCGTCGGGGCGTCGATGTGAAGATTATCTTGCCGGGTGTCACCGACAGTGGCCTCGTATTCCATGCGGGACATTCTTTCTACACGGATCTGTTGGCCCAAGGGGTCAAAATCTATGAACTGCAAATCGCGGTATTGCATGCCAAGACGGCCGTAATCGACCGGGTCTGGTCTACCATCGGCTCGACCAATATCGATACTCGAAGCTTCTTGCACAACTACGAACTCAATGCTGTGGTGCTGGACCCAGCATTTGGTGCGGCAATGGAGTCAGCATTTGAGGAAGATTTGCGCTACACCATCGAAGTCACCGCCGCGCGGTGGGGCGAGCGGTCTCTGTCAGAGCGACTGAAAGAATGGGTTGCCCGCAGGTTGGAATACTGGCTTTGAACACTTCCTATAACCATCGTTGCAGCAGTGTCGACGGGGTAGCGCCGTGCAAGCCCCCACATTTTGGGGTTCCGTGCGTTGACGCACAGACTAAAGCGGCGATGAACTGCACACTGCAGTCTTCTCATTAGCGTCAATCTCAAAGGAATTTAAATGATCGAATCAATCGCAGTCATCTTGCTCATCATGTGGTTACTCGGAGTGGTGTCGGCGTACACCATCGGTGGCTTCATCCACATCCTCCTGGTCATAGCAGTTGTCATGTTGGTCGTGCGCCTCTTCAACGGCGTGCGTTCCATTTAAACCGGAGGTCCTATGAATGCACTGAAATTGCTTGGTATTGTTCTGGTTGTCCTGGGTGTGCTCGCGGCAACCTATGGAGGCTTTACCTATACCAAAGAAACCCACGCGGCAAACATTGGTCCTCTGCACATGGAGGTACTCGAAAAAGAGCGCGTCAATATACCGTTGTGGATGGGGCTGGCGGCGGCCGCTGCCGGACTTGTGCTGGTGCTGGCAGGTTCGCGAAGGGGTGGCTAACCTGGCCCGTGAAGGCGACCGGGCTCAGGTCTTGTGAAATCAGATCACAACTGAAAGTAGCTTTTTGCGTTTTCGTAGCTAATAGCGCGCACCATGTGTGCAAGATCATCATATTCAGCCGGATATTCCCCGTCTTCCACCCAGCGCCCAAGCTGGCGGCACAGCAGGCGGCGGAAGTAGTCGTGGCGTGGATAGGAGGCAAAACTGCGAGAGTCGGTCACCATGCCGACAAACGTGCCAAGGACTCCGTGGTTGGCCAAGGTTCGCATTTGTTGCAGATTGCCGTCTTTGTGGTCATTGAACCACCATGCAGGACCAAACTGAATCTTGCCGAAAACGCCACCACCCTGGAAACTGCCAATGAGGGTGGACAGGACTTCATTCATGGCGGGGTTGAGGCAGAAGAGCATGGTCTTCGGCAGTGTGTCAGTGGTATCTAGAGCGTCGAGCAGGGACGCAATACCAGCACCGCACTGCATGTCAGAAATGGAGTCGTAGCCGGTATCTGGCCCAAGCAGGTTTACGCATCGCGTGTTCCCATTGCGAAGGGCACCAATGTGCAGGCACATGGCCCACTGATGGGCAGCGTAGATGCGCCCGAGTTCTTCCAGCAGACCGCGCTGGTAGGCTCCGGCCTCTGCATCCGTCAGCAATGTCCCGGCCACACGTTTGGCAAACAATGTTTGGCATAGCGCAGGCGACGACGGCTCGGTCGGCAGGGGTATATCAATGGCGTGGTCAGAGATGCGTGCACCGCGTGCGTGGAAATAGTCGACCCGCGCAGCGAGTGCCTCTATCAGCGTGGCGAACGAGTCAATTGTCACGCCTGAAGCGGCAGATAGGGTAACCAAGTATTCGCCAAAATCGGGCTTGTTCAGTCGCATCGCGCGGTCTGGGCGGAAGGCGGGCAAGACTTTGGTGCGCAATGCCGATGCGGCAATGTCGGCATGTTGCAAGAGGTCATCCGCGGGGTCGTCTGTCGTACAGGCAATTTCAACCTTGGCTTGTTCGAGCAAGACCCATGCATCCATAGTCGACAAACGCGCATTGGCCTGTTCCCAAATTTTTGCTGCATTGGCCGGTTTGATGGTCAGGTCGATCCCGAAGATCCGCCGCAACTCCAGGTGGCTCCAGTGGTGAATGGGGTTGCCAATGGACTGCGGCAGCACTTTGCAAAAGGCATGGAACTTGGCCTCATCGCTTGCATTTCCTGTAATCAGGTCTTCTGTGATGCCTGCACTGCGCATCAAGCGCCACTTGTAGTGGTCGCCACCGAGCCATAGTTCGGTCAGATTGCGGAATTTCTTACGTGCGGCGATCTCACTTTGTTGCAAGTGTGAGTGGTAGTCAATGATTGGCAAGTCTGCTGCAACTTCGTGGTACAGCCGTTTTGCGAACGGCGTGTCCAGCAAGAAGTCTTCATTCATAAATGGTGTCATATCTTTGCTCAAATCCCCAGAAAGGTGCTGTTCGGCCTAGGTTGCATTTGTTGTTTGGAGTGCTACTAGCGTCGCCATTACTCCGCGTGCCCGCAAGGCTAAAAGTTGTCTCTGAATCTCCAGCACAAATGCCGGCTGTGTTGCCAAACTGCCGAACACGGATGTAAAACCTAAAAGCGTATGGACTGCTGCATGGCTCCAACCGGCGGCATCGGCCGCGCGGTACCGCGCAATAAGTTCTACGCCCAACGGATCTTCCACCTCAAATGGGTTGCCGCTATTGTCGATTCCACTGGTGTAGAGTATCCACGCAGCAATGCCAAGTGCCAAACGACTGAAGTTCATGCCCGCTGCAAGACGGTCACGCACCGTGTCCAGTAGTCTTTGCGGCAACTTCTGAGAACCGTCCATTGCAATCTGCATCGTGCGATGGCTTAAGGCTTTGTTGGCAAAGCGTTGCAGCAATTGAACGCGGTACGCCTGCAGGTCTAGCCCCGGCAGTGTCGGTAGCGTAGGTTCTATTTCATTGCGCATTAACGCTTCGATGTGGTCACGCAATGCCTCAACCCGCATGGCGGTATCGACATACTCCCACCCCGCCAGTGCAGACAGGTAGGCTATGGAGGAGTGTGCGCCGTTGACCATGCGGAGTTTGAGCTGCTCCCAAGGTTCTGCGTGTTCAACAAATCGCGCGCCCGCTATGCTCCAGTCGGGTCTGTCGGCTGCGAAGTGGTCTTCAATAGCCCAATCAAAGAACGACTCGCACACTACGGGCCATGCATCTTCATAGCCGATGGTGTCAGAAATAGAACGTCGGTCCGCATCGGTCGTGCGCGGCACGATTCGATCAACCATGGAGCACGGAAAACTGCAGTGTGTGGCAATCCATTGCGCGAGCGTTGGGTCGATCGCAGCTGCGAGATCGTGCACAGCGTTAGACAAAATGCGCCCATTGGACGGCAAATTGTCTAGCGACATCAGTGTCAATGGTTGACCGCCAGATGCGCGACGTATCGCTAATGCACGAACGATGTAGCCGATTGCGGTGCTGGGCGCGGTGGGGTTTGCAATGTCATGCGCAATGTCAGGATGGTCCAGACGCAGCCGCCCGCTAGCTGGGTCGTGGCAGTAGCCTTTTTCGGTTACTGTCAAGCTAATGATGCGTGTGTCGGGTGCGGCCATGCACTGCAGCACGTGATCCGGCTGCAGAGGGGCCACAAGGACCTCGACCACGGAACCGATCACTTGGAGGTCTTGATGCTCATGACCGTCAACATCAGCACGTGTTGCCAGGGTGTACAAGCCACCTTGGGGTTGCAAGGCTTCGCGGGTTTCGGCGCTGCGCAAAGATACCCCCACGATGCCCCAACGCAAGTCTCCCTGATTCAACAGCGCTTCGGTGGCCACAGCCAAGTGGCCGCGCATGAACGCGCCGATGCCCAGGTGAACAATGCCGCGACGGACCGCGTCGCGGTCGTAATTTGGCACTGGAATCGCGCTGGGCAGCTGGTTCACTGCCTCGGGTGTCAGCCGCTGAGTTGACACGGTGGCGTCTACCAATTCCACAGTGTTCCGTCGTGTGCCAGGCGGTTGACAGGTAAGTACGCCCGCTTGTATGGATATTTGGCGGCGAGCGCCTCATCGATATCAACTCCATGCCCCGGAGCCTCGCCTGGAAACATGAATCCTTGTTTGAAGGAGTAGGCATGGGGGAACACTTCATTGGTCAGTTCGGTATGCATCATGTACTCTTGCACACCAAAGTTGGGCACCCATGTATCGAAGTGCAGCGCTGCACCCATGCAGACTGGGGATAGGTCTGTTGCGCCATGGCAGCCCGTGCGCACTTGGTACATGGAAGCAAAGTCTGCAATGCGGCGCAAATGGGTAATTCCGCCCGCGTGTACGACGGTCGCGCGAATGTAGTCAATCAGTTGGTTCTGGATGAGGTCTTTGCAGTCCCATATCGTGTTGAAGATTTCTCCAACTGCAATGGGAGTTGTTGTGTGCTGGCGTATCAGGCGGAAGGCTTCCTGGTTCTCAGCAGGCGTGGCATCTTCCATCCAGAACAAGTGGTAGGGCTCGAGTGACTTGCCCAAGCGTCCAGCTTCAATGGGCGTGAGACGGTGGTGCACATCATGCAGCAAGTGGATGTCAGGCCCGACCGCAGTGCGCACGGCATCAAACAACTTGGGCGTATGTAGCAGGTATTTTTCGGATGACCAGTCGTGAACACTCGGTAGATCCGAATCCGCCGGCTCGTAATACATGTCACCCCGGCCGACGCCATATACCTTTTCCAAGCCGGGTACCCCACTTTGCGCACGAATGGCGCGATAACCCATTTCTTTGTACCGCAGCACTTCTTCGACTGTGTGGCCAATGTCGCTTCCGTTGGCGTGGCCATAGACCATAACGCCATTGCGACTGCGCCCACCCAGCAACTGGTAGAGCGGCATGTTGGCTGCTTTGGCTTTGATATCCCACAGGGCTGTGTCGACTGCGGCTATGGCAGACATCGTGACGGGTCCACGGCGCCAGTAGGCTCCGCGGTACAAGTACTGCCAAATATCCTCAATTTGATGCGCGTCGCGGCCGATCAGGCAGGGTATGACATGGTCGGTGAGGTAGCTGACAACCGATAGCTCTCTGCCGTTCAGGGTGGCATCGCCAATCCCGGTCACGCCTTCATCGGTTTCGATTTTCAGCGTGACAAAGTTGCGGCCGGGGCTGCATACGATGACACGTGCGTTGGTGATCTTCATGAAAATTCCTGTTTTGCGAATTGCCGAAAACGTGTAGTCAGGTTTAAATGGACACGAAATACCTGATTTATGGCATGATTTTATGGTTGCGCTCACATTATTGTGGCATAAATTGGCAACGTTGCAATGTGCGGATTGGGCCAGCTGCCCGCACGGCGCCTGTTTACTAGGCTGGATCAAGAGATCAAACATGTCCTTTCTTAAGAAATCTCTCGCGCTGATGTGCGTACTGTTTCTCGCCAAGCCGGTTTTTGCCATTGAAGAAGACGGCTACGACTTGTGGTTGCGTTATCGACCTCTAGATAGCCACAGCGGATCGAAACTCGCGCAACATGCACAGGCAATCGTCTATGCCGCTGAGCCGTCTCAGACGGTAAATGCCGCAGTGGCGGAGCTGCGTCGCGGGGTCGGCGGTATGTCGGGGCGCACGCCTGCCACGGTGCGGAAGTTGCGTGATGGGGCTTTGGTCTTGGCCACGCCCGCATCCATGCCGGCACTGAAAGACTTAAACCTGCCGATGGTTGAGCTGGGCACAGAGGGCTATTTGCTGCGCGGGGTTCGGTTGCAAGGGCACCGGGTGACACTTATCGCTGCCAACAGCGATGTGGGTCTGTTGTATGGGGCGTTTGCTTGGCTGCGATTGGCGCGCACGGGTGCTGATCTGGCAACACTGACGACACAATCCACTCCCAAAGTCAAACTGCGGATGTTGAACCATTGGGACAATCTGGATCGCACCGTAGAACGTGGCTATGCCGGAGAATCCATCTGGGACTGGTGGTCTTTGCCTGATATCCGTGACCCGCGGTATGTGGACTATGCCCGAGCTAACGCCTCGTTGGGCATCAACGGTACGGTGCTGACCAACGTGAACTCCAAGGCGGAAGTCTTGACTCCCGCATGGATTGCCAAGACGGCAGCTGTGGCAGACATATTGCGCCCATACGGCATTAAGGTTTATCTCACAGCGCGCTTTTCCGCTCCGCTGGAGCTTAAAGAGGCTTCTACGGCAGACCCGCTCGATCCGGCGGTGGCAGCTTGGTGGAAATCAAAAGCAAACGAAATTTACAAGGCAATCCCGGACTTTGGTGGCTTTCTTGTCAAGGCAAACTCCGAAGGGCAGCCAGGACCACAAGACTACGGCCGCAACCATGCGGATGGGGCCAACATGCTTGCCCGGGCAGTCGCGCCACACAATGGTGTCGTCTTGTGGCGGGCGTTTGTGTATTCGCCAGAAAGCCGGGAAGATCGGGCCAAGCAAGCTTTCAATGAGTTCAAGCCATTGGATGGTCGCTTTGATTCCAACGTGGTTATTCAGGTCAAGAACGGGGCTATTGACTTTCAGCCCCGTGAACCATTTCACCCCTTGTTTGGCGCGATGCCAAAAACCGCACTCGGTCTCGAATTGCAGATCACCAAAGAGTATTTGGGGTTTGCCACACACTTGGCCTACTTGGGCACGATGTACGAGGAACTGCTGAAGGCCGATACACGCCTGCGCGATGTAGGTCCCACCGTGGCAGAAATCGTGGATGGCAGCTTTCATCACACCTCCAGTACTGCCATGGCTGGAGTTGCCAATATTGGCAGTAGTCGCATGTGGAGTGGGTCACACTTCGACCAGGCCAATTGGTATGTGTTTGGCCGCATGGCATGGGACCCACGCGCCACAGCCCGCGACGTGGCGCGGGAATGGGTGGCGCAAACATTTTCCGCAAAACCTGTGGTGGTGGATGCGGTTACCGAGATGATGATGACCTCCCGCGAGGCCGTCGTCAACTACATGACGCCACTGGGGCTTCATCATTTAATGGATACAGGGCATCACTATGGCCCTGGCCCATGGGTAGACAACTTGCAGCGTGCGGACTGGAACCCTGTTTATTACCATAAGGCTGACCGGAACGGCGTGGGCTTTGACAGGGGCCCCGGTGGTAGTAACGCAGTAGCTCAGTACGCGCCTGCGTGGAGCCGTGTATTCAGTGACCCGCACACGACGCCGGATGAGTATCTCTTGTGGTTTCATCATTTGCCATGGGACTATTCCATGCGCTCTGGCAAAACTCTGTGGCAAGAAGTGATCGCTCACTATGACGCTGGAGTCCTGTCGGTTGCAGATTCCCAAGCGCGCTGGGTCAAGTTAAAACCCAGTATTGACCCGCTGCGCCATGCCGACGTCGCCGCGCGACTGGCGGTACAACTGCGTGAAGCACAGTGGTGGCGCGATGCCTGTATTGCCTACTTTCAGTCGGTTTCTGGCCTGCCGCTGCCAAATGGAGTCCGGCCACCACCACTCACACTGGATCAATACAAGGCGCGTCGGTTTTCGTTTGCACCAGGGCGAGGGTAGCAATAAAGCGTGTGGAGCAAACCCTGCAATAGCACAAAACTACCGTTGAGGAATAGAGCCTAGACAAGGCTTGGTCGCCAAATCTCAAAAACTACACTAGGGAAAACACGCATTACGGAGAGCTATCGAGCAATCGTAAACTACATATGTTCACGCTAACATTTTATGTGACATATCTGTTATCGCAGAAACGCAGTTTCATCACACCGGGCTGTAGAAAGCCCAAAAAGGAAAAAAGATCATGCAAAAGCATTGCAAGAAATCGAGCCCACGCGTAGCGAAAGGTAGTCGCGCAGTATTCGCGTTGACGGCTTTGGCTGGCCTGATGGCCCAGGCCTACGCCCAGCAGGCGCCCGCCGCCTCTCCAGCATCACTCCAAACGGTGGAAGTCACTGGATTTCGCGCCAGCTTGGAAACCACAACCCGCGACAAACGTGAGGCTGTAGGCTTCCAAGACTCGATCTTCGCGGAAGACTTGGGCAAATTTCCTGATACCAACATCGCCGAATCCATCAACCGCATTCCTGGTATTCAAGTTAGCCGTGAAATTACGGGCGAGGGCTTGAACATTCAAATTCGTGGTCTTGGCACCAGTTTTACAAAAGTGCTATTGAACGGTGCACCAGTCTCTGTGGCTTCTACTGGGCGTACCGATAGCCAGAACACCAATCGTGAGGTGGATCTGGACTTGCTACCCACTGACTTGTTCAAGCGCGTTTCTGTTTACAAGAGCCCGACTGCAGGTATGTTGGAAGGCGGCGCTGCAGGTGTGGTGGATATGCGTAGTGCGCGCCCGTTTGACAATCCAGGTGAATACTTTGCCTTCAGCGAGCAAGGCACAAAAGTAGAGAACGCGGAAAAGTGGGGGCATCGTGGCTCCATTCTGGGTAGTGTGACAAATGGTGAGTTCGGTATCTTGGCGGGCCTGGCTTGGTCCAAAGCCAAGGTGCGCACCAAAGGTTTTGAAACCATTGGCTGGACCAATGCCAATCTGTCGGCAACCCAAAGCACCGCTGCCAATCGCAACAACACAGGTGGTGGCAATTGGTCCATTCCCGGTACGGTTCCAGCCAACGCCGGCAATGGCTTAACAACAGGTGCCACGATCAATCAGGCTTTCCTGTTGGCAAACAATCCTGGCCTGAACATCACCCAGATTGACAACGCCATCATTCCACGCTTGGGCCGTGCGATGGATGAGCAGGGCAGCAAAGACAAATACACCGGTGTCGTCAGTCTGGAATACCGCCCGAACGCAGATTTGCAGTTCTATGTGGACACCATGGCCAGCCGCAAGAAGAATGACTTGGCCCGCGCAGACATGAACTGGGTGGGGCGCTTTGGTGCGATGGTGCCGATCAATATGCAGGTCGATAGCGCTGACTGTACCTTGGGTTGCGTGGTCACTAAAGGTACATTCGCCAACGCGCAATTTTTCCTCGAATATCGTCCCTATGTGGAAGACGTCACCTTGTTTGGATTCAATCCAGGCATGGAATGGAAGATCAATAAAGACTGGAAGATGGATGCCCAGATCAACCTGACCAAGAGTGAATTTCATCGCAACTCCCCAACTGTGTTGGTCAGCTCTTTGTTGGGCAACGGCACAACGGTCAATTTTGACAACACGACCGGTGGCGTACCAAACATCGGAACAAGCCTTGACTTGAACAACCCAGCCAACTTTGGCTACCCTGGCGGTCGTTTGAATCAGCAGGAAGAGTTTCGTAATACCGAAACTCGCGGTGCACGGGCGAATTTGACTTGGGGCGACAAGAGCTTCAGCGTCAAGACCGGATTCGCAATGGATGAGATTTCACGCAGAATCACTGCAAAAGACAACACGGGTGCCTGGGTTGCTGCAGCTTGCGGAAACAACCCAACTGTCTACGTAATAGGCAATGGCGGTCCAAATTGTGATGGTGCCAACACACCTGGCACCAGTTCTGCTGCGTTGTACCCGGGCTATGGAACGGGCTTCACTGCTGGCCAAACTACTCCACAGATTAACCGTGGATCTCTGGTGCCCGCTGGAGCATTGCCAAGTTACCTGAGCCCAGGTCCTGGTTTCATTACGGTTGATTGGAACCGGTTCGGCAGCGTCACCAATTACGACTACTTCAGCTCAACGGCTGGGGAAACCGGTGGCTCCAATACCGGTGCAAATGGCGGCTACATTCGCGAGATTACGCGCGCCCTCTACACCGAAGTAGCTGGCACGGCCAAACCAATGGGGCTTGACCTGCGCTACAACGTGGGCGTGCGTTATGTGCAGACTGATCAGTCTGTAGGTGGAGTGGCCCAAGTGACCGATCCACGCAACGCCGCATTGGGCCTGACGCTGAATGGCAGCAAGTACCCCAACGTGTTCAATACGTTCTACCTCGACACGAGCTACAGTAACCTGTTGCCATCGGCAACCATGTCGCTCAATTTGGCTACGGACGTGATTGCACGCGCCGCCATTTCTAAAACCATGACACGCGCCGATCCTAATGCGATGCGCCCTGGTGCCAGCTTTAGCTCACCATCGGGTGATGTTGGGTCAATCGGCAACTCGGCGTTGAACCCGTACATCTCTGAAAACATTGACTTGGGTGTTGATTGGTACACAGGGCGTGAGGGGTATTTGTCTGGAACCATCTTCCAGAAAGAATTGAACGGTTTTACTGTCAACGAAAACATCACTGTGCCTGTGAGTCAACTGGCGCAGTATGGTCTGCCCTATGACAATTTCACGCAGCAGCAGAAGGATGCCATCGCCCTCCGTGGTGGTCCAAGCGCCGCTACCGCAGTGATGACACGCCAGAAAAATGCTTCCGGCATATTGAAGATTCGTGGCGCTGAACTGGGATGGGTGCAGCCTTTGGACAAGTGGTTGCCAATCAAGGGCTTTGGCGTTAGCGCCAACGTCACGTTGACTGACCAGAGCGCTAGCGGAGAGGGCACCAATGGCTTTGTTGCCCTTGGCGTACCGCGCATGACCAACAATGCAACGGTTTATTATCAACGCAACGGCTACATGCTGCGCTTCTCACGCACGTTCTCTGAAGGTAGCCAAGTGGCTGGTACTAACCAGAACGGCATTGGGCTTGCTGCGCTGTATAGCGATCCGTATCAACAATTGGATATCTCGTCCAGTATTGATTTGGACACCGTGCTCGACAAGAAGAACTGGCCAACGATTACGTTTGACGTGGTTAACGCAGCTGATGCGACACAACGTAGCTACTTCCAGTTCTCGAACGCGACGTTTACACAGTACAAGCCGGGTCCAACCTACATGGTCGGATTGCGCGCCAAGTTCTAACGTCGGTTAGACGCTAAAGCGTAGTTTGGGGGGGGGCCGCCAAGGGGGGGGTAGGCGGCCCCTATTTTTTTGGGTGGACCTTTTGAATAATGCCCACTCAGAAGATGAATCTTCCAAGAAACTTACAATCCGGTGTTTTGGAGAGACTACACGCAGATATGACTACGAGCAAGCTTAAGGAAGATTCCAGTCGGAGATTGCGCAAACCCCATGTCGCAACAATGGCAGACGTCGCCAAACAGGCCGGCGTCTCTCCCATGACAGTCTCGCGGGTAGTCAATGGTGAAACCAATGTCAGTCAGCGCACAAGAGATAGTGTTAACGCCGCCGTAGCCGCCTTAAACTATTTGCCCAATCAGGCAGCGCGACGCTTAGCTGGGTCCAAGCCCATCCGCATTGGCTTTTTGTTCAACAATCCCAACACCGGCCCATTTACCGAGTTTTTGGTCGGCTTGCTCAACCAGGCCAGCTTGCATCATGTCGAGCTATTGGTCGAAAAATGTGGCACGGACATTGATCAGGAAGCTGCAGCACGTGGCCTCATTGCCAATGGAGTTGATGGCATCATCTTGCGACCTCCGTTGTGTGACTCTATTCGCCTGGTCGACCTGATGATCAAGTCGTCTACCCCGGTTGTGTTGGTGGCTTGCGGCTTGCCAGACGTGCGTGCAAGTGCGGTGAGCATTGACGACTACCAGGCGGCTTATACGATGACCCGCCACTTGCTGGCCTTGGGGCATCGGCGCTTGGGTTTCATCATTGGTAATCCGATCCAGACAGCCAGTGCGCGCAGGCTTGCCGGCTACAAAGCGGCGCTGACTGAATCTGGGATTCCTGTAGCAGACGAATTGATTGTCCAAGGCATGTTCACTTACCGCTCTGGCTTAGATGCCGCGGAAAACCTTTTGGCACTGGAACAGAGACCTACCGCTATTTTTGCGAGCAATGATGATATGGCTGCGGCAACCGTGGCTATTGCACATAGGTTGGGTTTGGATGTTCCGGGCGATCTAACCGTGGCTGGATTTGACGATACCGCTTTGGCCATGACCATTTGGCCCGAGCTGACGACCGTTCGTCAACCTATCGCAGCGATGGCTGAAGCGGCTACCAGTTTGCTGGTGCGTCAGGTGCGGGCAAGGCGTAATGGAGAGCCTGAAGCACCTGAGCACATCGTAATGGACTTTACCTTGATACGGCGACAGTCAGACGCAGCGCCGCGCGCACGACCAGTGACGAAAATTCCAAAGTAAAAAGCCATTCTAGGGATCTATGACCTAGCGCATGCGGCAACGTACCGGCACCCGCCACGGTCTTGTGCCTTACCGGGCTATGCCAGAAATTCACATCGAACTCGATGAAGTACCGCGTAAATGCATGTCAGTGAGTGGACGGGTCAGGTGATACCGCACCAATGCCGCTGCACCAATGGCCACGGCATCGTCGCCATACCGCGTCGTCTGTATGGGAGGCGAAGGCAACTGGACCGCGTCAGAATATTCTTGCAATACTGACAACGCAGGACTTAAAAAAGCATCGCCAAGTCGCATTGCCGGACCACCCAACACGATACGCATGGGGTCAAATGCGACCCACAAGTTGTTCAGCAACACACCTAAATGTTTGCCTGCCTGCGTGATTGCGTCTCGCGGAGCAGCCACACCTGACTGCACCTGTTCAAACAGAAATTTCAGCGCCTTCTGTCGCTCTTGCATGGTCTTCCCTGCATTTCCGAGCAGCCTGCTGAGCCCGATGACAGCCTCTGCGCAACCACGGCGCCCGCACGAGCACAGAGGGCCGTCCGCTTGCAGAATCATATGCCCCACTTCACCGGCAAAACCACGGTATCCCGTGAGCAAACTGTCGCGCACAACCACACCCGCGCCAACGCCATAGCCAATACTCAAATAGATCAGCGGGTCCGAAGCAGCTTGTGAAGAGAACTCAAATTCGGCTAACGCCGCCACATCGGCCTCGTTTTGCACGTAAATGGGTAAATCAGCAAGGGGGGTTCCCGTAAAGCACGCTTTCAACTGCGCCAATGCGTTGACGTCTTTCCAGGGTAAATTTGGTGCGAAGTGCAGTACACCAGCTGTTTCATCGACACCGCCGTGCATGCCTACGCCAATGCCCAAAATCTTTCGGCCCCGAATGTGAGACTTTTGCCCCATTTGAAGCAAAGCGTCAGCCAAAAGCTTGAGGCAAGAATCGGCGTTGGTTACGTCTTGGTACTGAACAATTTGATGTTCCAACACTTCGCCCAGAAGATTGGTTGCGACGAGCCGCATTTCATCGACACCGAGATCCGCACCCAGTAGTGCTAATCGCGTTTCGTCGATGTGCAGTGGCGTCGGCCTGCGGCCCAAACTGCCGGTTATGACATGCTCGCGCTCACAAAACCATCCATCTTCCACCAACTCGCGAACCAGAACGCTGATCGTTGACTTTGTAAGGCCCACTTTTCCTGCCAAATCGGCACGCGAAAGCTCGGGCTCACTCAAGAGCTTGCGCACTAGCACCATGCGATTGATTTGCCGCAGAAGCTGTTGATCGCCGGTAACTAACATGTTTTCCTCTTGAGCCTGTCGAATAGTTGAAGCCTACCACTACCAGGGCATCGATTAGACTCAACCGATGCAGCGCACTCCATGGACTGCACCGGCTCGAGCGATACATTCACATGAATTTGTGCATCGGCCGAATTAAATTACGCTTCATCCATTGCATCTATTAGGGGTTACCCGAGGACGCTTGCTTGTTTAGCAGCGCCCTGGTCCAAGGGATTTCGTGAAATGCCAAACTCACATGGCACGTAACCCAGAACACGACATAAAATGAAACACTGTTTCGATGTTGTAGCGCATTCCCTGGCGCGCGCCTACATTTGGGCTTTCTAGCGATTACTTCAATAACAGAGGATGGCTTCGATGCGTTCAATTTTACGCGGTATGTTAACGGCGACTGCAGTACTCACCCTGTCAGCGGTGCATGCAAAACCCATCGGATTGATTGCACCTGCAAAACCTTTGACGATGCAGCGAGTCCAGGCGTTGCCCAAGACGGAGCAGGCTGCATGGACTGAATACCTTGCCCGCTCTGAACGCTTTCAAATGCAAGATCGGGCCGCATTGGCCGCTGAGCGCTCCAGCGAGATCAAGCCGCCAAAGCCACCTGCAAGTGGTAAAAGCGAGCCAACCATGCCTTTGAACCAAGCAGCCCATTGGTACGCGACAGAAGATGCATTGCGCGTTGCGGAAAACATCGTTAGCTACCAGACGCCCGCCGGAGGATGGGGCAAGAATCAACCGCGCAACCACCCGCCGCGCCAAAAAGGGCAGGCGTACGTAGCCGACAACCACTCGAACTACCTATCTGCCGATGACTTCGATGCGCCCCAAGACGAAAATTGGAGCTACGTTGGAACCATCGATAACGACGCAACCATCACGGAAATCCGCTTTCTGGCAAAAGTCGTTGCAGCGCTCCCCGCAACACAATCATTGGTATACCGGAGCAGCCTCATCAGGGGCCTGGAATATCTGCTGGCGGCTCAGTTCCCTAACGGAGGATGGCCCCAGGTTTGGCCGCTACAAGGCGGCTACCACGACGCATTCACCATCAATGACAACGCAGTCGTTGAAGTTGCAGAAATGATGGGTGAAGTGGCCAATGCCAAAGACGGCTTTGCATCCGTGCCCGACAGTGTACGTGTAGCAGCGCGAGCAAGCGAACAAAAGGCAATACAGGGTCTATTGGCGACGCAGCAGAAAATAAAAGGTAAACCCACCCTTTGGGGGCAACAACACGATGCACTCACGCTCGCGCCCACGTCAGCACGCAACTATGAGCCAGCCGCGCTGTGTAGCTTTGAAAGTGCAAACATATTGATGTATCTGATGTCACTGCCATCACCGACAACTCAAATCAGGCAGGCCATAGAAGGTGGCGTCAGCGCATTGCGAAGCTTGGCGGTTGAAGGTAAGGTCTGGCGCAAGGTAAGTGAGCAGGAAGGTCGCCAACTCGTCAACCACCCTGGTGCGCCGAAAATCTGGGCCCGCTACTACGACCAAACATCGCTTGCGCCGATCTTTGGTGACCGCGACAAATCATTGCATGACGATGTAGCCGATCTGAGTCTGGAGCGCCGCAATGGATACGCTTGGTGGGGAACCGGCCCTCAAAAAGCGCTGGATGCGTATGCCGCATGGCAAAAGCATGGCGTGCCTGCCCCAGCCACGCCGTCTCAATAGGCCACTATCCTTCACGCGTCGCAACGCGTTAGCGGCTAAAATTGCCGCCCCGTCGGGTGAACATGGCCCGGGGGCGTGCCGAACACAATATCGGTTTTTCGTTTCCATTCGGAAGCACAAACCTGGACCCCGCAAAAATATGACGCGAACACAAACGCGTACGCACTTTCACCGATCTCAACTTGTACGCACGCTTGCCGAACTGGAAATCCTGGATCGCCCTGCAACGACCGACGATTTTGGGCAAGTCTTGGGCACATGGATCGACTTCCCAGGCGCTATTGCTTTGAATGCAATCCATAAGGCGGGCTTTGATGGCACTCCAGAGGTAACCATTCGTGGGGATGAGACGTCTGTTGCCAAGGAGTTCGCAGCTGCGCGGACGAAGATGGGCAGTACGATTCAGCAAAGCTTTCTTTCCGACCGCGGCAGGTTGCGCCAGGAGCTTGTATGGCCACAATCAAGCGAACCAGTGGACGATGCAAAAGACTATGCGCCGATCCGCCGGTGCCATCAGGCGCATCAACGCGAAATGGAGACCCATGTGCGAACCGTGCGCAAGAAGGTCAGAACATGCATTGAGGAAATATCGCCTCCACTCAAACAATTGGCGGCTCTGGATGCTGCACTGGAAGACATACTGTCAGAACAAGAAGGAAGATTGCTATCCACTCTGCCTGCGCTGATGGAGAAGCGCTTCCACCACTTGCGCAGACAAAATACGCGTGCCCTGCACGATGACACGGCGGCGGACGACGATGCGCCCGCCGCAGATGCAAAGACGCGTGCATGGCAAATCCACTTTCGTGCAGAACTGCAGGCTGTGTTGCTTGCGGAGCTCGATCTGCGCTTGCAGACTACCGCTGGCTTGCTGGATGCACTCCAGAACGACAACATACAAAATCCATGAATAAAAACATTTACGCGGCCACGTTCGCACTGGGCGCGTTCGCCGTCGCCTGGATCGCCCTCAGCTTTTTCGGGACTAATTGGCTGGCTCTTGCAGTTACTGCGGCTATCGCAGTGGTCTATGGTTACGGCGCAGTAGAGTTGAGCCGGTTTCGACATGCCACCAAAGGGCTCGTCGTTGCCATTCAAAACGTACCCGCCAATCTCGCCAACCTAGAAAGCTGGGTCGCAACCGTGCCAGCAGAAATGCAAAGCCATGTCCGTCTGCGCCTCGACGGATCGCGGGTAGGATTGCCGGGCCCGGGACTCACCCCCTATCTGGTCGGCCTGTTGGTAATGCTAGGCATGTTGGGTACGTTTCTGGGTATGGTTGTAACGCTCAATGGAGCCGTCTTTGCCTTGGACGGATCCAATGACCTACAAGCCATTCGATCTGTGTTCTCAGCACCCATTAAGGGCCTGGGGCTGGCGTTTGGAACATCGGTGGCCGGCGTGGCTACCTCAGCCATGTTGGGCTTGATGTCCGCACTCAGCCGCCACGACCGTGTGGCTGCTGGCCTGATGCTCGATGCTGCCGTTGCCACGACGTTGAAGAGGTTCTCACACGCCCAACAGAGGCATGAAACCCATCAAGCATTGCAGCTGCAAGCACAAATGCTGCCCGCTGTGGTGGAGCAATTGCAGGGCATGATGGTCCATATGGAGCGCATGGGACAGCAATGGGGTGACCGCCTGCACGAAAGTCAAGAATCGTTTCACACGCGGACACAAGATGTGTATCGCACCCTGGCCCATTCGGTAGAAACGTCTTTACGCGAGTGTCTGGCCCAAGGCGCACAGGCCGCTGGTGAAACTGTGCGACCCGTGATGACCCTGGCGATGGCAGGCGTTGCCCAACAGGCCGCGACCATGCAAGAGCAAATGGTCACCACCACGCGAAGCCAAATCCAAGAGGTTCTCCAGCGGCTGGATGAAACAGCAAGCTTGCTCACGTCGACATGGGCCCAAGCCGCTACACAGCAGCAAGATGCCCATGTTGCGTTGGCGGCGCGTCAATCGGCTTCGTTGCAAGACGTGGCTATCGCACTGCGACAGGAGTGGAAGGGCGTGACCGCACAGGTAGAGGCCAACGCGAACAAGACACTTGCAGAAGCATCGCAATTGATCGAGCGGTCCGAGGCCTTGGTTGATGCACGCCTGGCCAGCGAGGAACGTTGGGCGAGCGAGTACGGCCAGCGCATGGAACAAACCGTGCAGACATTGCGCACGGAGCTTGGGGCGCTGCGCACCGACGAAGCCGCACGCGCAATGGCAGCCGTCGAACGCCTTGACGAACTGCAGTCAACCGTCGCCACACACCTGACCACACTGGGCACCGCGCTCGAAGAGCCCATCGCGCGACTCATCGAAACGGCTTCAGAAGCCCCACGCGCAGCGGCCGAGGTGATTGGCAAGTTGCGAAACGAAGTGTCCAACAGTGCTGCACGGGATAACGAGCTCCTGGAGGAGCGTGGCCGCATCCTTTCAACCTTGGGTACTTTGCTCGATGGCATCAACCACGCATCTGCAGAACAACGCGGCGTCATTGACGCCATGGTTACGTCCTCAGCCGCTGCATTGAACCATGTCAACGAACAGTTCACTGCAAGTGTGGACGCGCAGGCTGACAAACTCGCAGACATCACTGCCAACGTGGCGGGCAGTGCTGTTGAAGTGTCGGCGCTCAGTGCCTCCTTTTCCCAAGCCATCACAATCTTTGCCGACGCCAATGAAAAGCTCATTGCCAATCTGCAGCGCATTGAGGGGGCATTGGATAAGTCGATGGCACGCAGTGACGAGCAGCTGGCGTACTACGTGGCGCAGGCGCGTGAAATCATCGACTTGAGCATGACTTCGCAGAAAGCAGTGTTTGACGAGTTGCGCCACCTGCCAGCCCGCAAGGCCCTGGTGGCAAAAGAGGCTGCGTAACGATGGACGATACCGAAGCGGGCACAGAGCAAACAGCACCGATATGGGCTGCTTTTGGCGATTTGATGTCAGGCCTTTTGGGCGCGTTTGTGTTGTTGTTGGTTGGAGTGATGGTGGTCCAACTTCAAATGGCCAAGCAACTGGAAGACGAAGTCAAAAAGCACCAGATTGAACAACAACGCAGAATGGCCCTCGAGCAAGCTCTGGCCGTGCCGCTATCAACAGGGCGCATTACCCTCAATGATGGACGTATCGGGATCAGTGGACGCGTGCTCTTTGCCTTGAACTCAGACCAATTGCAGCCAGAGGGGCACCAACTCTTGACCAGTCTGGTGCTGCCGCTTAAGGCCTATTTGACAGATCGAGAGGAGCTGTTGATGGTCAGTGGGTTCACCGACGACAGGTCCATCCGCGGTGGGAACAGTCAATTTGCAGATAACTGGGAACTTTCTGCGCAGCGCGCGTTGACGGTCACAAGGACTTTGGTGGAAGCTGGCATGCCGGCTTCCATGGTGTTTGCGGCAGCTTTTGGCGCTGAGCAACCCATTGCATCCAACAACGACGCAACAGGGCGCGCGCAAAACCGACGTGTCGAGATGGCACCTGTCCCAAAGGCCAACCGTGGCACGGTAGCCGCACCATGACGGCAGCGCTGGCCAGTGTTGAGCCCACTGCCGACGAACACGAACCATGGGCGGTACAGCTGCAAAACTTGCGTGAAACCGGTGCGGACCGGCTTGACCCGGTGCGTTTTCGATTCATCGAAGTATTGGCACGCCAAGCTGAACCGCATCAGGGGCGTGTACGCAGCGTGCTGGATGCGAAGCTGGAACTTGCCCTCGCAGGCTATCAAGCCCTGATCACACGCGCAAGTTCAGGCCATCACCCCGTACCTGTAGCCAAGACCGCGCCGAGGCAACCTGAAACACTGGGTGATCTGGTGCGATCTCTGCAGCAGCAGGAGCTAGCAGGTCACGGCGGGCGTGCTGACGTCAACTTGGGCACAGGCCCATCTCCAAGCACTGAGCTGAAATCGGTGCAGCAATTCCGAACGACCTGGTCCAGGTTAAGTGTGGAGCGGCAGGTGGCGCAGGCAATGGCACGACCACCCCAGAATGCTGGCCCGATCAATTCGCACATGGTCGTGCTGCGCACCTTGGCCTTGATGCGTGAGACCGCCCCCGCCTATCTGGACCGCTTTGTTTCGTATGTGGACACTTTGTTGTGTTTGGATCAAGGGGCAACGGATGCCATGCCTAGTCGGAAGCCGCCAAGCAAGGCGCGCTCAGTAAGAAAGTAATCGTTCTCGGTTGTGGCCCTCGTAGATTAGGCGTAATTAGCTATAGTATTGATAGCGTTTGCGCTGGCAGTTTTTCATGTGAATTGCCCGGTGCACTTCCTATTCGATTCCACTGTAAGCTCTGCACCACATGTTTGACCCGCCTCCACCGTCGAACAACCTGAAAACAGCGCCCATGAACACTGAAGACAAACGATCGGACGAAGAAAAGGCTGCAGCCATTGCAGACTATGTCGTACCCAGCTACGCCCCTCAGGGGGTCAACAAGCTGGTCAGAAATATAAAATGGGCCAAGATTGTCGTGTTCTCCCTCTTCGGCACTGCGTTGGTCCTCGGTCTGTGGGGCCATTCGCGATGGATCCACGCGACCAATGCGCGCCTTGCGTCACTTGAGGAGATGGCTGTCGATGCCCCCACGCCACGAGCGCAGCGGTATGACGAGGCAGAGTTGGCGGGCTTGCCACCTGCAGTGCGCCGCTATCTCGCAAGCGTGCTCAATCCAAACCAGCCTATCGTACGCAGGGTGTACCTGGAACAAACAGGCGCTATCAACCGTGGTGACGGAAAAAAATGGGAGCCATTTGCCGCCCGCCAGCGTGTGACCACCAAGCGGCCCGGTTTCGTGTGGGATGCAGCTGTGTCGAGTGCTATGGGCCTCACCATTCAAATCAGAAACACCTATGTTGCTGGTTTGGGAAGCCTGCAGCCATCAGTGATCGGATTATTTGACGTAGGTGGTCGCGAGGGTACTGGTGACAACGCGCGAGATGATTTGATACGCTACTTCGCAGAGAGCGTTTGGTACCCAACGGCACTCCTGCCAAGCCAAGGCGTGCAGTGGGCGATGGTGGATGCGCAGACCGCCAAAGCAACTTTGACCGACGGGGCTTTGACGG
Source organism: uncultured Rhodoferax sp. (assembly GCA_964468905.1). Lineage (GTDB taxonomy): Bacteria > Pseudomonadota > Gammaproteobacteria > Burkholderiales > Burkholderiaceae_C > Allorhodoferax. Next base: position 14,347 of record CAYXWW010000005.1, on the reverse strand, counting down.
TGTCGCTCCTATTTGCATTTAATGGTCAGGGTTTGGTGGAGCGGATCACTAGCACCGAGCGCAGCACATGGGTCAACGGAGCATTGGTTTCAACACCATGGGAAGTTACGGTGCAACGGTACGAAACGCACGGCGGCATGCTGGTACCGCAAGAGGCGGAAGCGGCATGGCTGATGCCAGCAGGACGGCAACCCTACTGGCGCGCCAAACTTGAAAAGCTTGACTATGAATTACCCCGTTAGGGTTGGCTAATTCCATTTCTAAATCACTTGTGTCGTTGTGGCTTCACCTTGTCGTGCTTCAGCACTGCCTGCGGCTTCGCGCCTAGCCACAAATGATTTGGAAACGGAATGAGAGGTCGGTGCAATGGTGATCTATTGCGGCACTTTGAATGCACGGCGTGCATCTATTGCCCCTGTGCGAGCACTGCAGCCCTCCAGATGATCGTTGACCAATCCAACGGCCTGCATGAATGCATAGATGGTGGTTGGCCCCACAAACGTCCAGCCCCGCTTTCGCAAATCCTTTGACAAGGCGATTGACTGGGCCGACGTTGTCATTCCGGCGAGGCCTTGAAAAGTAATGTGTGCGGGTCGCGTATCGGCGGCAGGCTCATATTGCCAAAAGTATGCGGCAAGCGTGCCGAATTCGAGTTGCAGTGCCAACGCGCGCTGCGCGTTGTTGATGGTCGAGACAATTTTCCCGCGGTGGCGAATGATGCCTGCGTCCAGGACCAGGCGTTTGATATCGGCTTCGTCAAATGCGGCAACGCGGTTCAAATCAAAGTTGGCAAATGCTTGCCGAAATGCATCACGCTTTTTCAGGATCGTTAACCAACTCAGGCCGGCCTGAAATCCTTCCAGACATATGTTTTCAAAGAGCCGTTCGTCATTGTCAATTGGGTGGCCCCACTCATGGTCGTGGTACTGCTGATACTCCAAAGTCGCGCGGCACCAGACGCAACGTGTGGTCTGGTCGTCGTCTGTAAAAAGGCCGTTGGGTTCAGGGGTGTCGAAGGACATAGGGCGTGCAAAAATGGACAACTGTTAATGCATACAGTATATGAAATTGTATGCACGATGCATATGGTTTTTTTGGAAACGCGGTCAACCGTGTACGGTTTTTGTTCGTTGAGCACGGATCCGGAGACTGAATATGAAAACTGTACGCAACACGGTTGTCCTAATGCTGATGGTCGTCGCAATGTGCGGCAACGTTTGGGCCAATGGCTACAGAGGCTACTCGTCCCATGGGCATCACCGCCCACACCACCACGGTGGAGGGTGGGTAGCGCCACTGCTCTTTCTGGGTCTTGCAGGTGCAGTTATTGGTGCTGCAGCGAGTAAGCCCAGTGCGCCACCACCTGTATATGTTCAACCACCGGTGACCTACGTGCAGCCGCAAGTCACTTATGTCCAGCCGGCACCAACCTACATGCCACCGCCCGTCACACAAGCGGCACCGCAGCAGATGGTTAACCCCTGGTATTTTTGCAAATCAATAGGCCAGTACTACCCCTACGTTCAAAGTTGTCCCGAAGGTTGGCAACTGGTCTCTCCTACACCTCAATAGTCCGGTGCTGCATCACAGCAATACCACCAAAGTCCGAGTGGTCGGGTTAACCCTGTGTTGGGCGACTTGGGGACGATGCTGATTCCGCATTCCGTTTGAGTTCGTTAAAAGTCTCCTAGAATCTAGCGCAATCAATTCTCGTTTGCTGCGATGACTTGGAAATGGTGTCCTGCCCTCGGGTGTGCATCCCAAAGATTTGCTGGCAGTGCCGAGACTATTGAACGGTTCTGTTCAATCCAACTCATCGTAGAAAAGTGCTCGCTATGTCAGCAGAAGAAAATATTCCGGATCTCGAACTATTGAAGACCAAGGCGATCTCACAGCCCTTGGTTGAGCACATTTACACCGCAGATCCTTCTGCTCATGTGTTCAACGGCAAGCTTTACATTTACCCATCGCACGACATTGAAGCGGGAATCCCGTTCAATGACAACGGTGACCACTTCGCCATGGAAGACTATCACGTCATCTCCCTGGATTCACTCGATAGTCCAGCCGTCGATCATGGCGTGGCTTTGCACGTCAAAGACGTAGCCTGGGCCGAGCGGCAGATGTGGGCTCCCGACGCTGCGCAAAAGAATGGGAAATACTATTTCTATTTCCCGGCAAAGCGCAAAGACGGGATCTTTCAAATCGGTGTTGCGGTGGGTGACACACCCACGGGGCCCTTCAAACCAGAACCCGAAGCGATCAAAGGCAGTTATTCGATTGACCCAGCTGTTCTAGAAGATGGCGACGGAAAGTATTACATGTACTTCGGTGGCATTTGGGGTGGGCAACTGCAAAACTACCGTAACAATGTTTATTCTGCCGATCTGGGCGAGCCGGCAGACCATGAACCTGCGTTGTGCCCAAAAGTCGCGCGACTCAGCGACGACATGAAGGAGTTTGCAGAGTCGCCACGCGAAATCACCATCGTGGATGAAAACAACCAACCCTTGCTGGCCGGCGACCATGATCGGCGGTTTTTCGAAGGGTCATGGATGCACAAATTCAATGGGAAATACTACTTATCCTATTCCACTGGCGATACACATTTCCTGTGCTATGCCACGGGCGACAGTCCCTACGGACCGTTTACCTACCGTGGAAAGCTCTTGACCCCAGTGGTTGGCTGGACCACGCACCATTCCATTTGCGAATTCCAGGGCAAGTGGTATTTGTTCTATCACGACTCTGTGTTGTCCAAAGGTGTCACCCACCTGCGTTCAATCAAGATGGCAGAAATCCAGTACCGCGCCGACGGAAGCATTGTTTGTCTGGATCCCTATTCCGCGTGACATCGCTCTGCGTGTGAGCAGGGCTTAGACGCCCTGCACTCATCGTCCGTTAGTGGTCCGTTAAGATACCGCACCGTTCTAGCGGGATTACTGCCAGCGTTTCAAAAGGTGTGCGTATGCGGGAGTTTTTGTGGCTGTAAAGCCTTCTAAATCAGATCTGGCAAATGCCATGGCGCAGGCCGTGCGGTATCGCCAGATGGGCAATCTGAAGGCTGCAAAAGCCGCCTACGCAGACATCCTTAAAAAAGACGCCGACAACGCAGAGGTTCTGCATCTGCAGGGCTGTTTGTTGGAAGAGATGGGCAACCCGGATCAGGCCATCAAGCTGCTCGCGAAAGCCGCCAAAGCGGACCCCGTAGCGCACGCCTACCGCTATAACCTTGCGAATATGCTGTTCCGCCAGGGCAATTTGGTTGACGCCGTGCGCTACTACCGGGAAGCGATTGCACTCAAGCCAGATTACGCGGTGGCACACAACAATTTGGGCCGGGCATTGATCCAAATTGGCGACGTGGCAACTGCAAAGGCTTGCTTTCTCAGCGCCATCGCGCAAAACGCACATTACGCAGATCCCCACAACAGTTTGAGCCTGGTTCTGAAGGCACAAGGCGACCTTGATGGTGCGCTTGCGTCCAGTCAGGCCGCCGTCGCCATCAAACCCGACTTTGCAGAAGCACACTGCAATATGGGTGGCGCGTACCTGCTGATGCAGCGCATTGTTGATGCGGCGCATGCCTACCAGACCGCCGTGAAGCTGCAGCCCGCGCTGGCCATGCACCATGCCAATTTGGGTGGCGCACTATTGCGTTTGGGAAAACAGGAAGACGCAGTTGCCGAATTTGAAGTGGCACTGCGACTGGACCCGAGCGCAGCCTCCACGCGCAGCAATCGCATATTGGCCAGCAGCTACGTCTCTACCAGTGCGCAAGACCTTTGGCTGCAGGCTCAAGCCTGGGGTCGCATGCATAGCATGCCAACGCAGCGCCCCATGGTGTCGCACAAAAACCTACCCGAGCCAGAGCGCAGGTTGCGAGTCGGTTATGTCTCGGCCGATTTTCGCAATCACGCGGCTGCGTACTGGATCGAGCCATTGTTGTCCGGCCTGCACCACGATCACTTCGAGGTGATCTGCTACAACAACAGTGCAAGGGTGGATGCGGTGACCGAGCGTCTCAAGCCTTTAGCAGACACTTGGGTCGAATGTTTCAACATGAATGATGTGGCGTTGGCTGACCGCATCCGGGCCGATGGCATCGACATCTTGGTTGATTTATCCAGTCACACCGAAGGCAATCGCCTGCTGGTGTTTGCACTTCAGCCAGCACCGGTGCAGGTCAGCTGGTTCGGCTTTCCAGTCTCCACGGGTTTGCCGTCCATGCATTACCGCATCACCGATGCGGTGATGGACCCGCCGGGGCACAGTGAAGTTTTTTACAGTGAACAATTGGTCCGGGTCAATCGCTTCTATGCGGCGTTCCGGCCCGACCCAGCCTGCGGTGCAGTGGGTCTGGGGCCCGTTGAACGCAATGGTTTTGTCACGTTTGCTTCGTTCAATACCTTTTCCAAGATTACCCCGGCCATGTTGTCTGTATGGGCCCAATTGCTGGTCAAGTTGCCCGGGTCACGCCTATTGCTGCAAGCCGCTGGGATGGAGCACGCAGATTTGGCCCGTGACGTGCAAAGCGCCTTTGGTGCATGGGGTGTGGAACCCGCTCGCCTCACCTTGCGTGGCTGGACAGGCATTGAGGATTACTTGCGTCTGGGGCATGAAGCCGATATCGCGCTGGATCCATTCCCGTTCAACGGTGGCGTGACGACATGCCATGCGTTGTGGATGGGGCTGCCTGTGATTACTTTGGTAGGTGAGACTGCACCCAGTCGGGTGGGTGCCAGCATATTGACCCGATTGGAACTTGGCGATTGCGTTGCCAAGGATTCAGAAGCCTATTTGCAAACGGCAATCGCATGGGCCCAAGATCGTGCGAAGCTAGCCGCTACGCGCACGTCGATGCGCGATCGCATGGCAACGTCTGGCTTGTTGGATGGGGCCGCTCTCGCCACCGAGGTTGAGCAAGCGTTTAGGACCATGTGGCACACATGGTGCGCGACAAGGCGCTAAGCGTGCAGCGCTGGTTCGCTCGCCAGTTTGAAATCTTCCTCTACTGAAGCTCCGGGAAAGTGAAAGCGCACCGGGCCATCCGGCAAGGCTTTGACATACTGGTTCACCATTGGGTCTGTGCTTTGCATGACCGCATCTGGCGTCCCTTCAAAAGCCACCTTGCCATTGGCCAGCACGATCACGTGGTCTGAAATGGCAAGCGATTGCTTGAGTTCATGCGAGACAAACACACTGGTCAGTCCCATCGCGTCATTGAGTTGGCGAATCAAGCGGCCCGCAGTCTTGAGTGAAATGGGGTCAAGACCAGAAAACGGTTCGTCGTACATGACCAATTCAGGGTCCAGTGCAATCGCGCGCGCGATGGCAACCCGGCGTGCCATGCCGCCCGACACTTCGCTGGGCAGCAGGTCACGAGCGCCCCGCAAGCCTACGGCATTGAGCTTCATCAACACAATGTCGCGGATCAGCGCGTCGGGTAAGTCGGTGTGCTCGCGCAGGGGGAATGCGACATTGTCAAACACAGTCAAGTCGGCAAACAAGGCGCCAAACTGAAACAACATTCCCATGCGCCTGCGCGCTGCATAGAGCGCTGGCTGCCGCAAGCGTCCCAGGTCTTGACCGTCAAACAGCATTTGACCGGACTGTGCACGGCACTCTCCACCCATTAACCGCAAGGTGGTGGTTTTGCCTGCGCCCATGGGTCCGATCAGTGCAGTCACTTTGCCACGCGGTATGGTGAGCGACACGTTGTCCAACACGACGTGCTCACCATAGCTGAATGTGAGATTGCGAAAGGCTACGAGGGCAGGGGGTGGTGCAGTGGATTCCATAGATAGAGTGGCCGATGTGCGGCGCAGGCCACAATGATAGGGGATTCAACTAGGACGTGCCGCCGTGCACTGGTTAATGGCGTCGATCAGCGTGTCTCTTAGGGGGTGCGGTGTGGCCACCTGCGGCACCAAAAGGCTCACGTTGAAGGGTACTGCAACGCTGAGTGGCCGCACGACCAAATGAGGCCCTGCCATGGCACCCGCAGTCAACGGGTTGACGATGGCCACGCCCAGCCCCGCTTGCACCATGGCACACACTGAGACTGCACTTGCTGTTTCTAGCAGGGTAGCGCGCTGCACTCCGGCCGCCAAAAACATGGCATCGATCGCTTGGCGGTAGGGGTCGCCTTCTGCCAGGCTCACAAAGCGTTCGTTGGCAAAGTCCTGCGGCGTGAGCACGGCACGTTGGCACAGACGGTGGCCAGCGGGTAGTGCCGCCACTTCATTGACACGCAGCAGTACGCGCAGTTCCACACCTGTAGGCGCTTCCGATGTTTCACCCAAGCCCACATCAAAACGTTGCTCGCTCAACGCCTGTTCCAGCCAGGGCGACTCTAGAGGCACTACGCTCACACTGGCCTCGGGCATTGTGCGGCTGAAGTGCACCAGCGCCTGTGGGACCAAAGCATGGGCCAGCGCCGGCAGGCACGCAATGCGTAAGCGGCCCGTTGTCAGGGTGCGTAACTCTTGGGCCCGTGCTGCTATCTGTTCCAGGCCTACGAAGGAGCGCTCAACCTCTTGCATCAGTGCCAGTGCGCGCGCCGTGGGGCGTAGCCGACCCCGGACGCGGTCAAACAGGGCGTAGCCCAACAAATGCTCCAGCCGCGCCAGTTCACGGCTTAACGTGGGCTGACTCGATGCCGTGGCTTCAGCGGCCCGGCTCAGGTTGCCGTGGAGCATGATGGCTCTGAATTGGGTTAGCTGGCGGTGAGTTAGTTGGGGAGCGTTGTCTAGGCGCGATCGGAACCTGGGCGACTGGACGTTCTGCTCCGTGTCCCCCGCCCGCTTTGCGGGCTCCTCCTTGACCTGCGCAGAACGCCCAGTCGCCCAGGTTCCTGGGTGTGTTGCGGTCGTTTTGGGTTGGCGGGGCATGTATAGACTATATCTAAATTGAATAGTTGAAGAACAAAAATGGCATTGATTGAATGCAATGGGTCTGAGATCATGCAGACCATGAACCCCTTTACCCCCTCCACCCTCGCATCCCTAGCCCATCAACACGGAACTCCGCTGTGGGTGTATGACGCTGCCACTATCGAACGCCAAGTCCAGGCTCTGCGCCAGTTTGACGTGGTTCGCTTCGCGCAAAAGGCCAACTCCAACACCCACATCCTGCGCCTGCTCAAGGGTCTGGGTGTGGTGGTGGACGCTGTGTCGCTGGGTGAAGTTGAACGCGCGCTGGCCGCCGGTTTCACGCCTGGCCTGCACGGCAATCACGCCGAGATCGTATTTACTGCGGACTTGCTGGACCGCACCACACTTCCTCGCTTGGTCGAGCTGGGCATTCCGGTCAATTGCGGCTCCATCGACATGCTGGACCAGTTGGGTGCGGTCAGCCCTGGCCACCCGGTGTGGCTGCGCATCAACCCCGGCTTTGGCCACGGCCACAGCAACAAGACCAACACGGGCGGCGAACACAGCAAGCATGGCATCTGGCACGGCGACTTAGAGCAAGCTTTGCACAAGGTGCGCAGCAATGGGCTTGCACTACAGGGCTTGCACATGCACATAGGCTCGGGCGTGGACTACGCGCATTTGCAAGAAGTGTGTGGTGCCATGGTTGAGCTGGTACGCGCCGTCAAAGCGCAGGGCATGGACCTGCAAGCCATATCGGCCGGTGGTGGCTTGTCTATTCCTTACGGCTCTGGCGAGGCACCTATCGACACCGCTCACTACTTCTCGCTGTGGGACGCGGCACGCCAGAACATCGCCAATTTGCTCGGTCACCACGTCGCGCTGGAGCTGGAACCCGGCCGCTACTTGGTGGCCGAATCAGGCGTGCTGATTGCCGAGGTGCGCGCCACCAAGGCGCAAGGTAGCCAGCATTTTGTGATGGTCGACGCGGGTTTTAGCGATTTGGCGCGCCCGGCCATGTATGGCAGCTACCACGGCATGGAAATCATTCACACCGATGGCACACCCGCAACGGGTGCGGTGCAGCCTTCGGTGATCGCCGGTCCGTTGTGTGAGTCTGGCGATGTGTTTACGCAGGGCGAGGGTGGCGTGGTCTTACAACGCGATTTACCGAAGGCCCAAGTGGGAGACCTGCTGGTGGTGAACGATACGGGTGCCTATGGTGCATCCATGTCTTCCAACTACAACACAAGACCGCTGATTCCGGAGGTCTTGGTGGAAGGCGGGGCTGGCAGTGGCCAAGCCCGCATCATTCGGCGCAAGCAGACGGTGGCGGAGCTGATTGCGTTGGAAGCGCTCTAAAACTTGGTTTTGTATTGCTCCTAACTTAGGAGCAATCTATGCTCATTCCACGAGGGCTAGCGGCCAATATCGTTACTAGACCTTGGAAAAGTCCGGTTTGCGCTTCTCCATGAAAGCGGCAAACGCTTCTTTGGCTGCAGGCGCATGCAGCATGCGGCCAAAGCTCTGGGCTTCTTCGGCCGACTGTGCCAGCACCTGGTCCATCTGACCTTTTTTCATCAGGCGCTTGGTTTCGATCAACGAGGCCATGGGCTTTGCAGCCAGCTTGCGTGCCTGTGCTTGCGCCATAGCGTTCGCCTCAGTGGGCGGCACGATGCGATTGACCAACCCCACCTCCAGCGCAGCTTCAGCCATGAAGGGCTCGCCCAGCAGCAGGGCTTCTGCGGCGCGGTGGTAGCCCATCATCTGCGGCACCAAGAGGCTTGAACCCGCCTCGGGGCACAGGCCCAGATTTACAAAAGGTAACGAGAAAGCCGCGTTATCACCCGCATAGACCAGATCGCAATGGAAGAGCAGGGTAGTGCCTATACCTACAGCGGGGCCGCACACCGCAGCAACCAGGGGTTTGGGGAACGTCGTGATAGTGCGCAAAAAGCGGAAGACCGGTGCGTCTTGTGACGTGGGTGCATTGCTCAAGAAGTCGCCAATGTCGTTGCCTGCGCTAAAGACGGTGATGTCGCCCTGAATGACGGCAACGCGGATGGCAGGGTCGTTTTGCGCTTGGTCCAAGCCATCGGCCATGGCGGTGTACATCGCAGCCGTGAAAGCGTTCTTTCTGTCCACCCGGCTGATGGTGAGGGTGAGTACGCCATCGGCGACGTGGATCAATATGTCTTGCATGGTGTCAGACTCTCTCAAAGATTCCTGCAGCCCCTTGGCCCATGCCCACGCACATGGACACCATGCTGTACTTCAGGTTGTTGCGGTGGAGCGCGTGGATGGCGGTTGCCGAGCGGATAGCGCCGGTGGCGCCCAGTGGGTGGCCTAGTGCGATAGCGCCGCCCATGGGGTTTACCTTGGCAGGGTCCAGGCCTAGCGTGTTAACCACGGCCAGTGACTGCGCCGCAAAGGCTTCGTTTAATTCAATCCAGTCGATATCGTCCAGTTTCAAGCCGGCATAGCGCAGGGCTGCGGGAATGGCCTCGATGGGCCCAATGCCCATGATGTGCGGTGGTACACCTTTGGATGCAAAACTCACAAAACGCGCCAGCGGCTTCAAGCCGTATTGCTTGACGGCTTTCTCGCTAGCCAAAATCAAAGCACCTGCGCCATCCGAGGTTTGCGAGCTGTTGCCAGCGGTGACCGAGCCACGGGCCGCAAACACGGCTTTGAGTTTGGCCAAGCCTTCCATGGAGGTGTCGGCACGCGCGCCTTCGTCCAGCGACACCGTGCGCCGCTTCTCTACCACTTCACCGGTTTCCAAATTGGGGCTGCGGTCCACCACGTCAATGGGCGTGATCTCAGCGGCAAAGTGACCAGCGGCTTGCGCAGCCAGCGCGCGACGGTGTGACTCCACGGCAAATGCGTCTTGCGCGTCACGGCTCACCTTCCACTGATTGGCAACCTTCTCGGCCGTCAGACCCATGCCGTAGGCAATGCCAATGTTTTCGTCGCGCTCAAACATGGTGGGCGAAAGCGATGGTGAGTTGCCCATCATGGGCACCATGCTCATGCTCTCCACACCGGCGGCGATCATCACATCAGCCTCACCCACGCGGATGCGGTCGGCCGCCATTTGCACGGCACTCAAGCCCGATGCGCAAAAGCGATTTACGGTGATGCCGCCCACACTGGTGGGAAGGCCTGCCAATACAGCGCCAATGCGCGCGATGTTCAGGCCTTGTTGGCCTTCAGGAATGGCACAACCGCAGATCAGGTCTTCAATGGATTGTGGGTCCAGACTCGGTACCTGGGCCAGTGCCGACTGAAGTGCCTTGACCAGTAGATCGTCTGGCCGCGTGTTGCGAAAGAACCCGCGGTGTGAACGGCCAATGGGCGTGCGGGTGGCGGCAACGATATAGGCTTCTTGAACTTGTTTCATACTAATTTCTCACTGGTTTTCCTGTGGACATCATTCCCATGATCCGCTCTTGGGTCTTGGGGTTGGTCAGCAGAGAGCAGAAGGCCTTGCGCTCCAGCGTCATCAAATACTCTTCAGTGACCAAACTGCCTGCATCCACATCGCCTCCACACACCACCTCAGCAATCAGGCTGGCAATATGGAAGTCGTGGGCGCTGATGAAACCACCATCGCGCATGTTGACCAGCGAGCCTTTAATGGTGGCGACACCGCTGCGCCCGGCTACCGCAAATTGGCGTTTGTGCGGTGCACGGTAGCCGCTGGCAAACATTGCTTTGGCTTCATTGATGGCCACATACAACAACTCGTCTTTGTGCGGCACGATCACGTCGCTGTGCAGCAGGTAGCCCAGCTTGCGACTTTCCAGTGCGCTGGTGCCTACCTTGGCCATGGCCGCTGCAGTGAAGCCTTCGGTGAGGAAGGGCACCAGGTCTTTGCCGGTGGAGGCCTCTGCACTTTCAGCAGCGCGGCGGGCGATGTAAGTCAATCCACCAGCGCCAGGCACGAGGCCCACACCCACTTCGACCAGGCCGATGTAGCTTTCCATGGCAGCCACACGCTTGCTGGAATACACCGCCAGCTCACAGCCTCCGCCCAGCGCAATGCCACGAATGGCAGACACCACTGGCACATTGGAATAGCGCAGCTTGAGCATGGCGTTTTGCAGTTCGGCCTCTGCACCTTCAATGGCCCCGACGCCGCCCATGATGAAGGCTGGCATCATGCCCTGCAAGTCAGCGCCGGCGGAGAACATTTCGTCTGGCGACCAGATCACCAGGCCTTGGAAATCTTTTTCCGCCATTGCTTGCGCTTGCAACAAGCCTTCAATCACCCCGCCACCAATGGCGTGCATCTTGGTCTTGATGCTGGCAATGAGCACAGTGTCATCTAGCGTCCACAAACGGATGTCGTCATCTTCATGCAGTGTTTTGCCTGCAGTGGCGGCAGGCACTGCTTGGGCGCCCAGCACGCTTTCGGGAAAATGCTGGCGGGCATAAACGGGTAGGCTGCGCGGCGGTACGAATTGGCCGGTGGTGGGGTTCCAGGAGCCAGCGGGTGTGTGCACGCCACCAGCGTCGGCGACAGGGCCTTTGAAAACCCACGCTGGCAATGGCTCTTTGCACAGTGCCTTGCCCGCATCAATATCTTCCTGGACCATGCGTGCCACTTCCAGCCAGCCTGCCTCTTGCCACAGCTCGAATGGACCCTGTTGCATGCCAAAGCCCCAGCGCATGCAGAAGTCCACATCGCGTGCGTTGTCGGCAATATGGGCCAAATGCACGGCGGCGTAGTGGAAACTGTTGCGCAAGATGGCCCACAGGAATTGACCTTGTTTGCCCTCAGCGTTGCGCAACAACTTCAGGCGCTCGGCGGCGGGCTTTTTCAGCATGCGGCCATAGACTTCATCGGCCTTCTCGCCGCCCGGTACGTAGTCTTTGCTTTCCAGATCAAAGCGCATGATGTCGCGCCCAACCTTTTTGAAGAACCCGGCTTTCGCCTTCTGGCCCAGGTTACCCATCTCCAAAAGCGCTTGCAGCACGGGGGGTGTGGCAAAGCTGGCATAGAAAGGGTCCGTCTCCAAGCTCAGCGTGTCTTGCAGTGTTTTGATCACGTGGCCCATGGTGTCCAAACCAACCACATCGGCCGTGCGGAAGGTGCCACTGGACGCACGCCCGAGCTTCTTGCCGGTGAGGTCATCCACCACGTCATAGGTCAGGCCGTAGTTCTCTACTTCCTTCATGGTGGCCAGCATGCCAGCGATGCCGACGCGGTTAGCAATGAAGTTGGGGGAATCCTTGGCGTGCACCACGCCCTTGCCCAGGTTGCTGGTGACAAAGGCTTCCAGGTCGTCTAGCACCTGCGCCTGGGTGGTGGGTGTGTTGATCAGCTCAACCAGCGCCATATAGCGTGGCGGGTTGAAGAAGTGGATGCCACAAAAGCGGGGCTTTATCTCCTCTGGCAAGGCTTCACTGAGCTTGGTGATGGAAAGACCCGAGGTGTTAGACGCCACAATGGCATGGGGCGCGACAAAGGGTGCGATCTTCTTGTATAGATCAAGCTTCCAGTCCATGCGCTCGGCAATGGCTTCAATGATGAGGTCGCACTCGCCCAGCACAGCCATGTGCTCTTCATAGTTGGCTTGTTGGATCAGCACCGCATCTTCGGGAACACCCAAAGGCGCTGGCTTGAGCTTCTTCAGGTTGTCGATCGCCTTGGTGACGATACCGTTCTTCGGGCCATCCTTGGCCGGTAGATCGAACAGCACCACAGGCACTTTGACGTTTACAAGGTGGGCGGCAATTTGCGCACCCATGACGCCAGCGCCGAGGACGGCGACTTTTCGGACATTAAAACGGGACATGGTGAACTTTCTCGCAAAAAATGGAATTACTGCACGCGAACCCATGTCTGCGTGCGTCCGATGCCAAACACCGAGCCGCGCACTTCCAGCTTTTTGCCGCCCTCAATAGGTGTAAGGCGCAGCGTGTAGTTCTTGCCGTTTTCCGGGTCAAGAATCTTGCCGTCTTCCCACACTTCTTTGCCCTCGGCCTTTTTGGCGCCGCGAATGATTTCCAGGCCGAGTATGGGCTTGTCTTTGCGGTCATCGGTGCATTCGGTACACGTCGCGTCTTGTTTGGTTTCTTTGCGCAGCAGCTTGCTCACCTTGCCCGTGACGACGCCCGCGGTTTCAACGATGGTGATTTCAGATTTGACCTCGTTGGTCTTGTCGTCAATTGTGTGCCATGTGCCAACCGGTGTCATTTGGGCGGCTGCTGAAAGGCACACCGTACCCAAGGTCAGTGCAATCGTTGTGGCGAGATTGAATCGTTTCATGGGTTCTCCTCATTAAGCCAAAGCGGCATCGGTATCCATCAACACCTTGCTGCCCGCGCGGGCGGTGCGCATGAGTGTTGCGGTCTCAGGGAAAAGCTTGGCGAAGTAGAAGCGCGCCGTCTGCAGCTTGGCCAGGTAGAACGCATCGGTATTGCCAGCGGCAATCTCTCGCAGTGCTACTTGCGCCATGCGTGCCCAGAAGTAGCCAAACACCATGTGTCCTGCCACGCGCAGGTAGTCCACCGCAGCCGAGCCCACCTCGTCGGGGCTTTGGAAACCTTTGAACCCAATCTCGGTGGTGAATTTGGTCATCTGATCGCCCAGAATGGCAATCGGCGTGATGAACTCGGCCATCTTTTCATTGACACCTTCCTCTTCTACGAGTTGGCCTACCAGCTTGCCAAATTTCTTGAGCGTTGCGCCGTTGTTCGACAGGATCTTGCGACCTAGCAGGTCCAGCGACTGGATGGTGTTGGTGCCCTCGTAGATCATGTTGATGCGGTTGTCGCGCACGTACTGCTCCATGCCCCATTCCTTGATGAAGCCGTGGCCACCAAAGACCTGCATGCAGTGGTTGGTAGCGATGTGCCCGTTGTCGGTGATGAAAGCCTTGACGATGGGAGTCAGCAGGGCCACGAGTTCTTCAGACTCGGCACGCACCTTTTCGTCGGGGTGGCTGTGCACCTTGTCCAGCAGCAGCGTGCAGTAAATCTGCAGCGCGCGGGCGCCTTCGGCGTAGGCCTTGGCGGTGAGCAGCATCTTGCGCACATCGGGGTGCACGATGATGGGGTCGGCGTCCTTGTCCTTGGCCTTGGGGCCCGACAGGCTGCGCGACTGGATGCGGTCTTTGGCGTAAGCCAGCGCATTCTGGTAGGCCACTTCGGTGAGCGCCAGTGACTGGTTGCCCACGCCCAGGCGGGCGGCGTTCATCATCACGAACATGCCTTGCATGCCCTTGTTGGGCTGGCCAACCATAGTGCCCACCGCATCCTCCAGAACCATCTGCGCGGTGGCGTTGGCCTTGATACCCATCTTGTGTTCCAGGCCGCCACAGTAGATGCCATTGCGCTTGCCCAGCGTGCCGTCGGCGTTCACATGAAATTTGGGCACGATGAACAGGCTCACACCTTTGATGCCGGGGGGGGCATCGGGCAGCCGGGCCAGCACCAGGTGAATGATGTTGTCGGCCATGTCA
>CAYXWW010000004.1:2647-52392 GCA_964468905.1 uncultured Rhodoferax sp. | reverse complement strand
CCATCCGCGCCGCTGGGGTCGATGCTGGCAATCTGCCCCAGGTTGCGCTGCGGGTTGACATCCGGCGGCAGGGGCAACGCGCCATAGAGCGAGAGTACGATGTTGGAGAGGTCGCCAATGCGGAAGTCCCGCCCCAGCGTGGCCTTGGCTGCCTCCACCTGGTAGTCGCTGATGGCTTGGTAGAGGAAGGGTTTGGCGTCTTGGTCGATCAGCCGCTTGCGCATGATCATGCAGGCGGGCTTACCTAGGTCTGTGGTGATCCAGCGGCGGCCCAATTTTTCGGCGACAGCGGCGGTTGTACCCGTACCACCAAAAATATCGAGGACCAAATTCCCCTCTTCGCTGCCCATCTTGATAATGCGAGTCAATAATTCTTCTGACTTTTGAGTGTCGTAGTACAGCTTTTCTGGGTCTGTCGGGCTGGTGATCTTTTTTATGTCTGGCCACCAATCATTTATGGGAGTCCCTTCTGCCCGCAATTCTGCGTCTGGCCCCTTGACCGCCGTTCTTCCGCGTTGAAGTGTTCCTTCCGAATAAGGTCTGTACTGTGTGTTGAAGGTCCAAGCTGAACCTTTCGAGTACCAGAAAATGGTGTCGTGCTTTCTAGGCATTTCATTTGTGGGTACCCCGCCACCACTGTAGCAATAGACGATTTCATTGTGAAAGTTCGCCTTACCAAATACCTCGTCCATTGCCAACTTCACATAGTGACTGACGTGCCAGTCCAGATGCACGTAGATCGATCCCGTATCAGCTAACAGCTCGCGCATCAAAATCAGCCGTGGCGTGATCACAGCCAGATAGGAGGCAGTACCATTGCACCACGTGTCGGAGTAGGCGAACTGCTCAATGACGGTGGGCCTTTGCTCCAGCTCTAGGCCGGGTAAGTTGACCTTGGTGCGGTAGTCGGCCTTACTGTCATATGGTGGATCGATGTAGATCAAATCCACCTTGCCGCGCAGGCTGGGTGTGGTGTCGTCCCCTGCCAAGAGGGCGGCCATGGCTAGCAGGTTGTCACCGTAAATCAGGCGGTTGGCCCAGGGTTGCCCATCGACCAGCGCTGGGTAACCGGTGGTAGTCGCTTCACCCAGCATCGGTTGCGGGCTCTCAATCAGGCTGGTCTGCCCGGGCGCAAATACCTCCCGCTGTGCTGAGCGCTTGTGCGCGGTTACCCAATCTTGCACCGCGCTGTCCTTAGCGGGCAGCACCACCTCGCGGGTTTGCAAGCTGACGCGGTGGCGGCTTTCTATGCCTTCCAGGATTTTTTCGGCCTCTTTGCGGCCTTGGGCCACGATTTCCGGGAGTTGTTCGAGCAGGGACTTGGGCATGGGCTAGTGAGGCTGAAATTGAAATCCCATTAAAAGGGACATAAAACGTCAACTGTAATGGACATTTAGGGCCAGCCACGCGAATAACGTGCCTTCCATGAATGAAAAGAAGGAGTTCAGCGAGCGTTTGCGGTCAGCCATGAAGGCTCAGCGTCTGGACGTGAGCGGTGCCGTGCTAGAGCGAGAGTTCAATTTGCACTGGTCGGGTACGCCCGTGCGGCGGCAGACCGCATGGAAATGGCTCAATGGCGAGGCCATTCCTACGCAGGACAAATTACAGGCGTTGGCCAAATGGCTGAAAGTAGACAGCCATTTTTTGCGTTTCGGCGAACATGTTCAGATGCATTTGCGTGCTGAACAAAAGCGCTGGGATGAAGGCGTGGGCTACCTGGAGCGGGAAACCTTTGACGCTTTTCTGAAGCTGCCGGCCCCCCAGCGAAAAATCATCCGCGAGGTGATTTTGGCGTTTGCCAAGGTGCATGCCCTACCTTGACCCCTGTGCTGCTATATTTCCATGTCGACCGACCTGCACCAAGCCCTATAAATCTCAGCATCGCGGAGAACCGGTCGTTGGGCGAGGCCTTGATTGACAGTGCGGAAAGCGAAGCCTCTGCACCGATCACTAGAAATCGGTCAGCATGCCATTTGTGGTGATTTTCAAACCGCTCGCGCAAGCGGAGGCGGCTGAAGCCTTTGACTGGTATGCGCAAACGCACATCAAAATGTGGCCCACACCCAATCAGTTTTTCGTGCCAGCGTACCGCATGAAGTTCTCGGGGCTAACACGTAGCGCCGCACCGGTTGGACATGCGCGCACACAGGCAGGGCCGGCGGGAATGTTACGGCACATGTCGCACTTGACGGCTTTCTTCTGGCTTGTCTTGTCCTTGGGGTCTGCCGCCTGGTGGGTGCCTGGCTCCTGGCCGATGCCAAAGAACATCCATGACAAGATTCCGCCAGGCTTCTTCTTGCTAGTCAGCGGAGCCATCTGGATCACGTCATAAGGGCAGTTCTTCTCACAGTTACCGCAGCCGATACATGCGTCGCTGATGTACACCTCTCCGTTGGGGGCGCGGTGGATGGCGTCGGGCGGGCAGTCTTTCATGCAGTGCGGATGCTCGCAATGCCGGCAGGATGTGGGTACGTGCAAATTGGCGAACGTAGGGCCCGCCTCGCGGTCCAGGCGAGAGAAGCCGCCATGGGTCGTTGCGCATGCTTTCTCGCAATGGTCACAGCGCACGCATAGAGATTCGTCGATCAGTAAAACGTCGGTCGCTTCGCCGACACCTTGCTTTAGCAAGAACGAGATGACATTGCCAGAACGGGTGTCTTGTTCCAGTGCCTGGTTGGCTTGTATGCGTTGGTTGTATTGCGCGTCGAGCTTTTGCCGCATGCCAGTATTGCGCGCCAAAATTTCGACAACCCTTTTCGCATCCAACAAAATGGCTTCCGTGGGGACCGCGGCACGCACAGTGGCGGAGCGTGGTGCATCCATCATCAATGCCATTTCGCCGACGTAATTGCCGGCGGATACGTAGGAAATGACCACCTCGCGGCCACCCAATATATGGGAAACCATGACCGAACCACGCCGGATGAGGTACAAGCCGTCGGCCTTGTCGCCCTCATTGAAAAGGGCCTGCCCTGTCTTGTATTGTTTGATCGTGGAGCCCTCAATCATGGCGCTCAGATCATCTTCGGTGACAGTGTCTGCAACGTACTTGCGCACCGCGCGACGCAGGGCAACCATGTCCAGGTTCTTGCGAACAGAGTCTACGCTGGCCAACAGCTTGAGCATGGCACGGCGCGGCGTTTCGACCACTAGGCAGTCTGTGCCTGCCTTGGCGGTGGCTGAACGGCGGCGGCCGGAAATCAGGCCCATTTCGCCGAAGAACTGGCCTGCACTCAACGCGAATTCAGTCGGTGCAGCTGCACCTTGGGCTTCACCCACAATCTTCACCGTGCCTGAGACGATGGAAAAGAAGGAGTTGGTGTAGTCATTGCGCTGGAAGATGACGCTTCCGGCCTCAGGCAGGTGCAGCTCACTTTCCAGCATGAGTTCGCGCAATTGCAAGCCGCTAAGACCTGCCAGCAAGGGAACGCTGCTGCGCACAAGATCCAATACGCCTGCGACGCCGCCCAAGGCAGGGCGCTTCTTGAGTATTCCAGCAAATCGGGCGAGCAAGAGCGGTTCGTCTACGGACTCCACCGCCCGGCCCATGATGGTCTCTACCACCTCGTAGCCTTGGTTCATTGCCTGCTTAATCAGTGGATAGCCGCCCAAGGCTCCAATGACAAACAGACCCGGTACATTGGACTCGTAGGTTGTGGAGAGCTCGGGCAATGCTGTTGCGTCTTGATTCGTGAACCGAATACCAAAACTTTCCACCAACTTTCTGGGCGGAATGGCACCCAGGCGCGCAACAATGCGGTGGGCTTCGACGCGTTCTTCACCGGTGGGTGTATTCAGGAATACCGATAGACCTGGCTTTGCGCCTTGGTTGGCATAGCTCTTGGACAGATCCAGTACCGACATCACCATCGTCTCTTGCATATCCGCTTCGGATTCTGCGTGAACGATCGCTTCAATTCTGTCGACCTGGCTGCTGTGGCGCACACCAATAAGCTTGGTTCGTTCAGCGGCCTGTACGAGCGAAAGGTTGCCTTCTTTGCAGCGCGTGAATTCTTCGTCACGGTTGATCAAGATAACGCGGTTATCCGCTTGCGCCAATGCGAGCGCGTTTTCAATACCGGCATCTCCCGCACCCACCACAATGATGGTCTCGCCTTTATATTCTTGCGGGTTGTCCAGCTGGTACTGGATGTTAGGGAAATGGTCACCCGATACGCCCAGCGTGCGCAGATTGCCTTGCAGGCCAATGGCCAAGATCACGTGCTCAGCGTTAATAATTTCCGAGTTGGCCAATTCAACGCGAAACGAACCTTTGCTGCCGGTGATACCTACTACCTTGGCACCAAATTGAATCTTGGTGCCCAGCTTGACCATTTCTTGGTTCCACTGTTCCAGAATGTTTTCACGTTTACCAGCAGCAAAACTGACAGGGCTGCGCAAGCCCAGCACAGACGGCTCTGCCATCACGTGCTTGCCTTTTTGGTACTTGTAGATCGTGTCAGCAAGGTGGTCCTGTGCTTCCAACAGAATGTGGCTAATGCCCAGCTCGGCGCAATGACCCGCGGCAGAAAGTCCTGCTGGGCCAGATCCGATGATGACTATCTTGAAGTCGGCGTCCATAAATCGTCCTTGCTATCGTGCTGCGACCAGAGTGCGGAACCCGCGCAACTGGGCAACAAATGCACTGGGTTGGTAAGCCTCGTCTTTGAGCAAGACTGCGCGTAATTGCGCCAAGCCCTTGTTCATTGCCGCAGCATTTTTGATGTAACCGGTTTTGTTCATCGTGTTGATCAGGCTACCCAATGCCATGGTTGCCTGTTCGGCTCCTGAATAGTCTGGATAGTTGCCTGCAATGCCATCGTCGATCAACAAGATGGCCATGGAGCGCAACGCGTTGCCATCCATTTTGGACGCAGCGATTTTGCTTGCAGCGGTTTGTGCAAGTTGACGCACTGCCTGTGCACTGTCATTGAGCTTGCCTGTGCCAGACAGTGCTTTGTTCAGGTTGACAGTGGCTTGTGCAAAGCGACCATACAGATCAGGGTCCAATTGGCGAAGAATCAGCCGAACCATCAGGAGGTTGGAGTCGTTCAGCCGTATCAATCCGGGCGACTGGCTTGCGCCAAAGGCGGTTCGCGGCTTCCAGCGCTGGTCGGCCATGGGGTGGTGACAGGCGTGGCAATCAAACAAAGTTGGCTCGGGGAACACACCATCATGACCGCGCTGCGGATCCAGCAAAATGTCGATTTGTGTTGTGACGGCAATGGCTTGGCCCAATGCCCAAACCTTCGCACCTTCGAACGCACCTTTGCGTTTGATGTAGTCGCTGTCGGTTTTGAAATGCGCAGGTTGCAAGTTGGTAAATGTTTCTAGCTCAAAACTGAGGCGTGGATGTCCGGCGGCCATGGTTCGGTGGTTTACATACTTGTCAGCGGTCCCGAAATGGCAAGACATACAAAGCTTGGCGCGAGCCTGCGGGTCGTCCGACGGGAAGAGGCCTTGACTGATGTTGTCCTTGTGGGTGACACCTGGCGCGGTGTGCGAAGAAATCCACTCGCCTGATGGGCCGTGGCAACTCTCGCAGCCTACGCCATCAGCGACCTTGTGGCGGCTGTCTGCCAAGGCTGGTGCAGGGTTGTGGCTGTGGCAGTCTAGGCACTCTTTGGACTCATGCGCTGGCTTTGGCAAGCCCAGTTTGCTGGCAATGCTGCGTGAGCGTTCATTGAGCAACACCGAATAGGCCCGGGCGTGCTTGTCCAGGCGAGACCAAACAACATATTCATTCTGCTCAACTGGTGAGCCTTGCCATGTCGCAACGGAGCCGTGGCAAAGTGAACTCGAACAACTGACCACCCCCATCGATTTGTGGGGAGATTGGTCGGGCAACACTTGGGCCATGGCCGGCATAGCCGTCACCAGGACCCATAGCAAGCTTGCCCGCAGGGAAAAAGTCGAGACGAGTCCAGTCATCGTGTGGCTCCTGTGCTGGGTAGCGGCTTCGCGTCACTCCGCGTACCGCGGGTGCTCGGGCCATTGTCATCAACGGTCCATACAGAGCCGTCTTTGCGCATATACATCTTTTGCATTTCTGGCAGCGTAAACGGTCGTGAACCGATACGCCCAAAGATGGCGATTTGCCCCCCGGTCTCGTCCACACCGCGGTCTCGGTCTAGGCCTTTGGACAAAGCCAGTGCCCTCGATGCAGTGGGTCGCCATGCAACCACTTGGGGGGCTGGTTCGGGTGAAAAACCGTAGAACTTAGGCTGGGTATCTGGCGCGGTGAGCTGCAAAACCTTCAAGCCATTGACGCCATCGGCCACGTAGGCGAACAGCGATGCATTCGTCGAACCGACGATAACGTCTTGTGTATCCGTCAACTTGCCACCGATTCCAGGTTTGCCATTGGCATCAATATTGGTGAAGCGTTGAACCGTATGGGGCTTTTCGGGTCTTTCAACGTCAATCACCATCAGACCTTCGGCCCCGGCAGCTACGTAGGCATAGGTTCGTGCCAGATACACCTTGCGGGCATCGGCAATTGCAATGCGCGCTTCCTGAACGACGCGTGGTTTTGCCGGGTGCGTGATGTCGACCAACTCAAGACCTTGTGCGGTTGTTACCCATACATAGCGGAATTGCACAGCACTTGCACGTGCGTCTTGCAGGGCAACGACTGCTGAAACAGTGGGTTTCAGTGGATCGTCAACATTGAGTATGACCAAGCCTTTGGGTGTAGTGACATACAGATAGTGCCCTGCGACAACGACATGTCGTGCCCCATCCAGAACGCCTGGATTGGCATCACCACCGTTCCAAGTCAACTCACGTTTCAATTGGTTATTGCGGTAATCCCCGTCTGCCAAAGTATCCACGTTGACAACAATCAAGCCTTCTTTGGCATCACTGATAAAGGCATAGTGGTATATCGGGTGGAACGGTTGTTCTTGATTGGTCACCCGCATCAAGTCGCCCTGGTTGCGCAAAGGTGCAATCGGCTGATTGGTGGGGAGTGCTACGCAGGTTGCGTTGGCTGAGGGAATGTGGGTCTGTTGCCCCAAATTCGAATAAGGGGACGTAATGATCCGCTGTGAAACGCCTTTGTTCGCAACGGATGCCACGTCGTAGACCCGCATACCTCCCGAGCCTTCAGACACAAACAAATACTCACCGCGTAGCGCAATGCATTGTGCTGCGCCGGCCGTCGTGTGGTCGTGTGCTTCTTGCAGTTTTCCATCTGCACGTTGATGGTTTTGGTACCAGTCAGGGTACGCGTACCGCTGCAGGTAGCTGCCAATGACCGCCTGCGGCTCGTCCCACTCCGTAACCTGTATTGCCTCGACATGGGCCTCTTCGCCGACCCATGCGTTGTATCCCACAAAGTTCACAAAGTTAGTCCCTTGCAACATGAGTTGGGCCATGATCGCGTTGTTGTCGTTGGCATTGCTGATGTGGCAATCTGAGCAGGTTTTGGTTTCGGTTTTGCGCTCGGTGTGGGGATAGTGCGGCGCAAAAGCCTGCGATGAATACCCGCTGGCAGCTATGGGGGCCTGCTGAATATAAATTTTCTCCCGGTTGCTGTTGGTGGAGGAAAGGATCAGTGCAGAGCTAGAACGGATGGGCGCGACTTTGGATCCTTTGACCGGTCCATGGCGCCCCAGCTGAAATACATCTTCACGCACGATTTGTGGGTTGTAGGTCGCATAGTTGCGGGTTTCACCACCTTCGTAGTGGTTGCGTTCTGTTTTTGCGTTGGCCTGAATCGGCAAGTGGCAACCTGAGCAACTGGTGGTCCATGACAGATGGCAGCTGTAGCAGGTAACTTTGTCGTCACCATGGGCGTAGCCTTGCCCCGTTTCGGTTTGGCCCCACTTGCCGTTTTGCCCAGCTTCGCCTTCATGCATCAGTTTGGCGCGAGCTGCTTTTTCGTTGTACTTGGGGTTGCCTGGCGTAACGGTGTCCTTGACCAGGGACATTTCCCATTCCAAATTGGGGTCTAGCGCAGAGCGCTGCAGTAATTTGCCATCGCGCCATTCGAATCGCCTGCGTCCGTCTTGGGTGCGGAGCAAGGACATATCCATGCCACCCGGGCGCGCTGCAGGACCTGTGGTGCGTAACTTGGGGTATTCGGTGGCGCTACCGTGGCAGTCTTTGCAGTCAACCTCTATCGATGCTGCAACTTCGCCATAAATGTGGCCATTTCCATGCGCGTCTTGCGAGAAATGGCAATCCACGCAGTGCATTCCAACGTCCAAATGGATGGATGTCAGGTGTACCGCCTTTTTGAATTTTTGGGCGTCTGTATCAGCGACAGGTCTATTCATTGCATCCAAGAGGGTGCCTTTGCGGTCCCGCTTAAATACCTGACGGAAATTCCATCCATGCCCGTGGTAGTCCGCGAACTGGGTATCTTTTAGTTTTGAATTGAGATCAGAAACGTTGCGCAGAAATTCCGGATCGCCCCAATTGCCGCGTATTGCTGCCTCTTCAGGGTTGCGGGTCAAAATCTCCCGCGCTTCTGCTGCTGTAGGGTATTTTTGCTTCGATGGCCACATGGTTGGCGCATCCGTCTCATAGTCCCACATCGTGGTGCCATAAAAAGAGTTCACAAAAACATTGGGTTGATGCATGTGGCAGGTCATGCACTGCGAAGAGGGGATTGCGCGGGTGAACTGGTGCGAAATCGGGTGGGCAGACTCGTTTTTGGGAATAGTGGGGTCCGCAGTTGCTGTTTTTCCCTGATGTCCGAAGCGCGAATACAGACCCGAGTGTTTGGGATCACGATCATTGGCGTACGGTGTGTGGCACGCGGTGCAGCCAGACGACCGATAGTCACCGGGCTGCTCATTGGTGCCCAAGAACCAAAGGTGGGGATCGTTCAGGCGTGTCTTGGTAATGTTAATGACGGGCACTGCAATACGTCCTCCAGTTCCGGGGCCACGATTGGATTGCTTGATGTCGGGTCGTCCTGGTTCGTCGAGCTTCTGCAATCCGCCGCTGAGATTTGGCAAGCCGACTTCCGGGAATTGCGTGCCAATAACGCGACCACCGCGCTCGAATACACGAAACACATCAGCTGGAGGAATCGTTTCCCACGCAGGCAGCGGTAACAGTTGGTCCAGAATCCCCATGGAAGTCATGTGGGGCGTTACTGCAACAGGATTCTTGATCAGGGCTGGTTCACTGTGCTCCGTATAGGATTCACCCAGAATATACCGCTTGAATGGCAAGATACCGTTGTTATACGAGGCTCCGCCCCACAGCATGGCACTTGTCGCCATAAGGCTGCGTTCATTGGCCTGCACGATGGGCAGGTGGCATGCTCCGCACGCCTGCCGGGCAACGCGCATGTCGCCGGGGTTGATGAAGCGCACAAACTGTTGCGATTCCTTGTTCAGCAGGGTAAAGCTTCCAGGGGGATTCGCTGATGATGGGTATTTCCACTTGATTGGGTAGCGCGGAAGCACGTGCGCTGCCTTCAGTGCAGCCTGGTAGCTTGCATCGGCTGGTGTGGTGGAGGGCGCGCGTTTAATACTGGCATCGCCACCATGGCAGTCCGTACATCCCAATACAACACCTGGATTGGCATGCATGGTCCGGTGGTCTTTTGCAACCGTGTCTTTGTCATTGGCCAAACCGGTGTGGCATGTCTCGCAGCCAACGGACTTTTCAAGTGCCTGGGCCAGCGTTTGCTTTTCCGGCGCGTTTGGTGCCACCACTGTGGTTGCACTTTCACTTGCGGCATGGTCGGGGGATGAGTAAGCGCCCTGTACGGTCCACAGTGACGCCGCAACTGTGACCAGAATGGAGCCACAAAGCCAGACTGCAGACTTCAATCGCATGTGCATCGTAGGTTCTTAAAAAGTAACAAGTAGATTGACCAGCGCTGAATAGGGCCGCTCACTCGAGTCAAAAAGCTGACGGTACCCTTTGCTAGGCTCCAGTGTGGCAACAGAGGCATTCAAAATCACATTCTGTGAATTGAAAGGGCGGTATTGAACGCCAATGGAAAGGTCGGTGCCTAAGCTGCGGTCAATAGGCCCTTGGTTGCGCAGGTATTGCAGTACCGTAGTGTCTGCAAAGGAAATGCTGGAGAGGTTGACCAGTACACGCACCTGCGGTGTGAGATCAAAATCTGCACCAATTCCCAACAATTGCAAACCAGGATTCACAAAATTCGATTGGCCTTGGTCTTTGCTAGAGCGCAGGCTAGGCAGCACGCCATTGCGACCGGATAGTGCGACGCCGCCACCGCCGATCAGCGGAATGGCTTGACGAATCCAATAGCTCGTGTCGGCACCGGCGATTTGTGGATTCTCAAATATGGCGTCAAAACCTGTAGAGCGACCATCAAATGGGTCTTTGTCGCCGCTTGCCAGAATGCAAGTCGCTCGCACGCGCATCCAGTCAAAGTCTCGCGAAAGCTCGGCTGCAACAAACCCGGCTTCGATCTTCTGGTTTTGTTGAGCAATCGGGTCGTAAGTTGTCTTGCCCAGAGCGGCATAAGCAGAAGTCGTGAGGTTCCAGCGGCCAAAGTGGCCGTCGCCATTGATGCCAAGGTATGTCACTTCATAGTTGTGACTGCGAACATCGCCGACGATGGCTGGGCGCGACTGGAAACCGTTGCGATCATAGTAGACAGCGTCTGAGCCTTCGCGATTGGAATTGTGCGCAATGGTCAGCTGTGTCGTGTGTCCCAGCGCTGGCCAATCTTGCTGGTAGATGTTTGCGACCAACGTGTCGTCTGCGCGCATACGCTGGCCAACATCATTGAGCCCAGAGTTGGTGTCCTTTTCAAGTCGCCGCATCCAGGCCACGTTGTATTGCAGATGGTTGTTGTCGCGGTTTCCGAAAAAACGCACTCCAAATGCCTGGTCGTTAAACAGAAAACCGCGGAAGTCGCTGGTGAACGGCTGAATACCGACGCGTAGCGAGTCGAAGTCATAGTTATCCGAGACATTGCGTAAATGAATGTCGGCAAAGGCTTCTTGCACACCAAAATGGCGGGTTTTGCGTGTGGTTCCAGTTCGCGGATCAATGGTCAGTCCACGAACTTCTTCAATGCGGGCATCAATGGTATTGAATGCGCCTGTAAATTTGAATTCGTAGTCTGGCGGTTTGAAGGTAGTGTCACCTTTGACGACGGAAGCACTCACAATCACCGTTTGGGCGAGTACGGTCTGGCGACCTCGGCCAAATACGTCGTTTGCCTGCGTACGATCAGACGATTGCGCGCCAACCGGTGTTGAAACATTGCGTAGTTCAACCAGGGTATCAGAGACTACTCCCAGATTCAGAAACCAGTCAGGCCCCAATGCTTTGAATGGCTCAAACGGACGATCGCCTTTGATCGTGTTCTGGTTGTAAGGGTCCCACCAGTTGTCATGGATCCCAATATTTTCGACGATACGCCAGCGGTCAGGAACCGGTGCGTTGACTCGCGGATCAAATTTCTCGGGCGGCGGTACTTGGTTGGGATCTACCTTCGGAATCGAATAGATCAAAGGAGATGACTGGGCTCGGCGCAACTCAATGTCGGTCTGGTTGTCTGCTGGCGCCTCAGGTCGAGCGCTTTGCGCCAAAGCCGCGAGTGAAACAATCGCCAGCCCCATGGCTGCCAAGCGGGGCACGGTGCAAACGGTCGACTTTCTTAGAGGCCTGCGCATACGTTTTGCTCATCGCTATTGTTGAATGGCGCTTGCGGGCACTGCACATAACGAACTTGCCCCCCTGGCAGGCTCAAGGTGTCAGCGCGCATTCTCGCGGGTGCGTGTCCAAGCCCAGTCCCGAGTATGCGCGCAGCATTGGCAACACCTAAGAATGCAATCATGTCATCTTGGTCAACACCATCACCCGAAATTCCGATTGCCCCCACCAGTTGCGTGTTGTTGCCGACGGTACGATAGATCGCGAAGCCACCGGGGAAAATTTGCAATCCATTCTGAAGATTGGGCAAACCCGTGCAGCCCACAGCAGGCGGGTTGACCCCCGTAATGGCATTGATCGATAGATCCAGTTGAAGGCCTGTACTGAACGGGCTCCAGGAAGTGATCGCTTTGGACAAAGGGCCGTTCTCAGTTCCGGCAATGCCATCAGGAAATGTTGGGCGCGACAAGTTGCCGATACTGCGCGCACTAAACGCCATGCCATCCGATAGTGCTGAGGGCCGATTTAAAAAGCTCCGCAAATTACCCACGTAGGTCCCAATAGGCGATGTGCTGACGGGTTTGAGGTAATTGGCCACCGGAAGGGACTGGAGGGCAGCACCACTGTTGGCGTTGGAGAAGAAAGCCGCGCTACGCGCCTTCTGTAGCGATACGTCCAATCCAAACACTGGAGCGTCAGGTGTTCGCACAATACCCAGCACTTCACCGTTGGACCCTACGACAGAAATACTGACTTGGGCCGCAGAGCCTGAAGGCCTGCGGATTTGGGCACGACTGCGATTTGCAATTTCCAGTGCCGACAACAGCATTTGCTGCGTCTCTGCGGCTGTGACCAGTCCATCATTGCTTGCGCGGGGGGGGTACAGGTTGTTGTTGCCTGCATCCACCAGAATGTAGCCACCAAGTGCACTAAAACTACCGGTGTCTTTCCGAATGCCTGACGCAGCAGTACCAAAGGCAACACCCGCACGCGCGGGTGGACTAAAGTAACCCGCTACCGCGACCAAGCTACCGGGCAATGTGGCCAATGCTGGCACTGCCACCGATGTTGAGCTCGGTGCAGCGTCGGTGTAACGCAGGCTACGTCCGTCTGCCGTGATCCGATTGGCAGTGATGTCGCTGGGTGCCTCGAAACCACGAACGGCGGCTACGGCCACTTGCTCATCAATATCGGTGTCCTGGTCCCGTATATCCAAGTCCAAACCATAAATGCCATCGGCCAAAACCCCAACACCGCCGACCAGCCGTCCATTTTTATATACAGGCAGACCGCCAGGGTCCGCGGACAGGCCCAATGGTGAAGATTTGGGGCCCATTGCCCCATCGGATCCCTTGCGCATGAGATCGGAGCACGATAGCTGTGAAAACTGCACTCCAAACAAAGGACCTGAAGGCGCATTTGCTTCGAGCGGATTGAAATTCTCTTGAACGATGTGGCTGGCTGTCCGTGTTGAAAAGGCATTTCCTGCACTAGACAAATACGCGCCGGTTAATGCTTTGCTGATCGCTGCCAAATTGCTGGGTAAGCTGTCAACCTGCTCCAGGCCACCTCGAACATTGCGACCGCTGTCGATGCGGAAGTTGGCTGAGGCACCAGGCATGCTGAACACAGCAAGTACATTACCTACACGATCGGTGACGGCGATGGTGGCCCGCGCACCCTGCGATTGGGCCTGCACCACCGCCTGCGCAACGATGGTTTCCACGTCGGACTTTGTCAAATTGTCAGTCGCGCAACTGCTACCGCAATCAGGTGGTGCTGTTGGGATCGTTGCAACCGTTCCGCCGCCTCCTCCTCCGCCTCCGCATGCCAACAATGGCAGGGCAATTGCCCAGGGTAGCAAAGAAACCCAGCGCTTACGAACATGCGCCATCATGGTGCGACGTTGGCCTTCTGGCCCCCAGAAATTCGTGTCTTTTCGGCGACAAAGGTCGCGTGAAC
Organism: uncultured Rhodoferax sp.; assembly: GCA_964468905.1. Taxonomy (GTDB): domain Bacteria; phylum Pseudomonadota; class Gammaproteobacteria; order Burkholderiales; family Burkholderiaceae_C; genus Allorhodoferax. The sequence goes on along the minus strand of CAYXWW010000004.1, from coordinate 38,826 downwards.
GACAGGGGCATGGAAGTCGTGACAGTTATTGCACTGGTTGACGACTTTGGTTGTCTGTGCTGTTTGAACGTTCAAGGCACTCGGTCCCGTGTGGCAATTTCGGCAAGTCGCAATGGGTGGTATCAAAATATCCGAACTTGTCTTGGACTGCTTTGCATCGTGGCAGCTTTCGCATGCAGCGTTTGAGTGTTGTGCGTGGGTAAATTTTGATTTTGGCAACCATAGATCATTGCTCAAGACAGGCTGTACCTTCCAGTCGGGTTGTCCGCTGGCACTGGTTTTTGAATCTGCCTTTTCAATCGTGTGGCATGTTAAGCAGGTGCCTTTGGGGTTTTCAAACATGTCCTTGGCGGCAGCCAAAGTCTTGTCGTTGACCCAGCGATCGGCAGCTATATTGTTGGCTGACGCCGGCTGGATTTGTGCACCTTGAAGCAACGAATTGATGGTAACAAGTTGCCCGGGATTTCGCTCCAAAGCGAGGGCGGCAAAGCTATCATGCAACGCGTCCATCACGACAGAGGGCTTGGCATGGGGCACTTGGCGAGTAGGGTTTTGTGCATCGATACCGAGGCGGTGGCACTCGCCACATGCCGTCTCCATGCGAATCGGCTGATAACGAACTTTTGCACTATCCAGTTTGTGGCAGCTCGCACACTCCAAGACTACCCGACCGCCTGTACTGGCAGGACCAACAGGGCTCTTAATACCTTTTGGAGACACGTGGACGTCATGTGGGAACTTCAGTCCACTGGCTTCCTTCAGTGTTGGCCCCATTTCCACGCGTTGAACCGTTATAGGTGTCGCCATAACCTTCATCGACAAGCGGAATTCGGGATGGTCTTTTCCAAAGTCTCCCACATTGGGCAATGCCGTTTTGGGTGCGAAGGCCTTGACGTTTGCATGGCAGCTTTCGCAACTGGACGCGTCAACCTTTTTCATACCGTCTTCACCTTGGTGCTCACGGTGACAGGTTGCACAGCGTTGATCACCAAAGGTGTGGGCTTGAAGATCAGCGTGGGATGTAATGTGCGGCCCTGTGTCCTTGTGGCAGGTGGTGCAGGCGGAGTCCTTCACACGCTGAAAAGGCTTCGTATGGCAGATTTTGCAATCATTTCCAACGGGTGTGTGTGCCGACGACAAGGGGCCGGGGTTCCACATGACATCGGAGTTAGTCCTGGCGGAATCTGGCGTCTGTTCTTTTGGATGATAGGCTTGCCAAACAGGTTGAATCAACAGCAGAAGTAAGCAGGCTAATGCCGCAACCCAGCTGAGTGTGCGTAAATTGAACAGCGACTTACGCAAACCACCTTTGGCACGCACCGACTCTGTATGTAAGATTTCAGTGGGCTTGTGGGTAAAGTCGAGTGTCAGTTGAACTTGCTGACAGTTGGGTCCGTGGACCACTTCGGATACAAGAAATTCGAAAGGTCCAATAACAATCTGTTGTCCAACTTCCAGTCGAAGCGTGTCAAGGGGTTCGTTATTGACCAGCACCGACCCGCCAATACCATCCAGATACAGATAGCCATCTTCAGCCCGGCGCACGATAGCATGCTCAAGCCGCACCCTGGGATCGGGAAGGTAAATTTTGCAGGCTGCTGCTCTACCCAGCGTCAATGTTTCTGAGACTGTGGCGCGCGCAATCCGTGATGCGGACTCACCTGCCTGCGATGTGGTTTCAACGATAGTGCAGCGAATCATTCGGTACTACCAGTAAATGAAGACAGATACGATGTGCGCCACGACAGCGACCAACAGGGCAATGGACATCGGCACATGCAGCATCAGCCAAAGCCGAAGTTTTGCAGTCAACCGGTGAACATCTCGGACTCTTTCCACCAGGCCATTGCGTCGAATCATCAGACCATAAATCTCCCGACCTGACCGCGCGGAGGCGGGATTGAGCGATTTATTGAGCCGTTCAATGATGGCGATTGCCTGGACTGTGGGGCAATCTTTGGCAGTCGTACCGAGCAGATTTTGCAATGCAGTGCCCTGCAAGCGCGTCGATTGGGCTGCGTCAAGAATCAGGGCGTTGTACTGATCGGGTAATGTTAGTGCGAGGCGCTGCGCTTCGGTATCAATGTCCTGTATTTGAAGCATGAGTGACGAAAGCGTGGTGTCACCCATGACTTCAGTCAGTCTTGAAGGTACACGGCTGAATACAACCACTCCATATATCCCGCTTGAAACCACTATCCACATCAACAGATAGGCAAGTGAATGGGTGTTCCATCCCAGCTCAAAGCCGCTATGCAAACTTGCTAGAACGACCACCGCGCAGCCAAGATACACATGCGCTGACAGCCACGCTTGCGTGCTGCTACTACTCTTGTAACTCCGTTTGCGGATGCCCAGCCACGCAAGCCAAAACATGAGAAGTGCCGCGGCCGTTCCGAGGAAATAGCCAGGCCAAGTGCCACCATAGCCCAATTTCCCGGGGCTATTGAATACGTGCAGCCGATGCCAGATATAAAAAGCGCTGGGTAAGGCGCAAACCCAACCCGCGAGCTTCAGATAGCGTAAATGCCTGTACTCCAAGAATCCCTGGTGTTTCATTCTTGCGCCTGTTTGGTTGGTAGATACTTATGGTGGGAATGCCCCAGCCCGACCATATGTTTAGCGGCAAATGATAAAGGCATTTGATCGTCGGATGGAACCTTTTGGAAAAATTTGTATCGCCGTTGTGCTATGGGTAATATGCACCACAACGGTGACTTGGTAAGGATGGTTCTGTGCCTTGGTGGGACCTGTACTTTGACGTATAGTGGCAAAAACTAATGAAGATGTGATGACAGAAGAAGCTGGTACTGTTGTGCGCGTGGTCCTGTCGGATGTCTGCTTGCTGCCGGGCGGGCATCATGGCCGGGTGATGCTATGACAAATCCATCTGGGCTCGCCACAGATATCGACGCGCTTGAGTCTCAGGGGGGTGGTAGTTCGGCTGGACAAGCTTACCGAGCAGAGTTGGCACGCGCCGCCTCGGGGTCTGCTGAGCTGGAAAAATCATCCTCTGTGGGCTCAGACGATCTAAACAGTAAACCACAAGACCGTCCAGCTGATGCTCGAGTAGCTGACCGCAAAAAAGTGTCGGGGCGCGCGCGTGTAAACGTTGCTGGCGGTGTCACGGCGGCAGGGAAAACAATCGACATCTCATTGACCGGTGTTTGCATTCTGATGGACGATATGCTGCCGAGTAAGAAGCTGTGTTCGCTTGAGTTTGATATTTTTCATGTAGGTACACGTTACGTGTTTGGGGTGCAGGCAGTATCTGTCTATTCTGTATTGGTCAGCGGCAAAGGATTTAAGGTCGGGTTCCAATTTGGGCCGCGCGGGCCTGCAGCACAGACGGCGATAGCTGCCTTGGTTGCGTGATTGGCAGTTATGTTGATACCTGCGAATTTGTCAAAAGAAGTTCGTATTTACTGATTGATTTTTGCCATACATGCCCATGAAAGCAGCGCAGATTCGCCTTACGAGAGCTTTGAAGTTTTTAGTGGTAGACGATAGCCGTGCGATTCAGGCCATTATTCGTCATGCGATAACCAAATGTGGTTATGAGCCAGTGGAAATTAAAACCGCCATGGATGGCGAACATGCCCTCGACGTTCTAGATACTTTTGTTCCCGACCTAATCATTACTGACTGGCATATGCCAAAGGTCTCTGGGCTGGAGATGATCCAAGCCTTGCGCCAATTGGGCCATAAAAGTATTAGGGTCGGTTTTGTGACCACAGAAAAAACCCCGGAAATGTTGGACCAGGCCATTAGCAACGGTGCCATGTTCATTTTGCACAAGCCGTTCAATGATGCCGAATTGGTTGCCGCTGTTATTTCGTCGGTGCAAGATCTTGCCAAAGGGCTGGTTGATGCGCCTATCACCCCGCAAAAGAAAGAAAGCGAACCTGTCAAGGAAGCGTCGATTCAAAAAATACTGAAGTCGACGCTAGGCAATATCCCCTTCAGGCTGATTCCAAACGAGCGCATGACAGCAGAGTTGCTGACGGTCAATAATTTGCTGGGGTTGTATGCCAGTGCTGGCCAGAAGGGCGTTTACGCCATAGGTGTAATGGATAGCAACGCAGTGTGCATGGTGGGCGGGGGGGCATCCAGACGCCTTCCGCCTGATGTGCGGGCAGTTATGGAATCTGGCCAGCCCGATGAAACAATGCTGGCCAAAGCCAATGAGTTCATGCGTGCTGTCGCCTCATGCCTGACCGAAACCGCCGAACCTGACCCTGTAGCCGTGTCATTGGCCAAAGCCAGCATTGTTAAAAACACCTTTGCCAAGTTGTCGGAAGTGCTGGCGCAGACCGGCAGACGCTCGGATTTTCGCATCGCCATTCCTGGTTACGGTGAAGGACGGATGGCATTTTTTGTAATGGCACCATGACACTACTCAACGCAGCGCTGGCTTTTGTCTTCTTTTGCAATTTAGTGTTCATGGTTGGCGCGGGCTACGTGCTGATGCGGATATTGGATACGACCGAAACCAGTCAAATCAATTTGCAAAAGGCGGCAAGCAGCGTCATTGAGGTAGGTTCCCAGATCAGGGTGGTTGTGCGGCGCGCGTTCAATGAGATGGAGCGAAACAACGATGCGTTGACTGCCCGCGAAAGCTCCAGCGGCAGGGCTGTGGTCGAACTCGCTTCGCAAATTAAGGTTCTGGTTGAGCGTGTCAAGACGCTCATGGCCCGAACGTCGGGTGATCGAGTGGCCGCTGCAGACGACGGTGGTGGTGAGGCTCAAATCCCAAACGCGGAAGAATTCAAGGAAAAGATGCATGCGGAATTGACCGCAGCATTGGAGAAAAATAACAAGTTGCAAGATGAAATTGACCAGACCAAATACCGACTAAAAGATGCGTCACATGCGAATGCAGCATTACGGGACGAGATCAATGAGGTCCAGGGGGTCAAGCAAATTGTGGTTGACAGTTTGATGCAACGCACGACTGACCTGGAAGACCAATTGGAACAAGCACGCGAGCGCGCCCAGGCGGCAGAGCTGCATGCAGAGGCAAACGCAAAGCAGCTTTCAGAAATCAGAACGCAGATCAACGAACGGAGTTTCTCAGACGGAGTAGACCAGTCTGAATTGGTTGAACAACAACAAGAACAAATTGACATCCTGGCCGCTCGTGAAAAGGATCTTCTGGCCCGAATTTCCCAGTTGGAGGGCGCGTTCCAGCGCAACCTGACGGAAAAGAACTTCATTGAAGACCGGTTCTTGCAAATGGATGCAGGAGGAAGTGCGCGCGTCCCACCCACCCCCTCCACCTAGCTGATCGCTCATCGCGACAATGCGATACTCCAACTTTTTTCGACGCGAGACTCCCATGCAACCTTCGGTTAAACCTCTAAATCCCAATTTCTCTTCCGGGCCCTGCAGCAAGCGGCCGGGCTATGACGTGGCATCGCTTCAGTTGGATACGCTGGGGCGCTCACATCGATCCACATTGGGCAAAAAGGCCTTGGGCCTGGCTTGTACTGAAACCGCACGCATTCTGGGTTTGCCTGAGGGCTACCGGGTTGCTGTGGTTCCTGCATCTGACACGGGTGCGGTCGAGATGGCCATGTGGTCGTTGTTGGGACCCCGCGTTGTTGATGTATTGGCCTGGGAATCTTTTGGTTCCGGATGGGTGACCGACATCGTCAAACAGCTCAAGCTACCCAATGTCAACAAAATTGAAGCGGGCTATGGAGAGGTTTCCGACTTCTCCCGCGTGAATTTTGACAATGATGTTGTGTTTACCTGGAATGGAACAACCTCCGGCGTCAAGGTTCCCAACGGTGACTGGATCGCTGCTGACCGTGCTGGCCTGACGATTTGCGACGCCACGTCCGCAGTGTTCGCCATGGAACTTCCTTGGGAAAAGCTGGACGTTGTGACGTATTCCTGGCAAAAGGTGCTGGGCGGTGAGGGCGGTCACGGCATGTTGATTTTGAGCCCACGTGCTGTTGCTCGACTGGAGAGCTATTCGCCGCCATGGCCCATGCCCAAGATTTTCCGTATGACATCGGGTGGCAAACTCACCGAAGGCTTGTTCAAAGGTGAGACGATCAATACACCGTCCATGCTGTGCGTGTCTGACTACCTCGACGCGCTGGCGTGGGTTGACGCATTGGGTGGCGTTCAGGCAACCATTGCGCGCAGTGAAGCGAATCTGAAGGTCATGTCGGACTTTGTTGACGCCAACGAATGGATTTCCTTTTTGGCCAAAGACCCAGCTACGCGATCGAATACCAGCGTTTGCCTGACGCTGAATGTCAGTGAAGACCAGGTCAAAAAATTCGTCAAATTGCTGGAGGCGCAGGGTGTTGCGTATGACATTGGCGCCTACAAAGATGCACCGGCCGGTATTCGCATTTGGTGTGGCGCCACGGTTGAGTCGTCTGATTTGCAAGCACTTCTGCCGTGGCTGACTTGGGCCCATGCTCAGGTCACTGTAGGCTGATTTGCCGCATCGCCCTTCTCCTATTACTTTTTCCCGGAGTTCACTCGCATGTTCAAGGTTCGCACGTACAACCAGATCTCTGTCAAAGGATTGGAGCGTTTTCCACGCCAGCACTACGAAGTGGGCAGTGATATTGGGCACCCCGACGCTTATCTGCTGCGCAGCCAGAAGCTGCAGGGAGTGGAGGTTCCCAAGACCTTGCTGGCCGTGGCGCGCGCAGGTGCAGGTGTCAACAATGTTCCCGTGGGTGAATACAGCAAGCTGGGCATTGTGGCGTTCAATACACCGGGAGCCAACGCGAATGCCGTCAAGGAATTGGTAATGGCGGGCATGTTGTTGGCAACCCGCGGGATATTGGGCGGTCTAAGCTATGTGCAAACCCTGACCCACATGACCGACGATGCCGAAATGGCTGCGCTGCTGGAGAAGGAAAAGTCCCGCTTTGCTGGTGGTGAACTCAAAGGTAAAACCCTGGGCATTGTGGGCCTCGGAGCCATCGGTTCGATGGTCGCGGACATGGCGTTGGCCATGGGTATGAAGGTTGTCGGATTTGATCCCGCCCTTTCGATTGATGCGGCCTGGCGTCTCTCCAATGCAGTGACACGCATGGAAAACTTGCAGGCCCTGCTGGCTCGATCAGACTACATCTCCCTGCATGTGCCAGCCATGGAGGCGACCCGCCACATGATCGGTGAGGATGCACTGGCTTCTGTGAAGAAAGGCGCGGTGCTTCTGAACTTTGCCCGCGAGAGCATTGTCGACTCGCATGCGGTTTTGCGAAGTCTTGACCAAGGCAAGCTCAGCAGGTACGTATGTGATTTTCCAGAACCCGCTATGTTGGGCCGTCAGGATGTCATCGCGATGCCGCATATTGGGGCCAGCACAGAAGAATCCGAGGAAAACTGCGCTGTCATGGCAGCGAACCAAATCATGGACTATCTGGAAAATGGCAACATCGTCAACTCGGTCAATTTCCCGGCGATCAGCATGCCACGTGCCGCTGGCAGTTGGCGCATCACCTTTTCCAACGATAACGTGTCCGGTGTGTTGGGGCATGTTTTGTCTGTTTTGGCCGAGCAAAAGGTCAATGTCATTGACATGATGAACAAGAGCCGTGGAGAGCTTGCCTTCAATATTGTTGATGTGGAGCATGAACCCAGCGCCGCGGCCATTGCGGCCATTGAAGGCACCGAGCATGTGATTCGAGTGCGGGTTATTTCAAGCCAGTAGTATTTCCACAATCGTCCCTCCCGAATCGCTGGTAATGGCGATTTGGGCGCCGATTGCTGCGGCGCGCTCGTGCATGGAGGTCAGTCCAGATCGCTTTACGCCCGTCTCGGTAAACCCTCGACCGTTGTCTTGAATGCGAATGCGCACCGTGTGCTGACCACCACCGTGCCACGCCATGGTGGGAGTAGCCTCAATGCGCAAAACGCTAGCGTGGGCGTGCTGCATGACATTGGAAAACGCTTCAAAGAAGATGTACTGCAGTTGGCGCATGGCGCTTGCATCCATTTTTGGTACGACGGGCAATGCCACCACAGCCCACTCCAAGGTCAAACCGACCGTGCGGAACCGGGGCTCTAGCCGATAACGCAAAGTTGCAAGCAGACCCGCAACATCGCCCGGGGGTAAATGCAGGGCATCCATGGACAGTTTGAGCTGGTCCAGCGAGTCCCGTAGTGTCAGCAAGATTTCGTCATTGTCGGGGTTGCCTGATTGCAGCTGCCGTATGGCAGAACTAATGTGCGATCCCACGCCGTCATGCATATCGCGCAAGATCCGTGAGCGCTCCAAAATACGCTCTTGCTCACGGGCAATCAATTCCATGCGCTGATAGCTTGCCGAAAGCTCTCTTTCCTTGTCGACAACACGCGACTCCAGCGACCCCAACATATCACGCACCCGCATGTTCGCGCTACGAAAGCGCTCAATTGCGATAGCCCCCAGCGCAATACCAAAAAGTGTTTCTGAATATCGCAAGTAGGCATCGTTTGAAAATGAGTCTCCCACACGCATGGCAATGAAGTCATGAAAGGCAATAGGTACATTGAGCAGCAGCACGAAGGCGACCAGCCTGTGCATAAACGTGGCCCCTTGAAATGCCTTGATGATGAAAACAATGGCGGATGGCGTAAAGACCAGCACAAAGCCCAACTGCCACAGGGTCAGCAGAATGTGCATAGGCAGCACAATAGCGGCATAGGTCACTGCAGGCCCGATGACCAGCAAGGTCACCACGATCCGTCGCACCCAGCGGGTCAGCGGGTGCGCGTTCCATCCAGCAATCGTGTGACAAAACAGCAGCAAAGCGCCAAGCCACGCGCCCAGCGACATATTGACCGCAATGGACCACCACTGCCAGTGCAGGGGCGGTCGTTCAATCAGGCTGTCTGCCCTGAAAAAGGCCCACGCAAATTCAGCCAACGCGGCGTACAAGTACACGCTGTCTCGCACACCACGCTGCTCGGGTCTGGGGTCGGTTTGGGAAATCCACAGGACAAACGCAAAAGCACCCACAACCAAACTGAACGCGCAAAATACCCCCGAGCCGACAACCCGCAGCGCAAATTCCTTGCGGTAGACAGGCTCCAATTCATCGCGTGGCCCCACTTGCACGACAGGAACGCCTGAGCGGCGGCCACTGTCTGAACGGATCGTGACTTCCAATCGATTGTTGGTCCTTAACAAATTGGGAGGGATCAGCAAGAATCGCGGGGCCTTGGAGTAGTCGCTAAAGTCACCCGCTTCCAGCGTTCCGTTCTTTTCCAGCACAACGCCATTGAAGGTGACAACGTACGCGTTGCCCAGGCGATGGAAGTACAAAGCCCATGGTTCGCCGGCAGCCACGGGCCCACCAAAATCCATTTCAAATCGCGCAACACCTGAAGTTGCTCTTTGCTGGTAGTCCCAACCGTAGGGCAAAGTGACTTCGGCAAACGTGGTTCGGCCATTGATGGTGAGTTCAGCCCGTGCCTGGTCCAGCGTGATAACTGAAGCGTGAGTAGGCGACGCCAATCCGGTGCACACCCAAACAGCGAGTAGAAGCAAGCTGCTTCTCAAGATGCTGCCGAAATACTTGTATCGACTGAGGCTGGAAAACAAAAGGCGCATACAGACGAATGGGATTAACGGGTTTCCTTGCGGCCGTCCACGTGACGTGCAAAGCGCGCTTGCTCACGCGCGTGCACAGGGTCTGGCCCGTCCCAGGGCCAGCCACCAAACTCGGTGGCCCGATAGTCCGCAAAAGCCTGTTGAATTTCAGCTTGCGTGTTCATCACAAACGGCCCGTATTGCGCGACAGGCTCTTGGATCGGCGCGCCCTGCAGGAGCAAGAATTCGGCTGGCGCAGCACCGTTGACGAGCTCCACGTCTGCACCGCCGCGCAGTTCAATCGCAGAAGCGACCGGAACTGTTTGCCCATCAACCGATAGATCGGTACCCTGAAAGAAATACAGCATGCGGCGGGTAGCAGGGCCTTTGGCGGCTGGCAATGTCCACTGTGCTCCTGCATCCATTTTGATAGTCCAAATGGCCAGGTCTGCCTCCGGTTGTGAAGCCCAGGAGTCCGGTGGTGGCGGGAGTCCGTTTGCCGTGCCCACGGTACCAGCCACGCAGGCTACTTGTGTCGCTTTGTTCTGCGCGTCGTGGTACAGACTCTGTGCGATGTCTTCCCGCCACAGCATGGTGAAGTGCGGTGCCACCATCTTGTTGCGCGCGGGCAGATTCAGCCAAATCTGGAACAGCTCAACGGGATTGGGCTTGTCGGTGTGCAACAGCGGAAACATCTCACAATGCACGATGCCCTGGCCTGCGGTGAGCCACTGCACGTCACCACCGCCAAACCGTGCCGTTGCACCCAATGAGTCGAAATGGTCAATAAGCCCACGCCGGGTAATAGTCACTGTCTCAAAGCCGCGGTGCGGATGCGCAGGGAATCCCGGTACGCGCTCTCCGTGGTACATGCTCCAGCCGTCTTTTCCAGAAAAATCCTGGCCTAAGTTGCGCCCGGCCAGGGACGCCGTTGGACCCAGGTTCGCGTTGCCATTGGGGTAGGCGTCGTTGTGGTGCACGCAGAACAGGAATGGGTCAATGGTGGGCCAGGGAAATCCCAAGGGCTTTATGGCAAGAATGGTTGGATTCGACATACCGGCGATTTTCACCGCAAAGTGGCCTGGCGGGTGCGCCAAGAGCTTGCAACACGCTGCCACTAAGATACGCCTGTTTCCTTTCTCGCATTTCTATTGCCACCATGGTTCGGTTTCCTATCCCTGCACTACTTGGGCGTTTGCTACTGGCGCTCGTGATGGCCGGCGCCATTGCGGGATTGGACCTGTGGCAGCGTCCTGCGGCCATTGCTCACGCTAACGCGCGCTGGCCAGATGCTGGTTCACCGCTGGCACCCAACGAGCTACAAGTACAAAGCCAGGGCGAGATTCCGATGCCAGTTGGCATGGCGGCTGCCCATGCCAGCACCTTGTTGTCTATGCCCCCTGGTGACGCGGCGTCGCTGTCAGTCTTTTGGTTCTCTGGTGACCGGGAAAGTGGGCCCAATGTGCAAATTGCAGCGTCCCAGTTTGATCGCGCCACCGGTCAATGGCTGCCCGCCCAATTTGTTGTCAATCGCTTTGTGATGGGCGCGCAGCTGGGGCACGGCTTGCGCCGCTTGGGCAACCCCGTGGCCTGGCTCGATGCCAGCGGGCGGGTGAACCTGTTTGTGGTGGCCACAGGGTGGGGCGGCTGGGCTGCTTCTCGCATTTTGCACTTGCGCCAGAGCAGTGTGGGGCGTGGATTGGCAGAGTTAAGCTTTGAACCGGTTCGCGTGTTGCCACTGTCCTGGTTGTGGAACACCAGCTTTTTGGTGCGCAATGCGCCCATGCCGCTGGCCGATGGTGGCATGGTGTTGCCGGTTCATTTTGAGCTGGGCATCAAATACCCGGTAGCCCTGCGCTTTGATGAGGGGGGCAACTTTCGGGGCATGGTGCGTATGTCACAACGGCCCTATTTGCTGCAACCCAGTCTGGTGGTGCAGTCGCCCAACACGTGGGTTGCATGGATGCGTGATGAGCGCCCCAAGGGCAAGATTGGGGTGGCACGCACCACGGATGGTGGCCAACATTGGAACGACGAGCCCGACCTGGCATTGGACAACCCTGACGCAGCCGTGGCCGGCCTGGGGCTCGCACCGGGCCAGATGTTGTTGGCCCACAATTCGTCGATTGCATCCCGTGGCACGCTGGACTTGAGTCGTTCTGCGGATGGCCGTGACTGGACATTGATCAAGACTCTGGAGCAGGGTGGTTTTGACGACGAGTATTCCTACCCCGCCATGGCCTGGTTGGATGGCAGCTTGTGGATCACCTACACCGTGGACCGCCACCGCATCGCCTGGCAGCGACTCGCAGTGCCGGCACCGTTGGCGGGGGGCAAACCATGAGCACCGCCATGGACAACTGGTTGGCACAGCTGCTGGCTACCGATGCACCCGCCTTGCCCTCATCTGCTGTATTGCAGTTTGGCTTGCACATGGGTTGGGGGATTGTGTTGGCCTGGCTGGGTGCCGTGGTTATGTGGCGCTTGCTACCACCACAGAATCGAATGGATGCGCGCCACGCCACGGTTGCAGGGTTGATCGGCTTGTCTGCCTGGCTGCCGGGGGCTTACTCTCCGGCGTATTGGTTGGGGTTGGCATTCCAACTGCCGAGCACGGTGTCGGTCTACTTGTGTGCCGGGCTACTCATCCAGCAGTTTATGCCCTTGCGTAGGGTGCAAAGTGCCAGCCCTGTTTCCGATCGATTGGTCTTGGCGCTCGCCGTGATGGGTTCGGTGACCGGCTGGGCGCTGCTGTTGGATACTTTTGCCGTGCTGCCGGTGCAGCTGTATGGTTGGGGTTTTAGTCCTGCAGCGGCGGGCTGTGTGGCGCTGGCTGTGTGGGTGCCATGGGTTGTTTGGCGTGCCGGCGACCGGCCTGCGCGCCTCGCTGCATGGGCGACACCCGTTGCACTCGTGGTATCTGTTGTGTGGCGTTTGCCAACCGGCAATGTCTGGGATGCTGTGCTCGACCCCTGGATATGGATCGCATTGCAGGTCTACTTGTTACGGCGGTTGCGCAAGCGCAGCTTGTAATGGCCTCGTGGTTTCCCCTGATCTGCAGGATTGTCAGTATGCTTGCGTCTACCTGTTGTTTTCATAAGCCTGTTTCTTCAAAGGACTCACTGTGAACCGTACTCCACGATCCCCTTTCCTACGCACATTGATCACTACGGCCCTTGCCGCCACGGCGTTGACCGCTATGGCACAGACATCCGAACCGGTCAAAGTCGGTTTGCTCAGCACGCTGTCGGGCCCAGGAGCCGGTTTGGGCGTGGATATTCGCGATGGCTTCCAACTGGCAGTCAAACTCGCCGGGGGCAAGCTCGGTGGGCGCACAGCCGAGGTGGTGATCGCTGATGACCAAGCCAGCCCTGATGTAGGCCGCCAGACGGCAGACCGCTTGATCAAGCGCGACAAGGTTGATTTCCTGACCGGGGTGGTGTTTTCCAACGTGATGCTGGCCGTGGGTGCACCTACTTTTCAGAGCAAGACTTTTTACATCAGCGCCAACGCAGGCCCCTCGCAATACGCCGGCGAGCAGTGCAACCCGTATTTCTTCAGCGCCTCGTGGCAGAACGACAACCTGCACGAAGTCGTAGGCAAGACCGTGACGGACAAGGGCTTCAAGCGCGTCGCGCTGATCGCCCCCAACTACCCTGCAGGCAAAGACGCACTGGCTGGCTTTAAACGGTTCTACAAAGGCGCAGTAGCGTCTGAAACCTTTACCCAGCTCAACCAGCTGGACTACGGGGCGGAGCTGTCGCAACTGCGCGCCACCAAACCCGATGCGGTGTACATCTTCTTGCCGGGCGGCATGGGCATCAACTTCATCAAGCAGTTTGTCGGTGCGGGCTTGTCGAAGGACATGACGCTGTTTGGCCCTGGCTTCTCGGCCGATGAAGACGTCATCAAGGCGGTAGGCGAGCCCATGCTGGGCATGTTCAATAGTTCCCAGTGGGCGCACGATTTGGACAACGCGGCCAACAAAACCTTTGTCGCCGCCTTTGAAAAGGAATATGGGCGCATTCCCTCGCTGTATGCATCGCAAGGCTATGACGCGGCGCGTTTGATTGATGCTGCCGTGCGCGATACCAAAGGCAAGCTCGACGACAAGGTCGCCGTGCGCAAGGCGCTGGAGGCAGCGCGGTTTGAGTCGGTGCGCGGTGCATTCAAATTCAACACCAACCATTTCCCCATTCAAGACTACTATTTGCGGGTAGTCACCAAGAATGCACAGGGCAAGGTTACCAATCGCACACTTGGCACCGTGTTCAAGAACCAGGCGGATGCTTATGTGGGTAGCTGCAAGATGCCATGAACCTCGTGTGTCGGTTCGCTTTGCGCAAGGGCTTGTTTTTGATTGTTGCGTGTTCTTTTGTGGCGCACGAGAGGGCTGCGCACGGCGGGCGACGTGGCAGGCGTTCTCCGGCTCGCGTCGCGGGCGGCTTTGGTTTGTATGACGAGGGCTGCTGCGTGAACACCGTGGCTGGAGCGCTTGTTCTGTGGCAACCGCGAGTGCGGCCTGCGCCCGCCCGCCACGCCGCCCACCTTGGGGCGAGGTGTTGGGGTGTAGTGGCCGGAATGCCCGGGGAGGGAAATGTCGCAAGAAAAATAGCGTCTAGCCCTCGAATACATTGCGTGAGAAGCTATGGTTTTTGTAGCGATTGAAGACATACACCGCCAGGTCGGTGGGCTGGGTGTCCCTTCGTCGGCCCCATTCGCGGCAGCCACAGAGCAGGCGTTCCAACCACCGTATTCACGCTGCAGAAGTGGCAACTCAAACCAAGCCGCCCGCGAGCGTGGGCCAGAGAAGGGATACCCAGTCCACCGGCCCCGCCAACGCAGAACGCTTGAAATGCCAGCAGTACCCACGACCCCACAGCAATTGAACTGCTATCTCTGGACGTCCACCATAGGCGTCAACCTCCGCATGGACAAGCTTGCATGAACACTATCCTGGTCCTAGAGCAAATGCTCAACGGCCTGCAGTTCGGCCTGATGCTGTTTCTGCTGGCCGCGGGTCTGACTTTGGTGTTTGGCATCATGGACATGATCAACCTGGCCCATGGCTCGCTGTACATGGTCGGTGCCTACCTCATTGCGTCCATTGCCCAGGCCAGCGGTTCGTTTTGGTTGGGCCTGGGTTTCGGCATCATCGGTGCGGCAGTCTTTGGCATGCTGCTGGAGATCACGGTGCTGCGCCGCCTGTACCAGCGTGACCATGTTTCGCAGGTGCTGGGTACCTTTGCCATTTTGCTCATGTGCAATGAAGGCGTGCGCATGATCTGGGGGTCGCAGCCCCTTTCGCTCAACCCACCCGCTGCGTTGGCCGGCCCGGTGGAGCTGTTGGCCGATTTTTACTACACCGCCTACCGCTTGTTCATCATCGCTGTGGGGCTGGTGGTGGCGGGCTTGCTCTACGTGTTGATCGCCCACACGCGCGTGGGCATGCAGGTGCGTGCAGGTGCGGCCAACCGCGAGATGGCCATGGCCATGGGTACCAATGTGCAACCTCTGTTTACCGCCGTGTTTGGCGTGGGCGCGGCACTGTGCGCCGTGGCCGGGGGCATGCTGGGGCCACTACTGGCCGTGCAGGTGGGCATGGGCGAGAGTATTTTGATATTGGCCTTTGTGGTCATCGTCATTGGTGGCATAGGCTCCATACGCGGGGCACTGCTGGGCGCGATGTTGGTGGGTGTGGTGGACACCGCAGGGCGCACGTTGATCCCCCCATCGCTCGGCTACCTGGTGGGGCCCGAGGCGGCATCCAGCGCCGGGCCGGCCGTGGCATCCATCCTGATCTATGTGCTCATGGCCGCCGTGTTGTTCTTCAAACCCCGGGGCTTGTTCCCCACCCACGGATGAATGCACCACGAATGAACGCACCACGGGTAAACGATTCGCAAAGCCCCACCGGCTTGCTGGACCAGCCCTTGCAGCTGCGGTGGTCGCTGCCTGTGTTGGTGGCGCTGGCCTCGCTGCCGGTTGTCGCGTCGGTGCTGGGTGATACCTTTTATGTGGGCCTTGCCACGCGCATCCTCATCTTTGCGCTGGCCGCCACCAGCCTGAATCTGATTTTGGGGTTTGGCGGGCTGGTGAGCTTTGGCCATGCCGCGTTTGTCGGCGTGGGGGCCTATACCGTGGCCGTGCTCATGCAAGCGGGGGTGGTTTCGGTCTGGGTGGCCTGGCCAGCAGCCATGCTGGTGAGCGCGGTATTGGCGTTGCTGATCGGGCTGGTCAGCCTGCGCACCCAGGGCGTGTACTTCATCATGATCACGCTGGCTTTCGCCCAAATGCTCTACTACCTGGTGGTCTCGCTCAAAGCATATGGGGGCGATGATGGTATGTCTTTGGCCGGTCGATCTTCGCTGGGGCTGGGATTCGGCTTGAGTATGGATCTGGGGCAGGATGTCAACTTGTACTACCTGACACTCGCGCTGCTGGTTGCCACGCTGGTGCTCATGGCCCGCATGCTCAACGCCCGTTTTGGCCACGCGCTGCAAGCCATTCGCGAAAACGAAGTGCGCATGGCCGCATTGGGCTTTGCGGTGTTTCGCTACAAGCTGGTGGCGTTCACGCTGGCTGGTGCGTTAGCCGGCCTGGCTGGCGCACTGCTGGCCAACCAGGGCAGCTTTGTAAGCCCGGCGCTCATGCAGTGGAGCCAGTCGGGCATGCTGATGATTATGGTGATTCTGGGGGGCGTGGGGCACCTGTATGGCGGTGTGCTGGGGGCCATCGTCTTTTTGCTGCTGGAAGAGGTGCTGGGCCACTACACCATCCACTGGCAGCTGGGCCTGGGCGCTGTGCTGCTGGGTGTAGTGCTGTTGGCGCCCAATGGCCTCACGAGTGTGGGCCGCTTCACTAAACGCAGGGCCGCGCCATGACAGACGCTGTGCTGCAGGTGCAAGACCTGGTTAAACGCTTTGGTGGCCTTACTGCCACTGACCATGCGAGCCTCTCCGTGCAGCGCGGAACCATCCATGCCCTGATTGGCCCCAACGGCGCAGGCAAGACCACGCTGATCCACCAGATATCGGGCGCCTTGCACCCGGACGCCGGGCAGCTTGTGTTCAATGGTGCTGACATCGGCAAGCTGCCCATGCACCAGCGCGCACGCAAGGGGCTGGTGCGCTCGTACCAGATCACCAGTATCTTTAAAAAGCTGTCGGTGCAGGACAACCTGGCGCTGGCCGTACAGGCTGTGGATGGCAGCAGCATGCGGTTTTGGCACGCAGCGCGGCAAGATACAGCACGCTATGCCAAGGCTGCCGAAGTTGCACAGCGTGTGGGGCTGGGCCACCGGCTTTCCACCCTGGCCGGTGCCTTGTCGCACGGCGAGCAGCGCCAGCTGGAAGTCGGCCTGGCACTGGCCACAGGCCCGCAGTTGTTGCTGCTGGACGAACCCATGGCCGGTATGGGCCCTGATGAGACGGAACGCATGGTGGCGCTGCTGCACAGCCTGCGTGGCGAGGTGAGCATGCTGCTGGTGGAGCACGATATGGATGCCGTGTTCCAGTTGGCCGACACGATCTCGGTGCTGGTGTTTGGCCGGGTTATTGCCAGCGGCAACGCACAGCACATTAAAGACCACGCCGAGGTGCGGCTGGCCTATTTGGGTGATGAAGCAGGGGTGTGCGCATGACCGCACTGCTGGAAGTGGACAACCTGCAAGCCACCTATGGCACGAGCCAAGTGCTGTTTGGCATCAGCCTGCGCATTGCCGATGGCGGTGTTGCAACCCTCTTGGGGCGCAACGGCATGGGCAAGACCACCACCGTGCGGTCCATCCTGGGCCTGACGCCCAGCGCCGGTGGCACGGTGCGCTTCAGGGGCGAGCGCATTGAACGGCACAGTGCCGACCGCATTGCCCGCATGGGTGTGGCCGTGGTGCCTGAAGGCCGCATGATCTTCCCCACACTGTCGGTGTCGGAAAACCTGCGCGCTTTTGCCGCCAACCGCAATGGCTCTGGCAACCCGTGGACGCTGGATCGGGTGTACGCACTCTTCCCCAGCTTGGCCGCGCGGTCCCGCAACATGGGGAATCAACTATCCGGTGGCGAGCAACAAATGCTGGCCATTGGCCGCGCACTGATGACCAACCCCCACTTGCTGATATTGGACGAAGCCACCGAAGGTCTGGCACCGCTGATACGCGAAGACATCTGGCGTTGCCTGGCCGCGCTGCGCGCCCAAGGCCAAAGCATTTTGGTGATCGACAAATACGTGCAGCGCCTGGTGCAGCTGGCAGACCAGCACACCATCATCGAGCGCGGGCGGGTGGTCTGGGCGGGGGACTCTACGCAACTGGCTGCGGAACCGGTGTTGTGGCACCGTTACATTGGGGTTTAGAGGAAAAAGTGCCGGTAGCCCTCGTGGAATGTGCGACGGTAGCTATCAAATTGATAGTGAGAAATTGACCGGCATTTTTAAAGTTGAATGCAGGAGCAGGTACAACTTGTTTGCTGCATTTCCAGCGCTACGCAGCCCGTGTCATTCTGCGCAAACCCAACACCAGAAGCACAAAGCCCGCACAACCGCTGACGGAAACCGCCAACTCGTGTGGTGAAGGTGGAACGATGAACACGAATCCCTGGTTCTTGATTAGCGACGAAAAGCTGGACACGCAAAATGGAATCAAAAACAGGCGGAAGGTTTGCCATTTGTCGCGCAGCGCGGCCTGTTTGCCACCCACACTCAGAATCAATGCCACGCCGATGAAGGCACTAATGCCCAATGAGTTGAGCCACACATGTGGTGAAGCATCCCAATGGTGCGCGACCGTGCTCAGGTACCAGATCAGATAGCACCACAGCACCATCTTGCCTGTGGATAAAGTGGCCAGGTAATGAAAGGGGGCAGACAATGCGTGCACGATCCAAGTCTCCAATGAAGGTAAATCCATACATAAGATTGAACACGCAAGTCTTGCGCCAGTAAGAAGTTTGAGGCGCGCCACCGACCACAGGGTTTGAGAATATTTTCAAATTTTTTTCAGGTTGCTGTAAGAACCAGGGCCTTGCCCCGACTCACGAAAGTAAACAGGTGCAAACGCCCGCAAGGCGGCAGCCCTGATTGCACTTAACGTTACTTCATTGTTTAAACTTTTAAAGGAAAACCCCATGTCTTCAAACTTCAAATCCGCTATCGCTCTGGCTAGCACTGCTGCTGCTTTGTTCGCTATGTCCGCACCTATCACCGTAGCACACGCTGCGGATGACATGTCTGTACATTGCGCTGGCCTCAATAGCTGCAAGGGCACTTCGGATTGCAAGACTGCCAAGAGCGAGTGCAAGGGCCAAAACAGCTGCAAGGGCATGGGCTGGAACAAGAAGGCTTCTGCAAAAGAGTGCACTGCTGCTGGCGGCAAAGTCGTCAAGTAATCAACGGCTGATTTTTTGAAAGGCCCGTGTGCAACGACTCGCGCGTACACCGGGCCTCTTCTTTAACTTTTTTTGACTGCTATGAACTCCATCCAGGGCTTTGGGCTTGGTCTGCGCGCCGAGCATTACGCTGCGTTTGAATTAGAGCCACAAACCCGCGTGGACTGGCTGGAGATTTTGTCCGAGAACTATATGGTTCCGGGTGGCGCACCGTTGTGGCACCTGGATCGCATTCGGCGGGATTTTCCCATGGTGATGCATGGCGTGTCGCTCAATATTGGCGGCACCGATCCGCTGAATTTGGAATACCTGCGTGATTTGAATACGCTGGTGCAACGTGTGCAACCAGGCTGGGTGTCAGACCACCTGTGTTGGACCGGTACGCAGGGCAAGAATATGCACGACCTGCTGCCCGTGCCCTATACCGAAGAAACATTGCGCCACATTACCGACCGTATCCAGCGGGTACAAGACTACTTGGGGCGGCGTCTGGTGATCGAAAACCCATCCACTTACGTTGCCTTTGCAGCGGACCAAATGCCCGAGTGGGAGTTTGTGGCCGAGATGCTGCGCCGCGCAGACTGCGAGCTGCTGCTGGATGTGAACAACGTTTATGTGAGCAGTGTGAACCATGGGTTCGATCCACAGCAATATATTGACGCTATTCCCGCTGGGCGCGTGCGCCAAATCCATTTGGCGGGCCATGAAACGCATGACGGCTACTTGATTGACACCCACGACCACCCGGTGTGCGAAGCGGTGTGGGATCTGTATGCCTACACGGTTCAGCGTTGTGGCACTGTGCCCACCATGATCGAGCGCGATGACAACATTCCCGCATTGCGCGAACTGCTGGATGAGCTGGACCATGCCCGTGCAGTCCAAGCAAAAGCCCTGCATGCACAAACCAGCCAGACAGAGGCGTGCGCAGCATGAACCAGCTAGAGACTTTGCAGGAAGCGTTTCAAAGCGCGCTGCTGCACGACCAGGCCATGGCGCCACAGTTGTTGAGTGCAAGAGGCGTAGCGCAGTTCGGCATCTACCAGACGGCCTACCGCGCCCGCCTGCGCGCCGCGTTGCGCGACAACTTTGAAAAATTGCCCTTGGTGATGGGGGATGATGCGTTTGATGCGCTGGCCAATGCCTACATTGATGCCCACCCCTCGCAACACTATTCGATACGCTGGTTTGGCCATCAGTTGGCTGCATTCATGACTGTCCATGAAGAGCTGGTGGACCACCCCGCCATCGTCGACCTGGCACACATGGAGTGGGCACTGCGCAATGCGTTTGATGCGGCCCCCGCTGAGCTACTGACCCAGCCCCAATTGGCCGCGATACCCGCTGGAGACTGGGCGACGCTGGTATTTGCCCTTCACCCATCTGCGCAACTCTTGGACTTGCAGTGGGCGATTGGCCCCATATGGCATGCGCTGGACACCGGACAAGAGGACGTGGCCCCACCCGAGGCACTGCAACACGTTTTGCTGGTGTGGCGGCGGGGCATGAATACACAGTGGAAATCACTGACCCCGACCGAAGCCGTCTTCATGCAATGCCTGCGCAATGGCGAGAACTTTGGCTCTGTGTGTGAAGCGTTGGCGCACAGCGTGGGTGAAGAAAATGCCGCACCTACTGCTGTTGATCTGCTCAGGCACATGTTGGCTGACGGTTTGATTCGCGCCCTGTAAGACCTTGCAAACTTCAATATCCCCAATTCTTTTCACTTCTTTAACTGCACCACCATGTCGCACCCCATAGCCAATACTTTTCAGCGCGTCTTGCCATTGCTCAATGCCAGTCAGCGCGTGCTTACCCACTTGCAGGCCCCTGCCATGCTGGCTGCGCGCGTATTTGTCGGGCTGGCTTTCTTCCGCTCCGGGCTCACCAAGATTGCCGATTGGGACACCACACTGGCCTTGTTTGCAGACGAATACATGGTGCCGCTGTTGCCCACCCCGGTGGCCGCAGTAGCCGGCACGTTTGGTGAACTGTTCTTTCCGGTCTTGTTGATCCTGGGGCTGTGCGGGCGCTTCTCTGCACTGAGTTTGTCCGTCATCAATGTGGTGGCGGTGCTGAGCCTGGCGGAGATTGCACCGCAGGCGCTGCAGCAGCACCAGTTCTGGGGCAGCCTGTTGTTGGGTGTTCTCTTGTGGGGGCCCGGCAAGTGGTCGGTGGACGCTTGGTGGTGGCCAAAGGCTTCGCGTTAAGCCGCCCATGGGCCATGTCGCCAAAGCCTGGTTTCAACGCGTCATTTTGACGCGTACCTGGCTGTGCTTCATCGTCATGGGGTTGAGCTTTTTCGGTTTTGGCATCGGTACCCTGAACCTCATCTATGTCTTTCAAGCCAATGCACAATTGTTGATTGCGCACGGCTGGCAAGCCTTGTGGGATGGCGGCTTGCTGCAATTGCTTGAAATATTGGCCACAGGTTACGCCAGCCTGCTGGCCTATATTGTCTTTAAGGCATGTGAATACACCTTGGCCCATGGGCTCACCGAAAGCAGCTAGCGCGCGGCTTGCGCCAGTGATTATTCTTCCGAGCGGTAGTTTTTCCAACGATTCAGGCCCTGGCGAATCGCCAGCAGTTGGCGTTCAAATGTAGGGCAGGCCTTGCACGCCAATAGATGAAATTGCACGGCCCAGCGCTCAGCAAGCGTCAGCGGTCTGTCTTCCCGGGCGATCATGAGGGTTGTGATTTGCTTACAGGTTCGGCGCAGTAACATGGGGCGTCCTGGTGCTGTGCTTGGCAATTGTTTTCACCTGCAACGCATGTGTGGAGACCGTGTGCAGGGCTGTCATATATTGTTTAGTCTGTTTTGGTGGCCGTTTCTTACAGGCGCGTAGTATTTTTTTGAGGTGTTTGTATGCGGCTGTTCGCCAATCAAGTCAAAACCCTGGTCGTACGCAATGTGCGCCTGCTTGCCGTAGTGGGTTTCTTGGCCGTGTTGCTGTTGGCCGTGCATTGGATGGATTTGCGCCAGGGCTTTAGTCTGACGGCGCTGCGCGCAACCCTGTCAGAGCGGCATTGGGAGGGCCTTTTCCTGTTTATCGTATTGTTTGCATTGGGTAATCTGGTGCAAATCCCAGGGATTGTTTTTTTGGCGGCAGCTGTGTTGGTTTTGGGCAAGTTCGCTGGAGGACTCGTCACCTACCTGGGGGCCGTGTTTGCGTGTGGCATCACGTTTCTCAGTGTGCGGTGGATCGGGGGCGACGCCGTGGGCCAATTGCAAAGCAAGTTGGCACGGCGGCTCTTGTCCCATTTGCATGCACACCCCGTTCGCATCGTCATCGTGTTGCGCACACTGTTTCAGACCCTTGCTGCCCTGAACTACACGCTGGCACTGTCCGGCATTGGTTTCAGGCGGTACATGATTGGAACCCTGCTGGGTTTGCCTTTACCTATTGCCGTTTATTGCGTGTTGTTTGAAACGATTGCAAAGTTTGCAAACCTGAATGTATAAGTGCTGAATGCATCAATCGCTTTTAGTCACCAAGTTTTTTGTTCCGCCGTCCGCGGACACGGTGGCGCGGCCGTTGCTGGTCCAGCGGTTGAATGAAGGTCTTTCTCGCAAACTGACGCTGGTGTGTGCTGGCGCAGGTTTTGGCAAGTCCACCCTGATCAGCCAATGGGCGCATGACTGCGTGCACCCCAGTGCATGGCTGTCTTTGGATGAAGAAGAGCGCGACCCCACGCGGTTTCTGGAATACCTTGTGTCGTCATTGCAATCAGTGTCTGATGCAGTGGGCGCGGGCCTGGTAGCGGCTCTACGCGGATCACCACCTGCGTCAGCGTCAACGGTGCTGACAATCTTGGTGAACCAGTTGTCAGCCATCAGCGGAAAATTGGTATTGATTCTGGATGACTACCATCTTGCGGCCAGTGCACCCGTGAATGAAGCATTGGCGTTTTTGATTGACCAAATGCCGGCGCAGTTTCACGTGGTGATTGCAAGCCGTGAGCTGCCCGACATTGCGTTAGGTCGCCTACGTGCACAAGGCCAGCTTGCTGAGATTCGCCAAGAGGATCTTCGCTTTGCGCAGGCGGAGGCGCAGGTATTCTTCCAACAGCATTTGCGCATGGAGCTGTCCAAGACCCAGGTGCACGCACTGGAGGAGCGGACCGAGGGTTGGGTTGCCGGTTTGAAACTGGCGGCACTTTCACTGCAGGGACACCGCAATACCGAAGCGTTCATTGCTTCGTTTACGGGCAGCAACCGCTTTGTGCACGACTATTTGATTGAAGAAGTTCTGCACCAGCAGACCGCCGAAGTGCAAGCCTTTCTATTGCGCAGTGCCGTGTTGGATCGACTGTGTGCTCCGCTGTGCAATGCCGTGGTGCAAGGCCAAGACGCGCACCGCATCTTGCTTCACTTGGAGCAGTCCAATCTCTTCATTGTTCCGCTCGATAGTGAAAGGCGCTGGTACCGGTATCACCATCTGTTTTCCGCGTTGCTGCGCGAGCGACTACGTCAACACGAGCCGCTGGAGCCGCTGCACCTGCGGGCCAGTCAATGGTATGAAAGCCAGGGGCTGGAAGTAGAAGCCTTTTTGCAAGCTGCTGCAGCACTGGACATTCCTCGTGCGATGCGCTTGATTGGTGGCAATGGAATGCCCATTTACTTTCGGGGCGAAGTGGCGCCGGTTACGCAATGGCTTTCAGGCTTGCCGCCTGCTGTGTTGAATGCGCATCCTGCGCTATGGCTTATGTTTGCTTGGACCATGTTGATATCAGGACAGCCCATGCATCTGGAAGCCAAGCTCAAGGGTGCTGAAGCAGCCTTGCGCAATGACGGGCCTCACGCTGGGGCGCAAGAATTGGAAGGGCATCTGTCCGTTCTCCATGCTTGGCTCGGGGTGTCACAGAACAAGCCCGACGCCATTCATGCCCACGCCACCCGCGCACTGGAGCTGTTGTCGCCCGACAGCCTTCCCGAACGGACGGCCGCGCACTGCGCGCTCGGCGTTGCACTCCTGTTCAGTGGAAACCGGTCAGATGCTGCACAAGCGTTCGCCAAGGTGATTGACGCGAGTCGCAATTCGGGCAATCGGATGTTTGCTGTGGTTGCCAGCATTGCATTGGCAAGCATTCATGCATCCGAGTACAGACTGCACAGTGCAGCGGCGATGTACCGCGATGCCATTCAAATGATTGCTGACCCCACCCAATCGGTGGCTTACGAGGCGCACTTGGGGTTGGCCAAAATTCTCTATGAGTGGAATGCGATCGATGAGGCGTTGGTGCAGACGCAGCTTGCCAGCCAGTTGTCCATATGCGCGGCAAGCGAATCGGGCCTGGGAGCCGCAGTGTTGCGGGTACGCGCCACGCTGGCGCTCGACGCCACTTTTGATGTGGATACCGCACTCACCCAGGCAGGCGAAGCTGCCAGAACGAAAAAGCCAACGGTGCGCATGGACGAGGTTGTGGAGATGCGGGCATTGCACTTGCTGCGCCAGGGCGACATCGACAAGGCTGCCCAGGTGGCGAGTCAAAGCACCAATGCATTGCTGCAGGCACGGCTCTTGTCTGCACAGGGAAAGACGCCTGAGGCACTGCAGTGCGTGGAGACGTATAGGCGCAACATGGAAGACGCAGGCCAAGCGCATGAAGCTGTCAAAGCCATGGTGGTTCAGGTTTTGGTGTTGCAGTCTCTGGGCGAAGTGGATCAGGCCTTGCAGGTATTGCAGGCGCTTATGGCACGCGCAGAGCCGCAAGCTGCGGTGCGCCTCGTCGTGGATGAAGGTGTGCCTTTGCGCAACCTGCTGGCGCGCATTGACCCTTCATCTGCTGCGGGCCCCTATGCCGCAAGGCTGTTGGCACTTTATGGTGAAGGTGGCGCCAGAGCGATGCACATCGCCGCTGCAGGCCATGCCAATGTACCGCAAGCCCCATTGGAAA
The DNA here is from genome assembly GCA_964468905.1 of uncultured Rhodoferax sp. Lineage (GTDB taxonomy): Bacteria > Pseudomonadota > Gammaproteobacteria > Burkholderiales > Burkholderiaceae_C > Allorhodoferax. Next base: position 13,997 of record CAYXWW010000004.1, on the reverse strand, counting down.
CGTTTAGTGAACGCGAGCTAGAAGTGCTGCGCCTGATTCAGCAAGGGCATTCCAATCAAAGCATTAGCGAGCGCTTGTTTGTGTCACTGAGTACTGTGAAGTGGCACAACCAGAATATTTTTTCCAAACTCGGCGTGCAACGCCGTACCGAAGCTGTTGCCCGCGCGCTGGAGTTGCGATTGTTGCCGGCAGGCTAGGTGCTTCATTTGGCAAAGAACCATACTTAAGTACGGTTACAAAAGGTCGTGCAAAACCTAAGCTTCTTTGCATGACAACTTCAACACGCATCGATTGGAAAATCCCACTGGCGCTGCTGGTGGCAAGCGTCGTACCGTTTGTAGCAGGCATCGTCCGTCTGGTGGCGCTGGCCACGGGCGGGGACATCAACGCCGACAACGCGCGCTTCTTTGCGGTGCCGGTTCCTGCTGTTTTGCATATCGTTGGGGCTAGTGTGTTCTCCATATTGGGCGCACTGCAGTTTTCAACGTGGTTGCGCGTGAACTATCCCCAGTGGCACCGTGCCTCAGGGCGCCTGGTGGTTGCCAGTGGTGTAGTGGCAGCCATCAGCGGGGCATGGTTAACCACCACGTCCCCGATTCCGGCGGCGTTGCAGGGTGACCTGCTTTACTGTGTGCGGCTGGTGGTGGCTACCGCCATGTTGGTGGCTATTGCCGCAGCAGTGATTGCCGTCTCGCAGAGAGATTTTCCCAACCATCGCAACTGGATGATTCGCGCCTATGCGCTGGGCCAAGGCGCCGGCACACAAGTAGTCATCTTTTTGCCGTGGGTGTTGCTCATTGGCGAGCCCACTGCACATCAGCGGGATGTGCTGATGAGCCTTGCATGGCTGATCAATCTATGCATTGCCGAATGGGTCATCAACCAGCTTCGTCCTAAAACTATTTCCTTCAACACAGTGAGCCCATGAAACACTTCAACACCGCCGCGATGGCATTCTTTACGACAGCATGCTTGTCAGCCTGTGGCTTCATGACACCCACCAAGCAATACGCTGGAGACGAATTGGGCCCGGCAAGCGTTGCCGTGATTCGCAGCCATGTTGGCAATCCATTTGGCGACGAATTCCATGCAACCATTTCTGGCTACACCAAGCTGGAGGCCACCGGCCACGGCGAGCGTAAAGCCTTTGGCTTGCCCGGCTTTACCGACTACCCCAAAGAGATTGCAGTTTTACCAGGCGAATACGAAGTGCAGGTCTATTGCTTCAAGGGCCTGTCGAGCCTTCGCCCCACACGAACACTGTCGCTACACGCTGGCCACAGCTATATGCTGACCTGTGGTGTGCGCGATGGTCAGGTGTTTGTAGAGGTGGGGCAGCAAAGCTCGTGATGTGACCGCGCTGCCCGTGCAGCGCGACCACCGATCGCGCAGCCTATTCACGGGTCAAACGCAGCGCACTACGCCTTTTGCCCCAGCAAGCTAAAGCCATGCGTCCAATGGCCGTTGCGCACGCCGTAGTTGATCCACGGCATACCAAGGTGTTCCAGTAAGCAGCAGGTCTTGCTTTGTCTCCCCAGCCGCGTCGGCATGGCCTACCACCGTCCCCAGCGTACCGGTTGAAAAGTCCAGTGGGTTCGATGCGCCAATGACCAGCTTGCCTGCCAGATTGCCTGCAGGCCCGCGCTCAGGCCACGCCAGGGCAGTGCCACAAAGGCGAGGTCTGCAGCCTTGGCTGCGTCGGCAAGATTAGCGGTTGTAGCACTAGGTACACCTCTGGAAGTGAACATGAATCCAATGAAATCAACAATCTGCCCGCACCATCCCCGCGCCAGTGCTCGGATTGCGTGTTGTCACTTATTGCATTGAAAGCGTTAGGCCTCCTATCCGGTTGACGGCATTTTTCTGTTCAACCATGCGGCGACACCAATCATGGTGTTTTGAAAATCCAGGTTGGATGCGAATATCATGGACCGACAAATGGAAAAAGGAGGTCACTAGTGTTGATATGTCGAATGCCCACAAAAAGCCGTCAACTGCAAAGAAGTTGGCTGCTTAGGATTGCAGCGGTCCTTTGTTTGCCAATTCTTGTAGCACCCTGTTATGCACTGTCAGACGAAGATGTATTCGGACAGTCCGTTGTTAGGCTTGTGGAAATTGAGCACAGGGGCGCCCTGGCGTTGACATTTGAGTCCACCTTTTTTGGCGGCGCATTCAAACAAGAAAACGATGTCTATATATCCCCGTTGAACTGGACTGCTGCAAAGAATGCTCAGCTTAAAGGCATTGTGGGATCCCCTCAACGGCAATACCAAGACAAGGACTTGCAGCGGTTTTTGACTGAGTTTGAGCGACTCCAGCGAAAGTATTTTAGTGAGCTCGATTCGTATCCATCTACGCATACGCAAGAGATACGGAAAAATTTGAGTTGGTGGCTCAATGAGGAGCGGTCGACGCAATGGAAAAAGCTTTTGGAAGATCCGCTGGCAGGACCGTGGTGGAGTCAAAATCTAGAGTTCTTGAAGGAAGCAAAGCGTCTTTCAGGTCTCGCTCGATTGGTCTTGCAAATCGCGCCGGAACGGTTCTTGAGTGCCGACCTCAACGCGACGAGCGGGATACCCGTCATCGATCCGCAAAAGACATATTACACCTACCTTGTTCAGAAGCATGATGAGCTGGACTTTCTGGTTCACTCGGATGTTCTCAAAGGAGTCCTTCCAGCGGATTTCGACTTGCAGGGTCTTAGGGAACTTGACCTAAAAATTCATGAACAGGCCAAGCAACTGCAATTCCAACATTACCAACCGATGTCAGGGCTGGACAAAGCAATTTATACATTAACAGCGGGTCTCACGTGGGGCGCGGCTTCGCGCAATAGCAAGAGCCTTCAAGCAGATGGGCCAGAAGTCATTCCTTCCAAACTTAAACAACTGGGAACCCGATTGAAGCTTTCGAAAGACAACACTGCGTATTGCGAACAAACACGCGCGATGTTCAGTAGTACATCTTTGGCAGAGGGCCGAAGCAACTGGAAGGCAATCCGTTTAGCTGACGGTACCAACGCGCTGGCAAACGAAAACGCAATGCGGAAGATGGTGGATGGGTTTACCTTTGGGTGCTTCACGGCAAAGAGAGATGCTAAAACCGCCCGACAAGTGTTGGCGGCTTGGGCGGCCCAGCACGGTGAAGAGGGTCGGCTTGCAGCAGACACCCATTGCAAGTTGGCGAGTTGGTATCAATATGGGATTGGGGGGAGTAAAGACTTGCAGCTGAGTGCAGCTTGGGATGCGAAAGCCAAATCCCAGGGTGGTATCGCCAATTGCAAAGACAGGACTGGACCGATTTATGCCGATCCGAGTGATCCGTGGAAAGTGCTTGATTGAGCAAGCCGTGGTCCGCCATATGTTCGTGCGTACCGCGTGCCGGTGGACGAACACTTAGCGGATTAGTTGATTATCCCCATGGCCCTGGCGGCGCTGCAAGGCGAGCCCGGCCAGTATTGGGCGACCACGCTGTCTGAACACACGCGCACCAATGCCAAAGTGATCGAGCAGTTTCTGCCGTTGCGCTTCGTGATGGAGCCACTGGATGGTGGAACCTTGGTACAGGTTAAAGCCTGACACCATGACTGCCATGGCGCGCAGTCCCACCAGCGACACTGTCTGAAAGAAAGAGATGAAAAACCTATTGGGTGTAATTTACGAGAACGGAGCAGACCTTGTTCAAGAGGTCAAAGCCCGTATTGCGCTGGGCGAAGACATCAACAGCGTCACCGAATACGGTGAGTCAGCGCTACGCGTAGCTTCGCAAAGCGGCCGATTCGATGCCATAGAACTGTTGCTCGGTGCCGGCGCTGATCCAGCTCAGCTGCGTTGGGGCCACTCGATTCATGAGGTGGTGTTTGGTACGGCAACGAGCATCCAACAATCGGTGCAGGCGCACGCGGACCTGGAGTCAACTGACTACTGGCAGCGAACGCCGCTATTGTTTGCCATTCAGATGGGCGACACGCAGAAGGCACAGCTGTTGCTGGACCTTGGGGCCAATCGGTTGGCAGTCGGGCGCTGCGGAAAGACGCCCATGCAGTATGCCGTTCAAAGCAACAGCGTTCCCATGCTGCGGTGGTTGTTGGACCATGGGTTCGACATCGAGTCCACCGACGAATTTCTGGAAACACCATTGATGGCGGCGGCCGAGCAAGGTTCGGCTGAGTGTGTGGAGTTTTTGATTGCGAGCGGGGCCGATATTCACAAGGCCAACCATATTCCGGAGCGTCCCATCGCCGTGGCGTCCAACCTGGACGTGGTTCGTATTCTGGTGCGTCATGGCGCCGACATCAACGACATCAACGCAGAGATGCACGCCAGCCTGCTCGGCATTGGCCATGACGCCGATCCCGTGGTTTCGCAGGAGGACTACCTGGCGGGTAAGAACCGCCGGTTTGGCGTGGCGAACCCGGAGCACATCGCCAATCCGTTCTGGCAGGCCATGGTGCGCGCTGGGTGCTCTGCATGGCAGGCAAGTAAGCAGTTTGCAGACACGGGCGCGGGTGAGCGTCTTCCCGTGTGGTGCTACCAGCGCTTCGGACGGTCCACCACGATACTGGACGACGGGCGCATCATCGAAATCGCTGGTGAACATGAGGACCACTACGACCCGGACTTTTGCATTTACAACGACGTGACGGAGTTCAAACCCGACGGGTCGATTCGTATCTTTGGCTATCCCGAGCACGTTTTTCGCCCTACGGACTTTCATACCGCCACACTGGTTGACGGCTTCATTCTGATCATTGGCTGTCTGGGCTACCCTGCAGGTCGGTAGTTTGGTCGCACGCCCGTCTATCACTTGAATACTGCGACCTTTGAAATCCAAGAAGTTGAAACCCATGGCGATCAACCAGGGTGGATTCACAGACACAAAACCAAGCTCGACGGAACCAGCCGCGTTATCGTGTCAGGCGGGCATATAGAGCGAGGTTTGAACACCCCATTCCTCGAAAACATAGATGAATGGGCCTTGGACCTTGAAACCTGGGTTTGGACGCGCACTACGGATCGCGCTTGGCCGCAATGGACATTTGTGCGCACCGACCGCAAACCCAATCACCTATGGCAGATTCGTCAGGCGCTTTGGACTCGCAATGCCAATTGGAAAGAAGAATTCCAAAAAGATATGCGACGGCTTAGCGAATCTCTGGGACATGAACCAGATCTTGATGCGGTTGGGTCGATTTACCAAGTGGACGGACTGACGACCAGTGCGCCCGTGAAACAAGCGCAAGGCAAACTCCTCAAGGTCTATGTGGATGGAGTTGCCATTCGCATGGCGGAAGACCGTTGGGGTATACATGCCATGGTCGAGGGAAGTCTTGCCGAGGCGAAACTCAAGGCGTTTCAGGAGGGTGTTCTAGCCAAGCTTTCCCGGCTTGAAGGCGTCAACTGGCAAATCGAGCCGATGGGCAGCAGAGATTGATGGTGCTTCATATTTGATAGCGGCATACGCTTATTCTGCGAGGGCTAAAGGCCATTTAGTTTCAGAGCTTCCCGTTCGGGTTATTTATACGCAAACCGGAGACTATGCAAGCAAAATTTCCCAATCGGGAAGTTTTGCTTGCATGATGGCCCGTGCTTGGTAATAATTTCCCGAACAGGAAACTCACATGCCCATCACCCCCACCAATTCCCCCGAAGCGCTGGGCGCAGCCGTTTTGGCTGCCCGCAACCGGCTGGGTTTAACCCAACCCCAGTTGGCATTGGCTGCGGGCGTGGGTGTGCGCTTCATTGTGGAGTTGGAGGCGGGCAAGCCCACCGTTCGCCTGGCAACCCTGTTGAAAGTGTTGCACGCGCTGGGCGGCAGCCTTGCGGTGGAAGGCTGGGACTGACTCCGTGGCACGCCATCTCGAAGTCTGGTTGTTGGGTGCGCACCTGGGTACCCTGTCGCAAGTGGATGGCAGGCTGAGTTTTGCCTATGTGTCGGGTGCCACCACGCCTGTGTCGCAATCGCTCCCTATCCGATCAGAACCCTTTGACGACCGCGCGGCTCGCCCATTTTTCGCCGGCTTGTTGCCCGAAGGCGGCAAGCGCAAGCAGATTGCCAAGACCCTGCAAGTCTCCACGCAAAACGATTATGCCCTGCTGGACAGACTGGGTGGCGAGTGCGCCGGTGCCGTCACCTTGCTGGAGCCCGGTCAATCGCCCCGGGCACTCGACGCCGCCCGTGAAGTACGTTGGCTAGACGATGGGCAACTGCTTCAGGTGCTCGATGAAATGCCCCTGCGCCCCATGCGTGCCGGGGATGACGGCCTGCGCCTGTCGCTCGCAGGGGCGCAAGACAAGCTGCCGGTGGTGCTGGATGCGGACAGTGTGCGCGTCGGCTTGCCTCTGAACGGCTCACCCAGCACCCACATCCTCAAGCCGCCGATTGCCGGGGTGGACGGCAGCGTTTTCAACGAAGCCTATTGCATGGCGTTGGCGGGGGCACTCAAGCTGGATGTGGCTCGTACCCACATTCAGGCCATCACCGACGGGGTGCAACAGCGCCACTACCTGTTGGTGGAGCGCTATGACAGACAAGTGGATCTGCCGGGCTTTCGCCTGCACCAAGAGGATTTTTGCCAGGCGCTGAGCATCGTCTCCGAGCACAAATACCAAAACGAAGGCGGCCCCGGCCTGGCCCAAGCGTTTACGCTCTTACGCAGCGCCACGCGTCCCAGCGCGCCACACACGCTCAAGTTGCTCGACTACGTGGTGTTCAATGCCCTGATCGGCAACCACGACGCCCATGGCAAAAACTTCTCGCTGCTGTACACCCCGGCAGGCGCCGTGCTCACGCCGTTGTATGACGCGCTGTGCACCGCCGTCTATCCCACGCTGACCGACAAGATGGCCATGAAGATCGGTAGCAAGTACAAATTTTCGGAAGTGATGGCGCGGCACTGGGAGCAATTCGCCGTGGAGGCGGCATTGTCGCCAGCCCAAGTCAAGAAGCGCATTCTTGACATTGCCAGGCGCCTACCAGACTTAGCGCGTGCCACGCAGGCCACGTTGCAGAGCATGGCCCTCCACCACCGCATCGTCGACAGTATCGTCACCCTGATTGACCAACGCTGCGCCCTGACCATTCGCCGACTGACCGCCCAGCAGGCGGGAGGGGTATCTGATGAATTATCTTGAATGCTCCTGATTTAATAGCGTACTGTGCATATTTCACAAGGGCTAACGGCTTATCTCGGTCCAGACTCTCTCGCTGTCGCAAAGCAGCGACTGCCAAGACCTTTTGCTACGCCTTTTGCCCCAGCAAGCTAAAACCATGTGTCCAATGCCCATTGCGCACGCCGTAGTTGATCCACACCATGGCAAAGGGCTCCAGCAAGCGGCTCGCGGTGATGTCGCCCATGTCGATGGCTTTGCGCCAGCCAAATGCGTTCAAGATCGCGCCTACGCTTGCTTTGGCGGCCTCGTCATTGCCAGCAATCAGCATGTCGGGTGTTCCGTCGGCAAACTTCGGCTGCACCATGTGGCCTGCGGTGATGATGTTGAAGGCTTTGACCACTTTGGACTGCGGCAGCAGGCGCTGCACCGTCTCACCGGCCGAGTCGGTATGGCCCACCACCATCACCGGCGCACCGGTTGAAAAGTCCAGCGGGTTGGATGCGTCAATCACCAGCTTGCCCGCCAGATTGGCGGCGCCGGCGGCCTGCAAGCCCGCGCTCAGGCCACTCCAGGGCAGTGCCACAAAGGCGATGTCGGCCGCCTTGGCTGCGTCGGCAAAACTAGCAGCAGTAGCACTGGGTACTGCGGCCAGGGCTGCCCGGGTTTTGTCGCCCGCGGCGTCGCGGGTGCCAAAAATAACCTGGTAGCCCAGGTCGCTTAAGCCTTTGGCTACCGAAATGCCAACAACGCCATTGCCTAATACTGCTACGGTTTTGATTGCGACGGTTTTGGAAGGTGAAGTCATGGGTGTTTCCTTTGAAAACGGGTTGAAGTTGGACGTATTGTGTAAGCTGGCATTGCATTTGATAAGCGCATAATGCATTATTTCACTCACAACCTGAAGTTATGAATATCCATCCCTCCGAACGCATGCCTGCCGTGGTGTCGTTTGTGCACGCTGCCCGCCAGGGGAGCTTTGCGGCAGCGGCGCGGCTGCAGGGCATTTCTGGCGCAGCGGTTAGCAAAAACGTGGGCGGGCTCGAAGCCGCACTGGGTGTGCGTCTGATGAATCGCACCACGCGCAGCCTGAAGCTCACTGCGGAGGGCGAGGCATTTTTGGCGCAAGTGAGTGTGGCAATCGACGCACTAGACGCGGCTATGGACACGGTTGGTAACCCTGGCCAGCAACCCAGCGGTGTGGTGCGCATGTCGGTCAGCACTGGCTTTGGCATGGACTACGTGTTGCCGTTGATTCCCGCGCTCAGCCAGCAGCACCCTGGCTTGCATATTGAGCTGGATTTGGACGACCGCAAGGTCAACCTCGTGAAGGATGGCTACGATCTGGCGCTGCGGGGCGGCAAGTTGGAAGACTCTTCGTTGGTGTCGCGCAAGGTGGGGACGCTGCACGTGGTGTTGGTAGCCTCACCTGCCTATTTGCAACGCCATGGCGTGCCGAGAAGCCTGGACGCATTGGCCGCGCACCAGCACATTGCGGTCCGGTTTTTGGGCCAGCGCGCGGTGCCGTGGCAGTTTCGATTGCCCGATGGCAGTCAACATGCCTTCGTGCCCAACCGCGCATTGCTCACGGTGTCTGCTTCGCCCGCCGCCGCGCGTGCGGCAGTGTTGGATATGGGGATTGCACAGGTCGGGTTAAACCATGCGTGGCAATTGATTCAGAGTGGCGCGCTCAAAGTTGTGCTGCCCAAATTGCACGAACCCAGCGCAGCCGAGATTGCCTTGCACTACCCGCACCGCGCACTGCTGGCTCCGCGGGTCAAAGCAACGGTGGATTTCTTGCTCAAGACCTTGAAAGCGAACCCAGCGTTGCTTGTCACGCCCAAGCAGCTGGGGCCGTACTGGGCCTGATTGCGCAGCGTTCCCGTTAAGGCGACGCGGGGCTAGTCAATGGGCGATTCGCGACCAGCCACTCCCGCCTAAAGAGCCACTCCTGCGGGTACCACAGGTTGCCCAACGTCACTTCGCCCTCTTTGTGCCGGCTCTTCACATGCCAGCGCGTGCCCAGCAGGGTGCACTGGGGTAGACAACTTGGAGCCGCACGGTCCAGGCTCTCTTGCAACCACACCACGGCGTCAAACTGGTGCAGCAAAAAAGTAAGGCGTTCGGCCGATGGCAGGTCGGGTTGCAGTGCGCCTGTATTGCGGCCTTCGGCGTCGTAGGGGGTGATGCGTGCACCCGGCAGCACAAAGTGGAATCGCTCAAACTGGCCCGTAAAGCCGTTGGGCACGGCCACACGCTGGTCCCGCATCTGTGCCTTCGTGGATGCACTGTAGCCGGCGTCAACTGTGCTGAGCGGTTGCACCATCAGGCTGAACGTGGCGTACACAGCCACAGTCGCCACCAGCGTGGCGGCTTTGCACCACTTCTTTACGATAAAACCAGCTATAGCCCCCGTAATACCTGCACAGACAGCTACCAAAGTAATAGCAACTTGTGGGCCACTGGCGATTTGCAAATCGCCCATCACCCAGCTGATGCGCGCCAAAATGACCAGTATGGGCAGTGTGATGCCCAGCGTAACCCAGAACCATGCTTTGGGAATTTTGTCCCACAGCAGGGCCATGATCATGGCAACTGCGGGCATGGCAGGTATAAGGTAGCGCTCGGACCGCTGGCTGGGAATGGTGAAGACAATCAGCCACACGGTCAGCCAGACCAGCAAGACGCGCATGGCCGGTGCCGTCTGTTGGTAGGTGGTGCGTTTGAACGCTACCTTCATTCCAACGTAGCCCAGCCCCAGCACGGTAAAGAACAGCAAACCGGCGTTGGCCGGGTAGGCAAACAACTGCGTCCACATGGGGTAGGCCCCAAACAGCGCGGCGTGCCAGTAGCCCTGGGTGTTGGACATCTTGCCTGCGTTTTCGGCCACCACAAATTCTTGCCAGACAGAGGCCGGGTCTGGGTCCAGTACAAACCACAGGGCGAAGATGCCTATGGCGAGTGCCGTGCTCCAGGCCAGGCCCACGGTGGCGCGGATCACGAGCGGCCAGTTCATGCGAGGAGAACTCAGCAGCCAGGCGCACCACACCGCCGCCGCCGCCGGTGCCACCAGGGCGAATGATTTGTAGGCCGCACCCAAGCCCATGGCCACACCCATCAGCGTGAAAGTCAGCCAATGGAGGTCGTGCGTTGCATTGCGCACCCGCAACCACAGTACCCACCACATGGGCAGGGCCAGCCAAAAAGTTTCGGGGGCCGATGTCAGGTAGGCGCGCCCGTAGCGGAAGGTCGAAAAGAACAGCAGGTACACGGTGGCGGCCACACATGCGGTACGCAGCCGCCCGCTGATACAACTCGCCACCGGGCCGCCCCAAGGCGGGTTACTTGCCCCCGCTGGGGGCAGCGAACCACACGCAGTGGGGAGCGTGGGGGCCATATGCCACGTAAAGAACGCCAGCAGCGCGGTGGTGAGCAAGGTGTAGACAACACTGGGCAAGCGCAGCGCCCACAGTGACCAGTGGCTACCCCAGTCACCCGCCACCATGGCTTGCCAGAACAGCAGGGGTGGCTTGGTGTTGCGTGTGTCGATGATCTCGGATTGCAGGGGTAGCCAGTGACCGCTCTCTGCCGTCATGCGTGCGATGTGGATGTAGACCATCTCGTCGCCATTGGTGGGGGCAAAGGGGCTACCCAGCCCAAAGAAGTACACCACAACCGCTATCAAAAGAAGAGCGACCCACGCACGATCTACGAGGGCTACTGGCCAAAAACGCATAAGACTACTGGCTGAGGGCCGCATGGCAGGTCAATCGCGCTTGAAGGTCCAGCGGTCGTTGGCCAGGAAGTTGCTCACGCTGGCGGCAAGGATGGCGACGATGTTGGCAATACGGTAGTCCATGCTGCCGGACAGTAGCAGCGTCAGCACGTATTGCAAGCCGCTGCCAAAGGCCGACGCGGTTACGTACTGGCCAAACTCCATGCCCAGTACCCGCAGACTGACCGGCTGCGGCTCATTGGCTTCGAGCGTGCGCACGCGGTCAGACCACGTCCAGAGCCGGTTCCAGGTGAAGTTGTTCAGGGTGGCCAATGAAATGGCAAGGGCCAGAGAAAAATAGGGCCGGCTGTAGTTGGCTTCGAGCGCGTTGAAAAGGTACTCGTGGCCAAAGTGCAAGACTGTCAGATTGACCACCGTACCGCTGGCACCCACGATGCCAAATTTGATAAAGCGATAGCGCTCTATGTTTGCCAGTGCCCATAGGACGAGGCGTTGCAACGGGTTC
>CAYXWW010000004.1:0-2637 GCA_964468905.1 uncultured Rhodoferax sp. | reverse complement strand
CTGCGCTGCCGAACGTGGCTGCCGCGCTTGGGCCTTTCAAAAAGCCCAAGGCTTGGTCCAGCACTGGATCGGGCGCAATGCGTTTGAGGCATTGGTTGTCACCATCGCAAAAGGTCAGGCGGTGGTTGTAGGCGGAGAGGCACGGCGAGCATGCAATGCCGCTTTCCAGTATGGCATTGCGGCTGCCCAGAGGGCCGTAGAGTTTGCCGGTCTCGGGGCCAAAGAACACCATGGTCTGAATGGGGGTGAGCGTGGCAAAGTGGCCGGGGCCACCGTCGTTGGTGATGAGCAGGTCAGACGCGTGGAACAGCATGAGCAGTTCGCGAATGCTTTTGGTGTAGCCCGTAAGGTCGATGCAGGCAGGACTTTGAATGTGCGCCAGCAAGTCTTTAGCTAACTGGGCGTCGTCTTTGAGCCCAATCAGGCCCACGGCGTAACCCGCTCCACACAGTCCCTGTGCCACACGGGCGTAGTGGCCCGCGGGCCAGGCACGCTCGGGCAAGATGCCACCACCGGCGTACATGAGCACGAGCTTGCGGTCGCGCACTGTTGGGTGGTCTGCGAGCAGCTTGTTGCGATAGGTTGTGAGTTCACCTTCGGCAAAGTCTACGGATAACTCGGTATGCGATGGCATGCTGCGAATAGCAGCCGCCTTATTGCGGGGCGTGCTACCCGCCGAGTCGAGCGCATCGACTAACGACAAAAATTGCTTGCTGATGTGCTGGTAGGGGTTGTAGGGAATCGCGTGGTTGATGAAGCTGCCACGGTACAGACCCTCTTGGGTGTGCGGTGTAAAGCCCACCCGAACGGCGGCCCCGGTGCTGAAAGACAGCAGGGCGCTGACGCGCGAGAACAGCTCGCAGTCGATCACCGCGTCCAGGCCCAAGCGGCGCATTTTCAGGCTGACCGAGAGTATGTCGCTCACCAGCGAGCCGCCAGAGCTGTCATCGAGCGTGTGCATGCACTCAGGCGTGGTGAGCTGCAGCATGCGCGACACCTCCTGGTTTTTTTTGAGCTGCAGGATGTGGATGGCAGCATCAGGGTACTTGCGGCGCAACTCCGCAAACATGGGGCCCGCCAGCACGATGCTGCCCATCTCGGACAACAGAATCACCAGAATGTTTTTGGGCGTTTTGCCGAGTATTGCGGGCGCCTGGACGAGGCTTGCCAAACGCACCCATGCCGACACACCAGCGCATAGCACTTGGCCGAGCCAGCGATCGATGAATCGTTGTGTTGATATTTTCATGGGTCAGAAATAAGTGGTGCGGATCAGTGGGGCAGCTTGGACCAGCTGAAACGCTCTACCCCTAAAAACTCTGCCATGCTGCCGACTTCAGCGTCCAGCGCACGCTTCAAGTCGCGAGACGCGCGGTGTGACCCCACCAGACCAATGCCTACTTGCAAGCTTGCGTCAGACACAGTCGCATTGCCCCAGCCGATGACGTCGCCGCGCCACAGCAGAGGCAAAGCGTAGTAGCCTAGTTTGCGTTTGGGGGCTGGGGTATAGGCCTCAAAGCGGTAGTCCCAAGCCCAGAACAGGCTGAAGCGGCGGCGATCCCAGACGATGGGGTCAAAGGGGGCCAATAGGCGTGCCGCGTCATCGGTGTTGTTCGTAGCGGCAGGTGACTCTACCCTGGGTAGCTTTTCGTCCGCCGGCCAATACCAGTCCACTCCGTCGACCATTGCGTGTAAAAGGCGGGCTTTGGCCCGCAGCAGCGCTGCATTGCGCTGGGACTTGTGCTGCGGCACGCCGCGCATCAGGTAGGTCAGGAGTTGTCCGAGTGATGCGGCGGGCAGCGGGGCGTATTTGCCAACGATCACGTCCACCAGTGCGTCCAGTGTTGCCTCTGGGTTCGCTAGGTGTGGAGTCGTTGTGAGAGCCGGAGCGGGAGCGGCCTGGCGCACCTCATACACCCGAGTGCCGCCGTCGCGCCGTGCCACGCGCAGGTGGCCGTGGTAGTGCAGTTTGTCCAGTAGTTTGGTGGTGACGTTGGATTGACCGCCAAACCAGTTGGTGGATGTGCCATGGGCGAAGTATGCATCGGCATCGCGTGGATGCACGGTGCCATGCTGACGCACGAATTCGATGAGTGCGGGGGCGTGCTTTTTCTCTTGCGCCGTGAGGGGCAGGTGTAGCGTGCGCGGGTGCATCAGCGCCTGTGTGGCCCGGGGCAAAAAGCCGTAGTTGACGAAAAAATCTTCTTCAATAGGCAGCTTGGGGTAGTGCTTTTCCAGATCACCCGCACAGTAGTTGCGCACACGGTGGCGCAATGTCAAATCCTGCGCCCGGGCCGGGGCGCGGATGGGGTCGGCCTGCACAAAGCCAAAACGTGAAATGGCCCGGCCCAGCGTGGTCGGGCCAAACAGACTGCGGCCTATGGCGTAGGCGCGCAGATCACGTAGGGCTGGGGGTGTCATGCGTCGCTGACAGGGGTCTTTTACAGCCCTGCCGCTGCGCGCAACGCTTGTACTTTGTCCGTACGCTCCCAGGTGAACTCGGGCTCTTCGCGGCCAAAGTGACCGTAGGCAGCGGTCTTCTCATAAATGGGGCGCAGCAGGTCCAGCATCTGGATGATGCCCTTGGGGCGCAGGTCAAACACCTCGGCCACGATGGCGGAGAGCTTGTCATCGGGG
>CAYXWW010000003.1:24200-53470 GCA_964468905.1 uncultured Rhodoferax sp. | reverse complement strand
GAAACCATGTGGGCGATGTGCCTGCCAACGTGGCCGCAAACCGTCAGAGATTGCAGGATGCAATGGGTGTCAGACCGGTGTTTTTGGACCAAGTGCATGGCACGGATACCTTGCAGCTTCTGCCTGGCATGCCCGACGGCCTGGCGGCAGATGTTGCCTATACGCAAAAGCGTGGTTTGGCGTGTACCGTCATGGTTGCGGATTGCTTGCCGATCTTGTTGTGCGACGTGCGTGGTACGCAGGTGGCGGCCGTTCATGCGGGGTGGCGCGGGCTGTTGGGCAGGGACGGAATGGGCGTTGTAGAGCAGGCTTATGAGCGATTTAGGCCTATAGCCCTCGTAGAACGTGCACAACCAGCTATTGAATTGATAGCATGGTTGGGGCCTTGTATTGGGCCGAATGCCTTTGAGGTGGGGAGCGAAGTCCGCGATGCGTTTGTCCACAACGCGCCGCAGGCCGCGCTCTGCTTCCAGCCGATATTGCTGCCGGGAAGTGAAGGCAAGTGGCTGGCAGATCTACCCATGCTGGCACGGCAGCGGCTGGGGCAATTGGGCATTACGCAGGTGTTTGGCAACGACGGCAGTGCACCGTGGTGTACCGTGGGCAATCCGTTACGGTTCTTTTCCCACCGGCGGGATCGCGTCAGTGGGCGCCAGGCCGCCTGCATCTGGTTGGCATGATGTTTGCTGTTCAGACAACTGCGCTCGCTCCGCTGCTTCACGGGCACGGATGGCGCGTTTGCGCCCCGGTGCGCCCATAAAGTACAGAATTAAACCGATGGGGACCATGCCATACAACACGAACGTCACGATTGCGCCCAGCAGTGTGCCGTTGGAATTGGTGGCTTCCGCCACACTCATCATGACTGCAACATACAGCCAAGCTATAGGAACTATGTACATTCGGTATGACCCGCGTCAGGAATTGACGCCTCGTATCCTGAGATACTAGCGTCCGTTCTGGCAAACAATTGATTGAAAAGGTAACAGTGTGACGCAAAACGCTCCCGAATACTTGACTGACGCAGTACAGCAGTTTCAGCATTCGCTGACCGAGAACTGGGCGAAGGCAGTCCAGGGTTTGCAAAGTATCGATTTGGGTGCAATCAGCGGCTCTGCGCACAGTGTGCAGGGGGTGCAGCCAGAAATTCGCTTTGCGCCGGAAAAGCTCGAAGCTTTGCAACAACAATACGTGCAAGACGCCTTGGCCCTGTACAACAAGGGTTTTGGCAGTGCGGGCATTGTTTCCGACAGGCGATTTGCCGGTGAGGCCTGGAGTAGTAACCCTATTGCATCGTGTTCTGCAGCGGTCTACATGCTCAATGCGCGTACGCTGATGGGACTGGCCGATGCGGTCGATGCACAAGAAAAAGTTCGCAACCGCATCCGCTTTGCTGTGGAGCAGTGGGTGGCAGCGGCGGCGCCCAGTAATTTCTTCGCCTTCAACGCCGAAGCGCAAAAGAAGGCATTGGAGACCAAGGGCGAAAGCATTGCCAAAGGCCTGCAGAATTTGGTCCACGATTTGCAGCAAGGCCATGTGTCAATGACAGATGAAAGCTTGTTTGAAGTAGGTAAAAATGTTGCCACCACCGAAGGCGCAGTCGTTTTTGAAAACCCATATTTCCAGCTAATTGAGTACAAGCCGCTGACTGCAAAGGTGTATGAGCGCCCATTTTTGTTGGTGCCACCTTGCATCAACAAATACTACATACTGGATTTGCAGCCGGAAAACTCGTTGGTGCGCTATGCCGTTGCACAGGGGCATCGTACGTTTGTCGTGAGCTGGCGCAACCCCGATGCATCCATGGCCACTGCCACGTGGGATGACTACATTGAACAGGCTGTCATCAAAGCCATTGCGGTGACGCAAGAGATATCGGGTTCACCCACCATCAATGCGCTGGGCTTTTGTGTTGGCGGAACCATGTTGGGTACGGCTCTGGCAGTGTTGGCCGCACGCGGTGAAAAACCTGTTACCAGTGCCACTTTCCTGACAAGCCTGCTGGACTTTACAGATACAGGTATTTTGGATGTCTTTATTGACGAGGCGTCGGTCCAATACCGTGAAAAGGAAATGGGCGAGCCCGGCAAAGGCGGGCTGATGAAAGGCAAGGACCTGGCCAGCACATTTAGCTTCCTGCGCCCCAATGACCTGGTGTGGAATTATGTGGTGGGCAACTACCTCAAAGGCGAGACACCGCCGCCATTTGATCTGCTCTATTGGAATTCGGATACCACCAACCTTCCCGGCCCTTTCTACGCGTGGTACTTGCGCAATACCTACCTTGAAAACAACCTGGTCAAGCCCGGCAAGACAACCGTCTGCGGCGAAAAGGTTGATATGAATTTGGTCGATATTCCCGTCTATATCTATGGCTCGCGCGAAGATCACATCGTGCCAATTGGCGGTGCTTACGCCTCTACGCAAGTATTGCCTGGCAAAAAACGGTTTGTCATGGGAGCCTCTGGCCATATTGCCGGTGTGATCAACCCGCCTGCCAAAAACAAACGCAGCTACTGGATTCGCAGTGATGGAAAATTACCCAAGTCGCAGGCCACTTGGCTGCAGGGCGCTGTCGAGCATCCCGGAAGCTGGTGGACCGATTGGTCAACCTGGCTCAAGAGCCATGCTGGCAAGCAAATCCCTGCACGCAAGACCTATGGCAAAGGCAAATACAAAGTATTGCAGCCCGCGCCGGGGAGTTATGTGAAGGCCAAAGCCTAGTCAGGTTCATCATGCACACTTATGCGGTGTGCGTTGCACCTGTCATTTCGAATTACTTTTGAACTGGAGAATGAAAATGGAAGAGATCGTTATCGTTTCAGCTGCCCGTACTGCCGTTGGTAAGTTCGGTGGTTCCTTGGCAAAAACTGCCGCGCCCGAGCTGGGTGCTGCCGTGATCAAGAGCCTTTTGGCACGCACTGGCCTGAGCGCAGAACAAGTCGGAGAAGTGATTCTGGGGCAGGTGCTGGCAGCGGGCTCGGGCCAAAATCCGGCGCGTCAATCCGTCATTAAAAGCGGCTTGACCAAGGAAACCCCAGCACTGACTATCAACGCAGTCTGTGGTTCCGGGTTGAAGGCTGTCATGCTCGCAGCGCAGGCGGTTGCTTGGGGTGATAGCGAGATCGTCATTGCTGGTGGACAGGAAAACATGAGCGCAAGCCCCCACGTTTTGCTGGGTTCACGCGATGGTCAACGCATGGGCGAATGGAAGATGATCGATTCCATGATCGTTGATGGCCTGTGGGATGTGTACAACCAATACCACATGGGCATTACTGCAGAAAATGTGGCCGCCAAATACGGCATCACCCGTGAAATGCAAGACGCGCTGGCGTTGGCGAGTCAACAAAAGGCTGCCGCTGCACAAGATGCCGGCAAGTTTGTCGATGAAATTGTTCCCTTCAGCATTGCGCAGAAGAAGGGTGATCCGATCGTTTTTGCAGCAGACGAGTTCATCAACCGCAAATCCAATGCGGAAGCGCTGGCTGGACTGCGCCCTGCGTTTGACAAGGCAGGTGGCGTAACCGCAGGCAATGCATCTGGCATCAACGACGGCGCTGCCGCTGTGATGGTCATGACTGCTAAAAAGGCTGCCGCATTGGGCCTGACCCCCATGGGGCGGATTGCGAGTTTTGCGACCAGCGGCCTCGACCCCGCATTGATGGGAATGGGCCCTGTCTCAGCTTCACAAAAGGCACTGGCCCGTGCAGGCTGGAGGGCACAGGATTTGGATTTGTTAGAGATTAACG
This sequence comes from uncultured Rhodoferax sp., assembly GCA_964468905.1. Lineage (GTDB taxonomy): Bacteria > Pseudomonadota > Gammaproteobacteria > Burkholderiales > Burkholderiaceae_C > Allorhodoferax. The sequence goes on along the minus strand of CAYXWW010000003.1, from coordinate 49,718 downwards.
AGGCCTTTGCCGCACAAGCCTGCGCCGTCAACAACGAAATGGGCTGGGATACCTCCAAGGTCAACGTGAATGGCGGTGCTATTGCCATTGGCCATCCCATTGGTGCGTCTGGTTGCCGTATTCTGGTGACTTTGCTGCACGAGATGCAACGCCGCGATGCCAAAAAGGGCATTGCCAGTTTGTGTATCGGTGGTGGTATGGGTGTGGCCCTTACCGTTGAGCGATAACAACACCGGAGGCAGCAGGGTAAGTGCGTGTTGCACGCCGCCTGCGCCCACTTTACACTGATAAAATGAGCAGTTAGCCCTCGCAGATAGTGCGCAAGCAGCTACTGTTTTTGTAGCATAAGAGAACCAAACAGGAGATAAGATGAGTCAACGAGTAGCATATGTAACCGGTGGTATGGGTGGAATCGGTACCGCCATTTGTCAGCGTTTGCACAAAGATGGTTTTAAGGTCATTGCAGGATGTGGCCCAACCCGTGACCACGCCAAGTGGCTTGCCGAGCAAGCTGCATTGGGCTTCACTTTTTACGCGTCGGTGGGCAATGTTGGTAATTGGGACTCAACCGTAGAAGCTTTTGGCAAGACCAAAGCCGAACACGGCACGATCGATGTACTGGTTAACAACGCCGGTATCACCAAGGATCGCATGTTCCTCAAGATGTCACGTGAGGACTGGGATTCGGTTATCGAGACCAATTTGAACTCGATGTTCAACGTCACCAAGCAAGTTGTCGCAGACATGGTTGAAAAAGGGTGGGGCCGAATCATCAATATTTCGTCCGTCAACGGTGAAAAAGGTCAGGCAGGCCAGACCAATTACTCCGCTGCCAAAGCAGGTATGCATGGCTTCTCCATGGCATTGGCGCAAGAATTGGCAACCAAAGGTGTGACCGTCAACACGGTGAGCCCTGGCTACATTGGAACCGATATGGTGAAAGCCATTCGTGAAGATGTACTGGCCAAGATTGTGGCTACGGTGCCCGTGAAACGTTTAGGTGAACCTAGCGAGATCGCATCCATCATTGCATGGCTGGCATCGGACGAAGGCGGTTATGCAACCGGCGCTGATTTCTCCGTCAATGGCGGCTTGCACATGGGGTAGGTCCTGAATTGGTGCACTGCTAGAACTTTGTTGGAAGAAGCCCACTTTGGTGGGCTTTTTTGTTGCTGGCTCCCATATTTATGGGAGTTTGCTAGGGGATAAATTGCTTAAGATGTCTTCAGATAAGTCAAAGTTTTGCCGCATACCGGCTCAAGACAACGTTGTCAGAGTCAGGGATTGGGTTACATAACGCGAAGTTGGAAATACCCACTATGAATGTTGACGATCAGGTCGTAATGATGGACAGTGCGTCATTGCGGATTGGCATGTATGTTGAGCTCGATGTGGGTTGGATGGCGCATCCGTTTCCTACCGGAAGTTTCAAGATATCCTCGCCCAAGCAAATCGAGACGATTCGCGGCTTGGGGCTCGACAAAGTGCGCGTCAAGATGTCCAAGAGCGATCCCGCTCCGGTTGAAGCAGTGCCGGCAAAGCAACAGGAGACTGACGCAGTGACACAAGAACGAATCCTGGCTGCGCAGCAAGAATCCGTCCAAAAGAAACTTCGTGCGGAACATTTGGCACAGCAACAACGGAGCTTGTTAGCGTGCGAGCGCCGATTTGGCGAAGCCGTTCGCCATTACAAAAAGACGCTCGAGTTAATTCCATCGCAGCCGAAGGCAGCGGCCGAAGTTTGCCAAACGATGGTGAGCGGATTTGTCACTGAAATGTTGATGGAAGGGGAGTCAGCGATTCGACTGCTGTCCGAGGCCGCAGGCGATAAATCTTCCATGCATCCGGTCAATGTGACGATCGTTTCATTGCTGCTAGGTAAGGCCATGGGCCTGCAGGAAGCGGAGTTGGTCGATTTGGGTGTGGCGGCGTTTTTGCACGATGTGGGCAAAGCGCAACTGCCTGATCGGGTGCGTTGGCTTGAAGAGAATTTCTCCACGGCAGAGTACAAGCTATACCAGGAACACGTAGCGCAGAGCGTTCAGGTCGGCAAGTCAATGGAGTTGTCCAAGGGGGCGCTGCTTGCGATTGCGCAGCACCATGAATTGGCAGATGGTAGTGGCTTTCCCATGCGTACCAAGGTCGAGTCCATGGGAGTCTGTGCACGTATTCTGGCTTTGGTCAATCGCTACGATAACCTGTGCAATCCCACGCGTCCGGCGGCAGCCATGACCCCCCATGAGGCGCTGTCTCTTATATTTGCGCAATTGAAAACGCGGTTTGATGCAACTGCGCTCAGCGCATTTATTCGGATGATGGGGGTGTACCCCCCTGGTTCTGTCGTCCAATTGATTGACGAGCGCTATGCCATGGTGGTGTCAGTCAATTCCTCACGGCCGTTGAAACCGCGCGTGATTGTCCATGAGTCAGGGGTTCCCCGGCACGAAGCAGTCATTCTTGACTTAGAGCATTCACCGCAAGTCGGCATCCGTCGCAGTCTTAAACCAGCGGGCCTACCCAGTGCCGCCATGGATTACCTAGCCCCGCGTCAGCGCGTTAGCTATTTCTATGAACGCTTGGTGGACTCGCAGATGGGTTCTCTTGCATGACGCTATCGAGTTGTGGGCCGCTTCTAGATGCGATGATCGAGGCAGTGTGCCTCGTCGATCCTACGACTTTGAGAATATGCGCTGCAAACCAGGTGTTTGCTAATCTGGTCGGTCTGGGTCCAGATGACTTTTTGAACAAACCGGTAGTTGAGATGACAAGTTCTCCTGAGGACTTGTTTTTCTGGGAGGATGTTGCCGCCGGTCTTGCTGACAATATATTGTCCAACTCCATGCTGCGATCCGCGGACGGCATCGCCATACCGGTTGAACGCAAAGTGAGCCGCGTTTGGTTGAATCCACAAGAGCCGGTCTTTTTGGTCGGCATGCGCGACTTGCGTCAGCAACGCCAGGCGGAAGAACAGCAAGAGACGCGCATGGCGGAGCTGCGCGCAACGCTGGAATCCACGGGGGACGGAATTCTGGTGCTGGATGTTGCTGGTGTTGTGCGGCACTACAACCGTCGGTTTGTCGAATTGTGGAATGTTCCAACCGATGTGCTGGACAGTCGCAATGACCTAAACCTTTTTGCGCACATGTCTGCATGTGTGCAGGATGAAACCAGCTACTGCGACCGGCTCAATACCATCGCCGCCAGTCCAGCGATGGAATGCACCGACGTATTGCTGTTGCGCTCCGGCCGGATGCTCGAGCGGGTCACGTTGCCGCAAATCAGCCGCAGCACCGTTTTAGGAAGGGTGTACTCGTTTCGCGACTTGACCGAGCGACTCGACGCACAGAAGCGCATTGAAGCGCTGGCCTACACCGATTCTTTAACCGGATTGCCGAACCGGTTGTTGTTGGGGCAGCGTGTTGCTGTTGCATTGCGTACTGCGACACGCAGCGGTGCAACGTTTGCCGTGTTGTTTGTCGATCTGGATCGCTTCAAAAACATCAACGATTCAATGGGCCATCCATTTGGCGATCGTGTGTTGATTGAAGCCGCTTCCAGGATTCAGCAAACCTTGCGTGAGGTGGATACCTTGTGTCGCGTCGGTGGCGATGAGTTCATTGCGTTTTTGCAGGAAGCCGACGCATTTGGCGCCGAAATCGTCGCCCGCCGCATTCTGGAGCGGTTGCATCTGCCATTTGTTCTTGACACCGTCAATTTTTCATTGGGCTGCAGCATTGGCATCGCCATGTACCCCGAAGCTGGCCGCACACTGGAGACGCTGATCCAATGTGCCGATACGGCGATGTTTCGAGTCAAAGAACGCGGGCGCGGCAACTTCCGGTTCTATCAGCCGCAGATGAATGTGGATTTGCTCGCGCGGGTCAAGATGGACCATGCCATGCGCTTGGCTATGGAGCAAAGCTTGTTTCGACTGCACTATCAGCCGCAAATTTCCCTGTGTGACGGGCGCTTGTTGGGCGTGGAGGCATTGATTCGTTGGCGGGACGCTGATCTGGGCAATGTGTCGCCAGCTACCTTTATTCCATTGGCCGAAGAAACAGGGTTCATCATCAATATTGGTAATTGGGTGTTGGGCGAAGCGGTGCGTCAGGCTACGGTTTGGCAGGCGTCTGGCCGCCCCGTAGTAGTGTCAGTCAATGTGTCGGCGCTCCAGTTTCAACAAAGTGATTTTGTCGAACGCGTTTCTGAAGCGCTGACAAGCGCAGATCTCGCGCCCGCATTGCTGGAGTTGGAACTTACGGAGTCCATTCTGATCAAGGACATCAATGAAACGCTGGCCCGCTTGCATGCACTGGCTGCGTTGGGCGTGAGCTTGGCGATTGATGACTTTGGAACGGGCTATTCCAGTTTGGCGTATCTCAAGAAGTTTCCCATTTCAAAGCTCAAAATTGATCGCGCTTTTGTCATGGGGTTGCCTGCAGATGAGGGCGATCGGGCTATCGTAGGTGCGACTATTGCAATGGCGCAAGCGCTGAAATTAACCGTGGTTGCCGAAGGTGTTGAAACGGGGGCGCAACACGACTTCTTGCAAGGCTTGCATTGTGAGGCGTTTCAGGGTTTCCTGTGCGCACCTGGCTTGGCTGCGTCAGATTTTGAACAACTCTATGACACGCTGCCACATGGCTGCAGTTAGTCTAGCCCCGTAGGCCTTTCCAGAGCATATAGCCGGCCAGGCAATACAGTAGCAAGGCAAAGACTTTTTTGAGCTGTGCTACCGGAAGGCGGTGCGCAACGCGAGCACCCAAGGGCGCAGTGATCACGCTACAGCTGGCAATGACCGCCAACGCCGGTAGCCACACGTAGCCCAGCGAATAGGCTGGCAACTCGCTCAAACTTGCCCCACCGATAATATAGCCAGCCGTATTGGCCAATGCAATAGGAAACCCCAGTGCTGCACTGGTGGCAACGGCGTTGATGATGGTTACGTTATGCGCCACCATAAAGGGCACGCTGATGAAGCCACCACCGGCTCCGACCAATCCCGACAAAAACCCTATGACACTGCCCACAGCCAGTTGGCCACCGGTTCCGGGCATTTGTCGTGTAGGTTTTGGCTTCTTGTCGAGGAACATTTGGGTCGCAGAAAACCCGACGAATAGCGCAAAGAAGACCGCCAACACAGTACCTTTAAGCAATGCGAATACGCCAGCACTGGCAATAGCGCTGCCGATCACGATGCCAGGCGCAAGACCTTTGACAATGTCCCAACGCACCGCACCGCGCTTATGGTGGGCGCGCACGCTAGACACGGAAGTGAACACGATGGTGGCCATTGAAGTGGCAATGGCCATCTTGACCGCCAAATCCGCTGGAATGCCCAGAGCTGACAGGATGATGGTGATGAAAGGCCCCATCAACATGCCGCCACCAATGCCCAGCAAGCCTGCCACAAAACCCGTTGCCACGCCCAATGTGGCGAGCTCAATAATCAGGAGGGGTTCCAGCATGGGGCGTGGTGGGCGAAGAAGGCGTTATAGGTGTCTGCAAATGCCACCGGACCGGCATCCTGAACCGGGGTTCAGGTGGGCGAGGTCAGCGCCAGCTTTGGGTTCATCTAACGCGAGATGATCACGCTAGCTGGGCAATGTTCCAAGCCCGGGCTCTAAGAGCATTGGTTCAAGGAAATATAAAGCCCGGCGTGCACTGCAGACGGAGTTATTGTAGCCCCCACGCTCCGCCGCTGCGCGGGTCGCTGCCCGCTCAAGGGGCTTATTTGGCTTGCGCCGCTGGCCGCCAAGCGGTCCAGAACCGCTGGGACGGCCCGGCGGGAAATTGCATTGTGAAAAGTGGCGCCGCGTATTGCCTAGAGCAGGCGCCCGTCTTCACTCAGCGCTTCGTCCAACCGCTCCAGCAAGGAAATCAATAGAACGTCGGAATCTGGATTGGGTTCTGCGCTGCGGGAAGCGTCTGCGGTCAATGTAGGCGCCGTTGATCCATCGGCCGCAGGCATTTCAGTCTGGGAGTTGGATGATGTTCCAGGGACTCTATCGGTTACATCAAAGGCCAGATTCAAGGCTGCCAGCACGGCAATGCGGTCGCGCGCGCGGACCTTGCCTGCATCACGAATTTTGCACATGGCGGTGTCCACCCGCTCCACCGCTTCTAGCAAGCGGGCATCTCCGCCTTCGGGGCAACCCAGCAGGTAGGTCTGCCCCATGATTTGAACTTCAAGCTGTTTCATGATGGGTCTTTTTGCACAGCGGGTGCTTCTGGAAGTCGTTCAAGCAAGGCATCGACACGTGAGCGCGCGGCATTCAGGCGCGATTTGAGCGAGTCGCGTTCCTGGGTCAATGCGTCTACCTGCTGAGTGAGTAACACATTGGTACGCTGCAACTCGCCGTAACGCACCAGCAGGCGCTCAACGCGCTCAGCAATTTGGTCGATGTGGTTCTGGTTCGCCATAGAGGCCACATTGTAGGGTTTGGGCAAGGCAATTGACGTAAAATTGCGTCGTTGGTTCTCGCAGCGTGGTTCACACGCAGCAGTTCAACGGGAAGCAGGAGGGTGCGCTGCACACAGCAAGCCTAACCTGCGCTGCCCCCGCAACGGTAAGTGGACGAATCCTTTCGTGATTCAGCCCCCATCATTAGCCACTGGATACCTTGAACAAGTGTCTGGGAAGGCGGTGGGAGTCGCTCCACCAGCCCGGATACCGGCCAACAAGGTGGTTGCACGCCTGCGTGCAACCGTGATGCCCATGCGCTGTCGGGGAGGACGGCGAAGGGCTCCTTGTCGATTTGTTTCTTTTACCTTTATGAAAAAAAGCACTCCATGTGCGCCGTTTGCCGTGCTGACGCTGGCGTTAGCCGCTGCATTCCCCGTCCTAGCTCAGGCGCAAGCCCAAACCCAAGCGCAGGTTCAATTGCCGCTATCGGTAGTCACCGCCAGCCGTGTTGCTACACCCATCACCGATGTGTTGGCCGACGTCTCGGTTATTGAGCGTGCCACGCTGGAGCTGGCTGGCCAGTCTTCGCTACGCGATCTTTTGGCCCAGTTGCCGGGTGTCCAAATGACTGCCAGTGGAAGTTATCGGTCAACCACCGGGATTTTCTTGCGTGGTTCCATCACATCGCAAACGCTGGTGTTGGTCGATGGCGTACGCGTAGGCTCGGCCACTGCAGGTGGTACCGCGTTTGAAAATATACCGTTGTCGCGTATTGAGCGGATTGAGGTGCTGCGGGGTGCTGCTTCGGCACTCTATGGCCCCGATGCTGTGGGGGGCGTGATCCAGATATTTACACGCGATGCTGGCGAAGGTTTGCAACTGGATGCCAGCGCTGGCATGGGGTCTGATGGTCAGCAGCAGATGGGTGCTTCTATTCGGGGTGGTAGCAGCGCAGTGGGCTACAGCCTGGGCGTTTCGCGCGAAAAGGCCACCGGCATTTCGGTGATTTCAAACCCGGCATCTAGCAGCTACAACCCGGATGAAGACGGCTTCACGTCCAGCAGTGTGGATGCCAAGCTAATGGCGCGCTTTGGCAGTGACCAATCGTTGACGTTGAGCTTTTTGCACAGCGATACCGACGTGCAATTTGACGGAACACCTTTCCCCAACCCATTGGGTTTAAGCAAGCTCACAGTGGATGCGCGCTCCAAGTTGGGCATGAATAACGCCACGCTTCGGTGGGTCGCGCAATGGTTGCCGCAGTGGCACTCTACCGTGGTGCTGGGTACCAGCGAAGACCGCTCGGTCGGCAACTACTACCGTGCAAGCGATGGCGCTTGGGGCGGCAGTACCCAGTTCAATACCAACCGCCGCCAGATCACCTGGCAGAACGATATTGCGCTGGACAAGGACGTACTGTCGCTGGTGGTAGAGAGTCGCAATGAAAGCGTGGACAGTTCAACGGCCTACACCGTTACCAACCGCGATGTACGCAGTGCGCTCGTTTCGTATGCACTTAACCGCCCCGAATGGAATGCGCTGCTGGTGGCGCGCAATGACGACAATTCGCAGTTTGGCAGCTTGAATAACTGGGCTGTGTCTGGCGGGTACCGGTTGACGCCTGCACTGCGCGCAGTGGCCAGTGTTGGTAGCAGTTTTCAGGCGCCGTCGTTCAATCAGCTGTATTTTCCGGACTTTGGGAAACCAGATTTGGTACCTCAACTGAACCGTGCGACCGAGCTGGGTCTGAAGTATCAACTGGGTGCTGTGTCGATGGGGGCTGTGGTTTACAACAACGATATCCAGGGATTCATCGTCCCCCGCACCAACGCGCAAAGTTCGTTGGCCGTGCTGCGTGGCGTGACGTTGAGTGCCGCTGTGCAGACAGCCGACACACAGTACAGCGTGTCGTATGACTATGCCGATCCGCGCACTTATTCCACCAATCCGGCATCCAATGACCTGCGATTCATTCGTGTGGCGCGCAACGTGTTGAACGCCCGCGTAACCCATATGATGGGCACACTTGGCCTGTTTGGAGAAGTGAAAGTCGCCGGTGACCGTGAAGACAGCAACCTCGCGTTTAATGGCCGCGACGTCTTGCCAGGCTATACCCTGCTGAATGTAGGTGCCACATGGCAGATGCAGAAGAATGTGTCGGTGCTGGGGCGCATCAATAACCTCACGGATGCCAGCTATATGTTGGCCAACACCTATAGCATGCCGGGGCGCAACGTGTTTGTTTCGGTGAACTGGGCGCTGTAGCCCGTGGTTTTGAAAGGCGCAGTGTGAAAATCGATCGCGTTGTGGCAGCGTTAAGCGTACTACTGGTTGGCGGTGCAGCGCATGCTATGCAATTGGTGGACGACCGGGGCATAACGGTGACGTTTGCCGCTGCGCCACAACGCATCGTCAGCATCTTGCCTTCATTGACCGAGACGGTGTGCGAACTCGGCCGCTGCGCGCACCTGGTGGGTGTGGACCGCAATTCCGACTATCCCGACAGAGTGAAGGCCTTACCCCTAGTCGGTGGTGGCATCGACCCCAATGTGGAAGCCATCGTGGCCCTGCGTCCCGACGTGGTGTTGATGGCCAAGTCGTCCCGGGCGGGGGAACGGCTTGAGGCCTTGGGTCTTAAGGTTGTGGCACTGGAGCCTAAATCACATGCAGATGTGCAGCGCGTCATGCTCAAACTCGGTCAATTGCTGGACGTACCAGACGCACAACGCATCTGGCGTGTGATTGACGCTGGCGTGTCTGCGGCGGCCCAATCCATACCGGCCCACGCGCGTGGAGCTCGGGTCTATTTTGAGGCAAGCCAGGGGCCGTATGCGGCGGGTGAGGCGTCCTTCATTGGTGAGACGCTCACGCGACTAGGTGCCAAAAACATAGCTCCGGCCGCGTTGGGGCCGTTTCCCAAGCTCAATCCCGAATACATCGTGCGGGCCAACCCAGACCTGATCATGGTGGGCGAGCGCAGCGCCGACAGCCTGCAACAGCGCCCGGGTTGGCACACCCTGCGCGCGGTGCAGGAGCAGCGCCTGTGCGTCTTTGCTACGGAGGATGGCAATGCCTTGGTGCGACCCGGCCCGCGCATGGCAGAAGGCGCGCGGCTGATGGCGCGCTGTTTGACGGACAAGGCCCCTGCCCCTGCAACCGAACGCACGGTGCGCGCCAGGCCATGATGCAAACCCGTGTGCTTGCCTTGTTGTGGGCTGCCGTGGCAGGCGCGGTGGTGTTCGCGGTCTTAGGAGTTTGCGTCGGCAGCGTGGGTTTTGAGAACCTGTTGCAGCCACTGCTGAACCCCGCGGTGGACCCTGAGCGCAGTGCCATGGCCCAGCAAATCGTCTGGCAAATTCGCCTACCGCGCACCTTGGGAGCATGGGCAGCGGGTGCCTTGCTGGGGCTGGCCGGGGCGGTGGCGCAGGGCCTGTTTCGCAACCCTTTGGCCGACCCGTATTTGCTGGGCAGTGCTTCGGGCGCGTCGCTGGGCGTGGCACTGGCGCTGGCTGCGTTGGGCGGTGGGGCAGGGATGTTGGGTGGATCAGCCGCGAGCATGATGAATGGTGGCGTGGCGGTGAGTGTGTTCTCCAGCAGCATATGGGTGCGTATGGGGCTGACCGGCGCGGCATTTGGTGGTGCGGTGCTGGGCGTGGCGCTGACGCTGGTGCTATCACGCGGCGTAAGCCATACGCTGCGCTTGCTGCTGGCCGGTGTCGTGGTGGGTGTGGTGCTGGGTGCTATGACGCATCTGGTGCTGCTGTTCTCACCCGATTCGCTGCAGGCCATGCAGTCTTTTATGCTGGGTTCCACAGCCTTTGTTGGGTGGACAGCATGTGTGCTGATGGCCTGTGTGTGGTGCTTGTGCATGCTGGCTGCGTGGCTGCTGGCACGCGTGCTGGACGGATTGAGTTTGGGCGATGCCACAGCCCAGAGCCTGGGACTGCCCGTAGCCCCCATGCGCGCGGCGCTGGTAGCCGTGCTGGCGCTGGCCACGGGCACGGCGGTGGCGCAAACCGGCTTGATCGCCTTTGTGGGCCTGGCCGCGCCGCACCTGGTGCGCTCCATGGTCAAGTCTACGCATGGCTATGCGATGCTGCTCTCCAGTCTGGTGGGTGGCACACTGTTGATGGCGGCGGACACGCTGGCCCGTTGGCTGATCGCGCCGCAGGAGCTGCCTGTGGGTGTGCTGACCGCCACGTTGGGTGGTGGTTACCTGCTGTGGCTGATGCGCAAGGGCGCAGCGAATACCCCTGGTGGCGCATGATGTGCGTCCGAAACCCAGTAATGTTGAGTAGGGAATTGCTATGCATTCAGTAGCGGTTCACGCAGATTCCGTGAGGGCTAGCCTTGGTTTTGGCTCTGCAAGAAAAGAGGTTTTGCACGGCGTGTCGCTAGAGCTTGCGGCGGGCCAGTGGACCAGCATCGTCGGCCCCAATGGTGCAGGCAAGTCTACGCTGTTGCGGTGTCTGGCCGGGGTGTTGCCGCACACGGGCACGGTGGCGCTGGGTGGCACGCATTTGGCTGCAATGCCCCACCGCCAGCGCGCGCGCCAACTGGCGTGGTTGGGCCAAAACGAAACCAGTGCCGACGACCTAACGGTGTGGGACGTTGCCATGCTTGGCCGCCTGCCACACCAGGCTTGGTTGGCAGCCCCTAGTGCGCAAGACCATGCCGCCGTGGAGCAAGCCTTGCGCGCGACCCAGGCGTGGGACTGGCGTAGCCGCCCACTGGGCCAGCTCAGCGGTGGTGAGCGCCAGCGCGTGCTCTTGGCCCGCGCATTGGCGGTGCAGGCGCAGGTGCTATTGATGGACGAGCCGCTGGCCAACCTGGACCCGCCCCATCAGGCGGATTGGTTGGCCGTGGTGCAGGCGTTGGTTGCGCAGGGAACGACGGTGGTGAGTGTGTTGCATGAGATCAGCATGGCACTGCATGCCGACCGCATCGTGGTGCTGGCCCAAGGGCAGGTAATTCACCACGGGGCCAGTTCAGACCCGGCAACCCATCGTGCGTTGGTTGATGTGTTTGAGCAGCGGATTGCCATTCACGCGGTTGATGGGCAGTGGGTGGCGTTGCCCTGCATTCTGGGTAGTTCTAAATGATTTGCTTGTCGGTGTTGAGGAGTCCGACGCCGGTTGTGGTTACTTTTGTGGCGGTCGCGGGCTGGCAGGGCACTCGGTTACGCGGCTGTCCCCCGCGACGGCCTAGGGCCGTCAGCTCCTCCTTGATGCCGCGTAACCGAGCACCATGCCAGCCCGCTCGACAAATCTTGTGGCAACGCGATATGGACAACGTGGATTCGCATTCACACTCGCATCAACATCAGCGGCATATGCAGTTTCAGACGCAGTCGCAGTCGACGTTCTACATGCACTGGCACCAGTCGAACACGAACTCGCAGAGGAGACCGGGGTGGGCGTTCTGCGTAGGTCAAGGAGGAGCCCGTGCAGCGGGCGGGGGACACGGAGCAGAGCGCCCACCCCGGTCTCCTTGGAGCATTCGAAGACATCAACTGAGCGCAATCAACCCCCCCCCATCGTTGCACCGAATAAACTCCAGCACCCAACCGAAAGCCAACCATGCAAATAGAAACCCCTCCCACCGAAAAGCCGTACGAAAAATCCGAGGGCGAACGCCGGGGCCTGATCATCGTCAACACCGGTGATGGCAAAGGCAAAAGCACCGCAGCGTTCGGCCTGGCATTGCGCGCGCATGGCAGGGGCAAAGCTGTCAAGATTTTCCAGTTCATGAAAGTGCCATCCGCCCGCTTTGGCGAACACCGCGTGTTCGAACAACTGGGTGTCCCCATTGTGGGACTGGGCGACGGTTTTAGCTGGAAGAGCCAAGACCTGGAACACTCCGCCCAACTCGCCCGCGACGGCTGGCAACTGGCCAAGGCTGCCATTCTGAGTGGCGACTACTTCATGGTCACACTGGATGAAATTACCTACCCGCTGATTTACGGCTGGATGCCGCTCGACGATGTGCTGGAGACCCTTAAAGCCCGCCCCAGTCACGTGCATGTGGTGCTAACCGGCCGCCGCTGCCCGCCGGAGATCATTGAAATGGCTGACACCGTGACCGAGATGACCATGATTAAGCATGCGTTTACAGCTGGCATACCGGCACAGCGTGGTATTGAAGATTGAAGCAAAACGCATGACCCTAGACACCGCCGCCCAACCGACCGTTCAGCCCGTCACCTTTCACGCGCCGCACAAATCTCCCGCCGCCCGCCACCCCGTGGCCCAGAGTGTGTGGACTGTGTCCGAAATCCAGGCGCTGTTTGACCTGCCCTTTAACGATCTACTGTTCCAGGCCCAGACCGTGCACCGTGCCCACTTTGACCCCAATATGGTCGAGCTGGCCACGCTCCTGTCCGTCAAGACGGGCGGCTGCCCCGAGGACTGCGGCTACTGCCCGCAAAGCGTTCACTTTGATACCGGCGTAGAGGCCGGCAAGCTCATGGGCGCGGAGGCGGTGCGCGAAGCCGCGCTTGCCGCCAAGGCTGCGGGTGCTACCCGCTTTTGCATGGGGGCTGCATGGCGTGCCCCCAAGGATCGCGATATCGAGGCTGTGGCGGAACTGGTCAAAACCGTCAAGGCGTGCGGACTGGAATCCTGCGCTACGCTGGGCATGCTCAACGACGGCCACGCCGAAACCCTGCGCGACGCTGGGCTCGACTACTACAACCACAACCTCGACAGTGCCCCTGATTTTTACGGCGACATCATCACCACCCGTGACTACCAGGACCGGCTCGATACCCTGACACGCGTGCGCAATGCGGGCGTCAGCGTGTGCTGTGGCGGCATCGTCGGCATGGGTGAATCGCGCTTGCAACGCGCCGGGCTGATTGCCGAGTTGGCGAACCTGGCACCGTATCCTGAGTCCGTGCCCATCAACCACTTGGTGAAAGTGGAAGGAACGCCACTGGCCGACCAGCCGGATCTGGACCCGCTGGAATTTGTGCGCACCATCGCCGTGGCCCGCATCACTATGCCCAAAGCCCGCGTGCGCCTTTCGGCGGGCCGTCAGAGCATGGGGGACGCGGTGCAGGCCCTGTGTTTTGTGGCCGGTGCCAATTCCATCTTCTATGGCGACAAGCTACTGACCACGCCCAACCCAGCGGGGAATGCGGATTTGGAATTGCTGGGGCGCTTGGGGCTCAAGACCGGGCACCCTGTGGCGCGGGGTTGATAACGCGCTCCACATGCCGCCAAGCTTTGCCTGGTTCACCCTTCCGATGTGCGCGATGCTGCCTGTGAGGGCGCTGGGTATCAACACGCACGCGACAGTGATCTGCCGGCGTAACGGATCCAGCATCCGACTACATGGAAAATTGGCTTGTAGCCCTCGTGCGGATTGCTCTAGTAGCTATTGTTTTGATAGCACATTGCTAATGTACGGTGAATCACGCAACGCGCCAATACAGTGGAGTCGCTCCGCTTGGCGTGCCGCTGCACGCCCACTTGCACGAATGGAAACCACAATATGACCGCCACCTGCATCATGGTGCTGGGTACCACGAGTGGTGCCGGCAAAAGCTGGCTCACCACCGCGCTGTGCCGCTACTACGCCCGCCAGGGCTTCAAGGTTGCACCGTTTAAGGCTCAGAACATGAGCAACAACGCAAGAGTTGTTGCTTCTGAGAACGTGCAGGGCAGCTTCGCCGCAGGGCCGCCCCAAGGCGAAGCGCTCCCCCTTGGGGGGCAGCGACTCGCGCAGCGGGATAGCGTGGGGGCTGAGATAGGCAGTGCCCAATATTTCCAAGCCTTGGCCGCCAACGCCGTGCCCGATGTGCGCATGAACCCCTTGCTGCTCAAACCCGAGCGCGACACGCACAGCCAGGTGGTGCTGATGGGGCAAGTCAGCGCAGAACTGACCGCCATGCCGTGGCGCGGGCGCAGTCTCAAGGTCTGGCCGCAGATCGCCGCGGCGCTGGATAGTCTGCGCGCCGAGAACGATGTGGTGGTGATAGAGGGCGCAGGCTCGCCCGCTGAAATCAACTTGCACGACAGTGACATCGTGAACATGAGAGTGGCCCTGTACTGCAACGCAGCTTGCCTGCTGGTGACGGACATTGACAGGGGCGGAGCGTTTGCGCATCTGTATGGTACTTGGGCACTCTTGCCACAGAACGAGCGCGCCTTGATCAAAGGCTTTGTACTCAACAAGTTTCGCGGCGATGCCGCACTGCTGGCCCCCGCTCCGCAGATGTTGCAAGACCTAACGGGTATCCCTACCGTTGCCACCTTGCCCATGTGGTGGCAGCACGGGTTGCCAGAAGAAGACGGTGCCTTTGATGACCGCAGCGTGGCCAAAGGAGCGGTAACGCTGAGGGTGGCGGTCATTGCATATCCGCGCATTAGCAATTTGGACGAGTTCCAGCCACTCAAGAATATTCCCGGCGTGCGGTTGCAGTGGGTGCGTAGCCCGACAGAACTGGTGGGGCTCAAGCCTAGCGATTGGATTGTTCTACCGGGCTCCAAGCACACGACTGGTGACCTGGCCTGGCTGCGCGCACAGGGGCTCGACGCGGCAGTGGCAGCGCATGCGGGGCAGGGTGGGGCGGTGCTGGGTGTGTGTGGTGGCTTGCAAATGCTAGGCGAGGCGCTGATTGATACCAACGGCATTGACGGCAATGCACCCGGGCTCGGCTTGTTACCTCTGGTCACCGTGTTTGATGTGGACAAAACGGTGCGGCATACGACGGTTCGATTTGCCGCGGACCTACATGCGCACGCTGCCTCTGGGTTGCAGTCTGTGTGGGCCGCTTTGGCGGGTGTGTCGGCAAGCGGGTATGAAATTCACCATGGCCAAACGGCACAGCATCCCGCCATGGCTGCGGCGGGAGATATTGCACGCGCCGTGCTGCCCGATGGCCTGGGCTGGCAAAACGCTGCGGGCAATGTGCTGGGCGTGTACCTGCATGGCCTGTTTGAAGACCCTGCGGTGTTGCACGCCCTGTTTGGGGCCAGTGCGCCTACGCTGGATTCGGTGTTTGAAGGGCTGGCTGATTTCATTCACGAACATTTTGAGCCTGGTGTGCTTGCTGCATTGAAGCAATCGCTGTGATGCCACCGCGCTGATACACAGCCGACACATGCGATTTTTTTGGAAGATTCTGCGTTAGCGATAACTTCGTGACAATTGGTGACACTTTGTTACAAAGGGGTCGTCATGAACAAGCTCATCCTTCTGGGGTTGCTGTTATCCGGCGCTAGTCATGCTCATAACTTCCAGGCACACGCGCTTCCTGGAGACCGAGAAAAACCCCAATTTGTGCTGGGCGCGGCCACTCAGCGCTGGACATTAGGCGAGGTGAACTGGTACTACAACCCGTTGAACCAGCCCTCAAACCTCAGCACTGCGGAAATCGTCAAAGCCATACAGACCGCAACAGCCCGCTGGTCTGCCATGTGCAATATCACTTTCACTTACAAAGGCATCACGGCTTCGCAGCCGGTTATGTATGGTGACGCGACCATGGTGGATTCTGACAATGTGTTCGGATGGGGAGCCTTGCAGGCCAACGATTCGGGCTTTGCTGCCATCACCCGCACTTGGTACTCCGGCACCTCTTACGTTGACACCGACATCATGCTGAACACCGCACAAAGCTGGACTATCGACAAGGTGGATGCGCTGATGACCCATGAACTGGGCCACGCCATTGGCCTGAGCCACTCTGACCAGGCAACGTCAATTATGTATGCGGCACCGTACCACACAGCCCAGTACATGCGGACCTTGCGTGGTGACGATGCAGAGGGGTGCGCGGCACTCTATGGTGCAGCATCAACCGCCAAAGCCAGCCGAACGTTCAATTGGGCAGAGGCAACCTACCCTGAATATCTGTCGTCTGACCCTGCGCCATTGGTCACTGCGGGCGACTATTACTACCGGTACTACCCCGGAACCAAAAGCTATGTCAGTACCCGTGGCGGCATTGCTTACTATGTTGACCCCCATGGTGCAATTCAGAATATGGGGCCACTGGAATCGCATTTCGCGACTGCACGGGCGTCAGGGTTTTAAACCTGGACTCGCTTTGTAAGCTTTCTGACAGACTTTGGGCGGCTTGTGTCGGCTACCATGGCATGCTTGAAAAAAGGGAGAGAGGCATGCGAAGTCTATTTTCAGCGCGCTGCTGGCAGAGTCGTCCGGAACATCTTCATAAGCGTAAGGCGAATCGCCTATGCGTATTGATGAAATCGACATCCCACAAACTCGCCCTGCTGGCTACGGTGTTTATGGTCATGGTGGGTGTCGTTCATGCCCAGCACAAAGAATCTCCCGGGGACTATGTACGCACACCGATAGAAGAACCTTCATCGAAAGACCGCGAAACCTCGCAGTATGTCGCCACGGGTGAAAGCTGGCCGGCAGGCATCGTATATTGGTACTACAACCCGCTCAACCAGCCCGCCAACCTGAAGACCGCCGAAATACTGGCAGCTATCCAGACGGCCGCCAGTCGCTGGGCCCAAATGTGCAATATTTCATTCGTCTATATGGGTGCGGCTTCGACCAACCGGGGTTTCGACGGCAGCTCAGTAGACCGCATCAATGTCATTGGTTGGGCCAGCTTTCCATTCAGTGAGCGGGACACGGCGGGCATCACCTACTGGAACTACTCCCGGAGCACGTTGGCAATTGTGGACGCAGACATCATTCTTAACAACAGCGGACGCTGGAGTCTGCGCGATGTAGACGCTGTGATGACCCACGAAATTGGCCACATGATTGGTCTGGACCACTCTAATACCACGGTGTCCATCATGAGTGCCAACCCGTATAACTCCTACGAATACCAGCGCACCCTGCGGGGCGACGATGTAGAAGGCTGCACCAAGCTGTATGGTGCGTCGCCTTTGTCCCTTATCAACCGCACGCTCAACTGGGCAGAAAAAACTTACCCTGCCGAACTGAAGTCTGGCCCCTCTGTCACACAGGGCGACGCCGATGGTTTCATCTACCGCCAGTACTCGGGTTCCAACAGCAAGGCTGGTGTCAAGAACGGCATCGCCTACTACACAGGCTCGAATGGCGTTATGCAAAACATGGGGCCGCTTAGCGGCTTCACGGCGCAGGTGCAGGCCGCCGGATTCTGATTACGTTATGCCTAGCGCGCAGTATCAGATGTCATCGCCTTGTTTTATGGACGCAAACGTGGTGGATTTGGGCGTGAATAAGGCGGTTTACTGGCTGTTGGACGTAAGAATTTTGTCGTCAAACCCGCAATATTGACTAACCCCACATTGCCAGCACTGCGGCTTTCGCGCTTGACACACGTAGCGGCCATGCAGGATGAGCCAGTGATGGGCATCCACCATAAAGCGCGGGGGGATGCGTTGCAGTAGTTGTTGCTCTACCGCCTCTGGCGTTTTGCCCTGTGCCAGCCCCGTGCGATTGCTGACGCGAAATATATGGGTGTCGACCGCCATGGTGGGCTCGCCAAAGGCCACGTTCAACACCACGTTGGCGGTTTTGCGGCCAACGCCAGGTAGGGCTTGCAAAGCGTCTCGCGTTCGGGGCACCTGGCCGTCATGCAGGTCTACCAGCATGCGGCAGGTTTGCAGCAGGTGGCGGGCCTTGCTGTGGTACAGGCCAATTGTTTTGATATGCGTCTCCAGCCCGTCCAAGCCCAAATCCAGAATCGCCTGCGGGGTATTGGCGACGGGAAAGAGTTTGCGGGTAGCTTTATTGACACCCACATCGGTGGCCTGTGCGCTCAACAGAACAGCCGTGAGTAACTCGAAGACACTGGTGTACTCCAACTCCGTTACCGGTGATGGATTGGCGGCTTGCAGGGTAGCAAAAAAGCCTTCGATGGCGGCAGTCTTCAAGAGTGGCTCCGAGAAACGTGGGACAAAACGTGGAACAAGGCGAATTCTAGGCGTGCCACTCGCTACCATTGGGGCATTGCTATTGCTTATACCTTTACTGCCAACACTTTTACCGCCATGCCTCTTGAATTTGCCACCCGCCTGAACAACGTAGAAACCTCTGCCATTCGCGAACTCTTCAAACTGTTGGGCAAGCCCGGCATCATCAGTTTTGCCGGCGGTTTTCCCGACCCGGCCATGTTTGATGTGGACGGTATCCGGGAAGCGGTAAACGCAGCACTGACCCACGAGGCAGGTGCCGCGCTGCAATACGGCGCAACCGAAGGCCACAATGCACTGCGCGAACAATTGGCCGCCTTCATGCAGGGCAAAGGAGTGCAAGACCTGGCACCCGAAGGCTTCATTGTTACAACGGGTAGCCAGCAGGCGCTGGACCTTCTGGGCAAAACCATGATCAGCCCCGGCGAAAAGGTGATTGTGGAGGGCCCCACCTTTTTGGCTACCATCCAGTGTTTCCGCCTTTATGGTGCAGAGCTGATCAGTGCCCCAATAGACGCAAACGGCGTTCAGGTGGATCAGCTCGAAGCGTTGATGGCTGAGCATCGCCCCAAGTTTGTCTACCTGATTCCTACCTTTGGCAACCCGAGCGGTGCCTTGTTGAGCATGGAGCGCCGCAAACGCGTGCTGGAACTGGCCGTGCAGTACCAAACTCTCATCGTGGAAGATGATCCTTATGGTGATCTGTATTTCAACGATGCGCCGCCGCCGTCATTGTTGGCGTTGAGCGCAGGCGTGCCCGGTAGCCGCGAATGGCTGGCACATTGCGGCTCACTCAGCAAAGTGCTGAGCCCAGGCCTGCGCGTGGGCTGGATGGTCGCTCCACCGGAGCTATTGGCTAAGGCCACGATGTGCAAACAGTTCAGCGACGCCCACACGAGTACGTTTGCCCAGGCTACAGCGGCCCACTACCTGAAGGCCGGGCGCATGCCGGCCACACTGGCTCACGTGCGCAAGGTCTATGCCGAACGTGCCCAGGCTATGGGTGATGCTTTGCGCAAAGAACTGGGTGAGGCCATTGATTTTGTGCAGCCGCAGGGTGGCTTGTTTGTTTGGGCGCGGTTGACCGGCGCCGGTGGTGCTGCAAAGGATGGTGCCGAGTTTGCAAAGCGCGCGATTGATAAAGGCGTAGCCTTTGTCCCGGGATCGCCGTTTTATGCGTCCAACCCCGACCTGTCTGCACTGCGACTGAGTTTCGCGACGGCGGATGTTGCAAGAATTAGAGAAGGGGTGGAGCGTTTGGGGCATGCACTGTAATAGTGCTATATCACGTAGAGGCGGAGCCAATGCTCCAGTAGCCCGCACAAAAACTGCGTGAGAAGCTATGCTTTATATAGCGCCTCACGCGCTGTTCATTCGGGCTGTAGGTTTATCAGGGCTTGCGAATAACCCAGGTCCAGTACCGTGCTAGTTCAGTGATTCCGCCAGGGCCCGACAAGGTAGCAAAGATTTGCTGCGCCTTCTCCGTTTGCCCAGCTTGAACATAGGCAACACCAAGACGAAGGCGGGCCTCTTCAGGGAACTTAGGTATGCCTTTGGCAATACCCTTTTCCATAAGGTCAATGCCTTTGTCGAATTGCTGCATACCAACCATGTTCAACCCGTGGTTGAATGCAAACGAACCATCGGGCTTCTTCAGTACATTGGCAATGTCTGCAGCGGAAGTCTTTTGATCTTGTTCGACTTCATGGGCCAACTTGGCGCGCAATTTCTTGTGTGCATCGGTACTGGCGCCGGTGCCCAACAAGCCCGCGGCCGCGCCTTGGTCATACGCACGCAGCGCTTCACCCGAAAAGACCGTCTTTTGCGCCAACGAGATGTAATCGGTGTAATCATTAGCTTCTTCCAACGTGCCCAAGTGGAAAGCCAAACGGAACACGTCAATTTGCAAGCGTGGTTGTAGATCAGGGCGACTCAGAAGCGCATTGATCGCCGAACGCCAGCTGTCTTTGCTGGGGTAATACTGCGCCATCATTTCGAGCGCACGGTTTACCCCTGCGGAGTCTTTCAGTTGGCTGCGTGCACGCATGTACAGGTCAATATACGCTTGTTGTGGCGCAGTTTTGGCGGCTTCGCTGGCGGCAAACTCTTCGTTGAGCAGCTCAGAACCGCGTTCCAGATTTTTGCTCAGGAGGTATGACTTGATGCGCAAATCTTTGACGGCGGGATCTTTGCCACCCGCCTTAATATTGCGTTCCATCCAGACAGCAGTTTGTGCATAGTCTTTGGCACGATAGTAGGTGATGCCAACGCCTTGCATTAGGCGCAACGCGTCTTCTTGCTTGAGCCAGCCACCTGCTTCGTTGAGTTGGAGCATTTGTTCAACGGCAGCAGCAGTTCCACTTGCATCATCAAGCGCGCGTGTCACCGGCTCGGTAAAGCGTGCACTGAGATAGCTTTCGTAAGGTGATTTGTTGGGTATTGCCGCAACAATTTTTAGTTTTTCTTTCGCCTGCTCATACTTCTTATCGTTGATGAGCGTTTGTATTTCCGTAAAGGGAACACGCAATTCTTCACGAATGGGGGGGCGGGCTGGTGTCGAGGCGCTGGCTGCTGGTGTCGCTGCGGTTTGGGCCCAGGCGAGGGGTGACAATAGCGCACACGCAACCAAGGCAGCTAAGGGAATAGGACGCATAGTTCTAATTGTTTTCATGGATTGCCTCAAACCTTGCCGCCGCACAGGGGGTGCTGACCCATTTGGACGACCAGATCGCGTGCTTTGTTGGCTTCTGTTTTGGTGGCGACTGCTGCAATATTGTTTGCCAGGCTTCCAACATAAGAAGCGGCTGCCTCTGCAGACGACTTCAGCGCTGTGCAGCGTGTTGCCAAATGCTTCTTGGCGAT
The DNA here is from genome assembly GCA_964468905.1 of uncultured Rhodoferax sp. Taxonomy (GTDB): domain Bacteria; phylum Pseudomonadota; class Gammaproteobacteria; order Burkholderiales; family Burkholderiaceae_C; genus Allorhodoferax. The sequence goes on along the minus strand of CAYXWW010000003.1, from coordinate 28,559 downwards.
GGCAATATCTCCGCCATCACGAACTTCAGCTGCTACCAATCCCAGCGCCAAAACGCCATCGGCCGTGGCATCGACCAAGCTCAATTGGCTTGTAACCAACTTGAGCATTTCTTTATCGTTGGGCGATGCAGTGGTCGCGCGTTTGGTGAGATCGTTGACGCTAGCGCCGAGTGCTTGCGATACGCTCAAAAATTCGGTGACGGACTTGCTCAAGCCGGCTTTGCCAGCGGCAGCACCCTTGTTTTGAGCCAATACCGGCTGAGCCAGCAAAGAAGCGGCCAAAAGAGTGGAGGAAAGAATGCGAATCGTAGACATAGGTATGAGCCTCGAAGGTTGAACGTGGGGCGAACTTTACACCGATTCTGCGGGAGCGTGGCGCTTGGAGCCACACTAAAATGCAAGTTAACGGTGTCAATGAGCGTCATCCCAAGACCATCACCATATTCGCCGCGTCGGCACCAGACACCGAATTAGTCTTGATTGAGAGATGTTTTGAAACATAAATTGTCGGATCTCGCGAGCTTGGGTGGTTTGGTTTACTCCACCGAAAGTGGGCGCATGTGTCCATCATGCCGTCAAGCGCTGGCGCAGTGCACATGCGGTAGTACCCGCGCGGCGGTCGGCGACGGCAATGTGCGGGTATCGCGCGAAACCAAGGGGCGTGGTGGTAAAGCGGTGACGGTGGTGAAGGGCTTGGCGCTCGATGCCGCCGCTGTGGTTGAATTGGGAAAACAACTCAAGACTGCCTGTGGATCTGGTGGCACAGTGAAGGATGGTGTCATCGAAGTTCAGGGCGACCATTGTGATCGCATCGTGCAAATGCTGACAGCACAAGGCTATAAAGTTAAACGTGCGGGTGGTTAACCCCATTGCGACCTGCGGTTACGATCTCCCATTCTGAGCGAGAAACCATGCACCTGCCTGATCCGGCTGCAAAGCCATCCGTTGCCCTGTATTGGGACTTTGAAAACCTGCATGGAGCCTTATGCGAAGCGCGCATGGAGGGCTCGTACAGTAAGCAAGATAACCGGTTCAAGGTGCAGGAACCATTGGTCAATGTTCAAACGGTAGTCAATATGGTTGCGACCCTGGGGCCGATTGCCATACACCGTGCATACTGCAATTGGCAATATTTTGGCCGCTACCGTGATGCTTTGTTACACCATGCGGTTGAACTGATTCAGCTTTTTCCTCCAGGCGGTGCAGCTAAGAACGGGGCAGACATTCGCTTGTGCCTGGATGCAATGGAGGATATTGGGCGCTTCGACCATATTGGTACGGTAGTCATTGTGAGTGGCGATAGCGACTACATGCCGGTTGCGCAAAAGATCAAGGCTGCTGGGCGACGTGTGATTGGGTTGGGCGCGCGTAAAACGACCAATGCACATTGGGCCACTAGTTGCCACAGTTTTTACTACTACGAAGAATTGGCAGGCGGCACACTATGACATTTGATGCGGATGCGGTCACCCACGGAATTCAATTGGCTGTTGCGCCTGTTTTCCTATTAACAGCTGTGGCTGGCATGATTGGCGTGATCGCCGGGCGTTTGGCGCGCATCATTGACCGGGCGCGTTTGTTGGAAGATCGCGCCCTCGACTCAGTCGATCAAGCATTTCTTGCGCGCACTCTTCATGAACTGGGTGAACTGCGCTTGAGGGGGCGGCTGGCCAATGGCGGCATTGCCTTGTTGACGCTTTGCGCGTTTCTCATTGGGCTGACCATCATTGTGCTGTTTGTGGGCGAGACAACAGCATTTCAAATCAGTCGATGGGCTGTAGGCGGTTTCTTGGCGGGAGTTGTGGCGTTTCTTTTGGCACTGTTGTGCTTTTTGGTCGAGACCGTGATTGCTTCACGCCTGTTGAATTTTCAAATGCCCAGCAAGGGCTAGGGCTTCGTACACACGAAAGGCCGCATAGGCATCATTGGCCGCGTAGATCAATTGGGCTTCCGTGAGGTGCGTATTGGCCCAATTCGAAGTGGCCGCCTTTTTAGACTTGATAAAGCGTTTGTTAAAGAGCACTGCCACGGCACCCTTTACACCCATGTCTTTGCGGTAGCCACGCTCGCGGAATACGGTGTTCAGTTCCAGTACATCTGCAGGCTCGACGCCGAGTTTCGCCAAGATGCGCTTGCGGTCATCGCCCAGCCCAAAACCAGCCTTGACAATACCGTGTGCCGCCAACAATTGCCCCACCATTTCGCGGCATTGCAGATCGTGCAGTTGGAAAACCCAGGCACGGTCTGCATTGGCCAGTTGTACGATGTGTGGCCCTTCGGATACCTGGTCTTTTAGAAATGTCGGTTTGGATTCCGTATCGAACCCTAGCACCGTCGCGTTTGTCAATTGTCTGCAAGCGCTTTCTGCTTCATTGGCGGTCGCCACGACAGTAATGCGGTCCAGGTTGAGCCGGTCAAATGGGGCCAAGAGTGCGATTTCCTCTTTGCTCGGTGTGCTGTGGGTGGTGTGCATAGTGTTCAAGTGTGCCGGAAACTACGCGTAAAAAGGCAGCCGTCGCATAATCCACCCATGAAAAAAACATTCAAACTCAATATCGAAGGCAAGAATCGCGACCGCGTGTTCGAAGCGGTCAAGAACGAAGTTCGCAAATATGTCAAACGTGAACGCCGCCGTGCACTGCCAGAAGGTGTCGATTTTTGGGATTTTGACTGCCGCTTTGGCCCCACCGAAGAAGCCGCAGTCGTGGTTCATTTCGCCACACTGACCAGTCACATGAATGATGTGGCCCAAGCCGGGGGCGAGCAGTTCTACGTTGAAATTCTGGCTTCACATGGCCGACGTCAACCACGCCCGTCGACTGAGGCGACGGATACCGTTTAAAACACGTTTCAAGGCCAGGCGTGGGTTCACGCTTGTTTGTCTTGTTCCGCAGCCGCCCGCAGTTTGTCCTTTTTGCTGGGGCGTTTGCCTTTGACCCCACCATTGTTTGGAGCGGCTGGTGTAATGATGGGGGTGGCCGTCTCTTTCGGTTCAAAGCCAGCAATGTGTTCCAGGGCTATGCGCACGCGCTGGCGCTTTTCGATCAGGTGGAAATGTGCTTCTGTGTCTGCACTGACAAAGCTGACCGCAAGCCCTGTTTCCCCGGCACGTCCCGTTCTGCCGATGCGGTGCACGTAGTCCACCGCAGATCGGGGCAGGTCATAGTTCACCACCACTGGTAGTTTGGCAATGTCGATGCCACGCGACGCCAGGTCGGTAGTTATGACGACATCCCACTGTTCTTCCTTGAACTCGGACAGGACTTGTTTTCGCGCGCCCTGGCTCAAGTCCCCGTGGAAGGCGGTAGCGAATATTTTGGCCTCGTAGAGTTTCTCTGCCACCAGTTCTGCGGTGTATTTGGTGGCCACAAAAACCAGCACGCGCTTCCACCCCTGTTCCTTGATCAAGTGGCGCAATAGTTGGGTGCGTTGGCTGGCATCGACGGCGATGGCTCGTTGCGTGATCGTGGGTTCGTGTTCTTCGGTCTGCGCAACGGTCACTTCCACCGGGGCGTGCAGCGTCCTGTTGGCCAGCGCGCGCACGCTGTCGGGAAACGTAGCCGAGAAAAACAGATTTTGTCGCTGAGGAGGCAACAAGGTCAAAATCTTGGATAACTCGTCTGCAAAGCCCAGGTCCAACAAACGGTCCGCTTCATCCAACACCAGCATTTTCACAGTGGCCAGTTGCACAGCATTTTGACTGGCCAGGTCGAGCAGCCGCCCCGGCGTTGCCACCAAGATGTCGGTGCCGCCGCGCAACGCCAGCATTTGCGGGTTGATGGAAACGCCGCCAGTCGCAACCACCAGCTTGATGGGTTGTGGCAAGCCTTGAGCCAGTTTGCGAACCACATCGCCGACTTGGGCGGCAAGCTCGCGTGTGGGCACCAGGATGAGTGAGCGCACTGCGCGCCCGTATTGGTGGCGGTTTTCCGCAGGCAATGATTGAAGGCGCTGCAGCAATGGCAAGACGAACGCTGCTGTTTTGCCTGATCCAGTCTGTGCCGCACCGAGTACGTCCGAACCGGCCAAAATGACGGGTATCGCCTGTACCTGAATGGGAGTTGGCTCGACAAAGCCCAACGCATTGGCCGCCTGTGCGAGAGTTGGCGCGAGTCCGAGTGTGAGAAAGGGCATACCCCCTATTGTCGGGCCACCCGCTTCGGTTCAGCCTTGCAGCATGGAAATATCGCTAAATGCATCGGCATTGGGGACTTGAGACTGGAGTTTGGTGGCATCCAGCGCCAATGCGCGGACGACGGTGACCGGGAGATCATCAAACGACAGTTGACCCTGGCCTGATTGATCAGTCAGCAATGCCCCCAAGTGGATGACTGCTGAGAGCTTGGGGCTTTCTTTGGT
>CAYXWW010000003.1:11527-24190 GCA_964468905.1 uncultured Rhodoferax sp. | reverse complement strand
CGCAGCAGCCTGCAGCGTCAGCGCGACGGATTCGGGGAAATCCCAGTGTCGTGCAATCTCCGCGGAAATTTCACCCTCATCAAAGCCGGCCAAGTCACGTTCCCGCTTCCAGCGCTCGCCAGGCTTGCAAGGCGCTATTTCGATTTGGCCCAGCGCATCAGGGTTGCAGCGGGCAATGACAATTTCGCCCAAGCGGAGCATCAGTCCTGTGAGCCATGCCTGCTGCTCATCCACGCCGGCGTGCGCTGCCAGCCATTTAGAGTAACCAGCGCACACCATGCTATTGCGCCAAAACTCAAGGCGATTCATGCCTGCCGGAAATGCAAAGGTGTTCGCCATGCATATCGCCAGCGCACGCGCTCGAATGTGAGACATGCCAATGACGCTGACTGCACTTTCCAATGAATCGACGCGGCGAGAAAGCCCAAACATGGCACTATTTGCCATGCGTAGCAAAATTGCCGAAAGGGCAGGGTCCTTGGCGATGATGGTGGCGATGGTGGTAACGTCAGCGTCGTCGTCACTCAGGGTTCGAATCAAAGCCTGTGCCACTTCTGGCATGACAGGAAGTTTGACGGATTGCAGGAAGCTCGTGATATGGGTCATGGTCGCGAATATGATACCCCGCACAGCAGCCCAAAAAGCCCCGTATGGTGCGCGACCAACATACTTCAGAAAAAACATCTTCCGCCATGAAAACCCTCAAAATTGATTTTGTGTCCGACGTGTCATGCCCATGGTGTGCTGTTGGACTGGCTTCACTGCAGCAAGCGGTGCAATCCGTTGGGCCAGACGTAGCGGTCGAGTTGGCTTTTCAACCGTTTGAACTCAATCCCACAATGGAGAAGGCTGGTGAGGATATTGGCGAGCACCTTCAAAGAAAATATGGCTCAACGCCGGCGCAGATTGCGGCTATTCAGGAGACCATTCGCGCCAGGGGTGCCGAACTGGGTTTTACCTTCAACATGGACAAGCGCTCACGCATCTACAACACGTTTGATGCCCATCGCCTCTTGCATTGGGCCCAACTGGAGGGGCATGATCTACAGCTGAAACAGGCCTTGTTGACGGCCTATTTCACCAATGGCGAAGATCCCAGCGACCACGACGTGCTGGTGAGACTCGCTGCGTCCGTAGGATTGAATGGGGAACGCGCCAAAGCGATACTGGATGCCGATACCTACGCCGCTGAAGTGCGGGCGCAAGAGCAGTATTACCAGCAGCAAGGCATACATGCGGTCCCCGCAGCGGTCGTGAATGGCCGCCATCTCATATCAGGTGGACAACCGCCTGCGGTTTACGCGCAAGCACTGCGGCAAATTGCCGAAAGTTAACAGGTAGCACACTGCAAAGCGCGCGAACCTGAAGGGCGGTTAGGCGCAGGCCAGCACTTCCAGCAGTCTGTCGAGGCCACCGGTTTCGATGGACACCATAGCTTGTTCGCGTACCTTGGGTTTGGCGTGGTAGGCAACGGACAGGCCTCCGGCCTCTGAACAGGCATGCATCATGGGTAAGTCATTCGCACCATCCCCCATGGCAATGCACTGGCTAGGTTCAACACCCACCAGTGAGGCTACTTCCAGCAGGGTGCGGCGCTTTTCTGCACCGTCGCAAATGTCGCCCCAAGGCTGGGCCACCAAATTGCCGGTCAGAGTGCCACAGGTAGGGCCATTTTCAATCTCGAGAATATTAGAGCGTGCAAAGTCAATACCCAAACGCTCTTTGACGCGGTTGGCAAAGTAGGTGAAACCACCCGACACCAGTAGCACTTTGAGTCCCGCAGCCTTGCACGCCACAATCAGCTCAGCAGCACCGGGGTTGATGCGCAGTCGCTCGGTGTACACGCGTTCCATATCTGCCACCGTAACGCCCTTGAGCAAGGCCACTCGGCGGCGCAGGCTGTCTTTGAAGTCCGTAATCTCGCCGCGCATCGCGGCTTCAGTAATGGCGGCTACTTCTGCCTTGCGGCCTACCGCATCGGCTATCTCGTCAATGCATTCGATGTTGATGAGCGTGGAGTCCATGTCAAACGCGATGAGTTTGAAATCAGACAGCTTCTGGCCGGGTTTGCAGTTGCGCAAGATGAGGCCAGGGGATAGTTCGATCGGTTGCATGGTTCTTGGTGCTATAAAATTAGTAGCTGCTTACGCACATTCTGCGAGGGCTATGGCGTATTTTAACCAAGAATGCCGAGCGTACCGTTGAAGTTGACCAAACGAGGCATTGCTGTAGGGGCGACCACGATACGAGGCCCCTACAATGGACTCCCTCCCGCTCGCATGACTATGAAAATCCTTATTTCCAACGATGATGGCTACCTAGCCCCCGGCTTGATGGCGCTGTACGAGGCCTTGAAGGATGTGGCGGACGTTGAGGTCATAGCACCCGAGCAAAACAACAGTGCCAAGTCCAACGCGCTGACGCTGCATTCACCGCTTTCGGTAACCCGTGCGAGCAATGGCTTTCGGTATGTCAATGGCACACCCGCGGACTGTGTACACATTGCACTCACGGGTCTGCTGGACTACCGGCCAGACTTGGTGGTTTCCGGCATCAACAACGGTGCCAACATGGGTGATGACACGATCTACTCGGGCACTGTGGGTGCCGCCATGGAGGGCTACTTGTTTGGCATTCCAGCCATTGCGTTTTCGCAGGTGGAGCGTGATTGGCACCATCTGGACGCAGCAACCCGCAAGGTGCGTGAGTTGGTGCAGTCTATGGCCCAGCAGCAGCTTATTGGTCACACGCCGTTTCTACTCAATGTGAATATCCCCAATTTGCCCTATGAGCAAATTGGCACCATGAAGTTGTGCCGCTTGGGCAAGCGCCACGCGGCAGAAAAAGTGATCCAGCAAAAGAACCCGCGCGGGGAAACTATGTACTGGATCGGTGCTGCCGGCCCGGTCAAAGACGATGCGGATGGCACGGATTTTCACGCGACCGCTATGGGGCACATGGCCATGACGCCACTCAAGGCCGACCTGACGGACTTTGACAAGCTTGGCGACTGGGCTCAAAAGGCAGCGGGCCTGATAACCACTTCAAAGTTTTCGATTGCATGAAAGAGCGTCCTTCATTTCCAGCCCGTTTGGACTCGACCCTGGCCAAAAACCGACCCAATGCGCTTGGTGCGCTGGCTGGTACTGTGGCGACCACCGTGCAGCAGCCCGTCGCGGCACCGGCAGCCGTACCGCGCAAGAAGGCGACGCCAGCAGTAGCCGTGCCGCAAGGTCATGGAATGGAATCCAGCGCTGTGCGGGCCCGCATGGTTCAAAAGTTGGCAGCCCAAGGCATAACCGACACCCATGTATTGACCGCCATGGGGACGATAGAGCGCCACCGTTTTGTGGACAGTGCGCTGATCAATCAGGCCTATGAAGACACCAGTTTGCCGATTGGTCTGGGGCAAACGATCTCCAAGCCCGGCGTGGTGTCCCGCATGGCTGAGTTGTTGCGCAATGGCAATACCGGCAAGCTGGGCCGTGTGCTCGAAATTGGCACTGGCTGCGGCTACCAGGCTGCGGTGCTGAGCCTGTTGGCCACGGAGGTCTATAGCATCGAGCGGCTGCGTGGCTTGCACGACCGTGCGCGGGAGAATCTGCGCCACTTGCGTTTGGCCAATCTGCACCTGCTGTTTGGGGATGGAATGCAAGGCTATGCCAAAGGCGCGCCCTACGCAGCCATCATTGCAGCAGCAGGTGGCGAAGCAGTGCCGCAGGCCTGGCTTGACCAATTGGCAGTTGGGGGGCGCTTGGTGGCGCCGGTTGTAACCTCCGGTGCAGGTGGGGCGACGCAGGCGCTATTGGTGCTGGACAAGACGCCACAGGGCGTGCGCCAAACCATTTTGGAGGCGGTTCATTTTGTCCCCCTAAAATCAGGTGTTGCTTGAAGGAAGTGCTTATGTTTGGTTTGATGCGTCCTGGTGTTTGCTTGGCGGTGGTAGCGGTGGCAGTGTTGTCTGCATGTGGTTCCAAGCCCATGAGCCATGCGCCCGTAGAAGATCGTGTATCGGTTCCCAGTCGTCCGGTGGAAATGCCTGCGCCCGTCGCACCGGTCAAGCCGATATCGACGAATGAGAACGCCAATAAGGCCGGGTATTACACCGTCAAGGCGAAGGACACCTTGATCAGCATCGGCTTGGAAGCAGGGCAGAGCTACAAAGACATCGCCCGTTGGAACAACATTGAAAACCCCAATCGGATTGAAATCGGTCAAGTGCTGCGCATTGCGCCGCCCGTATCCACCGACGTTGCTGTATCAAAGCCGTTGGTGACCGGCGCTGCCACTGCGACACCTATCAATGCGGGTGCAGCCAAACCTGCGGGCGCGACAGCCACGACGCCGGGTGCAGCAACGGCCGCAGCAACTGCAAGCACTCCGGCCACAAACCCTGGTCCTGCAGCCTCGACGGCTGCCGTGGTTGCCCCTGCGGCGGCCTCTGAAGACGACATGGGCTGGATCTGGCCAGGCAATGGTGTTGTGCTGGCAGGCTTTGACGAAGCCAAGAACAAGGGCCTGGACATCAGCGGTGCAGCTGGTGATGCGGTAGTGGCCTCCGCTGACGGCAAAGTGGTGTATGCGGGGGCTGGATTGCGTGGCTACGGCAATCTCATCATCCTCAAGCACAACAACATGTATTTGACCGCGTATGCCCACAACCAGACACTCTTGGTCAAAGAAGACCAGGCGGTCAAAAAGGGCCAAAAGATTGCTGAGATGGGTAGCAGCGATGCGGACCGCGTCAAGTTGCACTTTGAAGTTCGCCGCCAGGGTAAACCGGTTGATCCAGCCAAGTACTTGCCGGCCCGTTAACGGAAACCACCATGACTACCCCCCGCAACACTGGTTTTGGCAAAAACGCACAGAACCCAGCGGGCGAGGGGCCGCAGTTGGAGTCAGATAGCCCTCTAGCCCTCGAAGATAGTGCGTTAGGTGCTACTGATTCAATAGCAAGTCCCCATGCAGATCGACTGGCAAAAGATTTGTCAGCGGAAGATTCCGTGTCCGACGAGTCGGTAGACGCTTTGTCGCTGTACTTGCGTGGCGTGCGGCGCACCGAGCTCTTTACACCCGAGGAAGAATTTGAGACAGCGACCCGCGCACGGGCCGGCGATTTTGCAGCACGCCAGAGCATGATTGAGCACAACTTGCGTCTCGTCGTGAGTATTGCCAAGGGCTATAAGGGGCGCGGCGTGCCCATGGCAGACCTGGTGGAAGAAGGCAACTTGGGTTTGATGCATGCGATAGATAAGTTTGAGCCTGAGCGCGGTTTCCGTTTTTCGACCTATGCCACCTGGTGGATTCGACAATCCGTTGACCGGGCGCTGATGTACCAAGGCCGTGCGGTGCGCCTGCCGGTGAATGTGGTGCGCGAGTTGCAGCATGTACTGCGGGCGCGCCGGCTGTTGGAAAACGATGCAGAGTTGGTCGCCAGGCGGCCAGAGGGCATACGCGCAGAAGACATCGCCGCGCTATTGGGCAGCACGGCCCACCATGTTGCAGACTTGCTGTCGATGGCCGAGGCACCCAGTTCGCTGGATGCATCCATGGATCGAACGGGCGACGGCCACAATCTGGGTGATGGTTTGGTGGATGAACTGACGCTTGCACCCGAAGACGTGACCTTGTCCCATGAGGTGGACTTGCTGCTGGAAGAGTGGATTGCAACGCTCACTCCCAGGGAGCGGGAAGTGCTCGAAGGGCGCTTTGGCCTCCACGATCATGAACCGGAAACACTGGATACCCTGAGCCTGCGGCTCGGACTCACCCGCGAGCGTGTACGCCAGGTGCAAAACGAGGCCTTGGTCAAACTCAAACGCTACCTCAGTCGGCGCGGCATTACCCGGCAATCGGTGATGTGACCCAGTAACGCCAGTCAATGCGTTGCCCACAAAAGCCCTGGCCTAAGCTTCCCAAATTGTCAGCAATAGTTCAGGCCCGAGTTTGGGAGCTTAGTAAACTAAAAGCTAGAACAAGCCCCGCGTGAATCCACGAGCCGACTCCGGGGTAGCCCAGCCCTGCATGTCCCAAGTTGAAAGACCATGCCATGTCCCCCAGTCCAATGCCCCGTTCAGATGGTTCTGACACGACTCTTCAAAGTAAGTCACTGAACGACAATGTGCCGCAAGGGCCCAATCTGGACAAGGTGGTGGTACCGAACAGCATTCTGCTGGCGGGCCTGTCTCCAAACCTGTCGTTTGAACAGAAGCAGACTGCTATCAACCGGGCAGGCTTCGCGTTCAACGCAGCGGATGCCCAAAACAGCAATTTACCGGACGGATCTATTCCAACCACACGAGAAAAATACCAAGAAACGGTCATCAAGGCGCAGCTGAAGCACAGCGAAGAAGCTGGCGTGTTGTCCGGGGCTCTGCATGCCGTTGCCCTTCCGTTTGTGGCTGTTGGCAAACTTCAAGATGCCACAGACGCAGTCATAGCCGCCTTGCATCAGCAAAATGCGGATCATCGTAGAGAGAGCTTGGCGATCGTGCAACAGGGGTACGAATCAGCAGTTGGGAGCAAAGATGCTACAGGCTTGATGGTAGGTGGTGTACTCATTGAAAGCGGCACGCGCATTGCCAGCGCGGGGGTAGTTGGTGCGCTGGGCGTGGCGCAGTTCGTGGTTCACCCCATTGACTCCACCATGCATGTTGTAGATGCGATTGCCTCCCCCATTGAAACCGGGAAAAAACTGTACGACTGGTATGACAACGCCGCAGCTGCGGATATCCCAGAAGCCGCACTTTCTGTATTGGTAGGCGCAAAAATGGCACCGCCTGTGACTAAGGCTGTGGTGGGTACAGTGAAATCAGTCGCATCCATACCAGAGGTTGCGCAAGCAAGCGCGGCCGTAGCCGCCGCAGTCAAACCCGTTGTGGCCACTGCAATGGCTTCTCCAAAGGTTGCTGCAACCATTTCCGCAATGCAACCTGTAGTCAATGCCACGCTGGCACACGCCCAAACTGTCAACACCGCCGTCATTCAGCCCGTGCTCAATGCCCACAGTCGGCTGGATGCGATGGTTGACCATACCTACCGCGCGGCGGTCCATGGCACCCAACAGGCGGTAAGCAAGGTTGGCAATGCGTTGGGTGAGTTTGCGAAAGATGCTGTGGGAATTACGGCCAAAAAGGAATTGGTCGCAGTGCGGACGGAGAATGCCGCATTGGAGACACAGCTTGCTAAAGTGAATGGACAGCTGACCGCCTCAACGCAAACACTGGATGTCGCCACGAATGGTCACCGTGTAGCGCGGGAGAAATTGCACGAATTGCTGACAGATGAAGAAGCAAGTCACGGCAAGACACAGAAAAAACTGAACGCGACTGCGGCAGAGTTAGCTAAAACAAAAGAAGAGTTACTCGATCTCAAAAAGCGCTTTGTGACGGTTGAAGACACCGTCATACGGGATGTTGGGCGAATTCAGATGAAGGAGCGTGTTGAGTTTGAGACTGAGCGCACACAGCTCCATGCACAGCTAAAAACTGCTGCGGAAAATCTTGCGCGCCTGACAGTTGAGAATCGCGGACTCAAAATTGAGATGAAAAGGCTTGCCACAAACGGTGGGCAGTTGATCACCCCCCAGCTTGAAAAATTACCACACGAAGATGTTTTGCCGTCGTCGCAAGTGGCTGAAATGCGCCAACTAAAGAAACAGCTCGAGATTGAACAAAAAAATCACTCGGCAACGACGACCAAATTGTTTGAAGCAGAGCTTGCTGCGTATAAGTTTGAAGGCGCTGCACACGACGCCACGAAGTCGGCGAACCAGAATTTGGATATGGTCGAGCAACTCTTTGAAAATCGCGTGAAGTCGATGCAGAGCGAGATTTCAAAATTGGAAGAGCAGCTTGCTGAGACGACGCAAAAAAATGAGCATTTGGCTGACGAGCTCGCAAAGACGAGTGCGCAGTTCAAGGCGTTGTCTGAAGACGTTGAAGCGGATATTTCCAGGCTGATTAATCATGACCTAGCGGAGGAACTTGTCACCCTCAGGCAGGAATATGCAGAGCTGCTTGCACGGTTTCAAGCTGCAACGGAAACGGTTGTTGAAGGTGACGGTGCGTTGGCCCAACTTGCAAAGCAAAATGACGCTCCAGAACAAGCGCTGAAAGAAAATCAACGGCCCGCCGCTGAAGACTGATCGACCCAGTACCTAGCGCGCCGTTCCTGCATCTGAGCTATTGCTGCGGCGCATTTTTCAACGCAAAAAAGGCGTCGAGCTCACCTGAGCGTTCCATGGTTTTCATGACGACCGATACGCGTGCGGCAAGGTCGCGATTCTTCGGGGTAAACCAGATGTAGTTCTTGGCCTCACCAATGCGGGCAGTGACAAACTGATTCTTTTGTTGATCTTCTAGCAAAATTTTTCCCAGTGGTGTCGCGGTAAGGTCAGGCCCAGCCTTTCCGTAGCCGAGCAAAATACCAAGGCACACATCCACACGCTTGGCGACGACCATAGCAAGACAAGACTCCCACGAATCGACGAGTGTTCGCTCACGGACATGTGCGGTGCGCACTTCTATGCCCTTGTAACCCCGTCTGTATGCAATGCGGTAGCTGCCAAGGTCGGCGAACGACTTGACCTGCGGATGGGCCTTGGTTCCCATCATGACGTAGTAGTCCGTTTGGTGGCCTGGCACGACGCGAATGGCATCCGGGTATACCTCTCCAAACGCTTCGACTCGCGCTACATCTCCATCAAAATATCCGTTTTTAAACCCTTCGGATGCTCGTTCGGCGGGGTTGTACTCCAAGGTGTAGTTAACCCCCAACTTGGTAAACACTGCCTTGACCATGGCCTCCACTTGCACCGCGATGCGAACGCCTGGCGTAATGGTCGTCACCAGTTTCACGGTTTCTTGTCCCTGTGCAGGGCTGGTCCACATTCCAAACACCACAACACATGGCGTCCATACGGACTTGAACAATGTTGAAATCATAGGCAAGACCTTTGCAGGTTGCAGGGACCCTGCAGGGTAACGATTTCGGCAAGCAATGTAAACCCGTCTGCGCGACCTGAGACAATTCAGGCATGACAGACGCAATCCTCCCCCCTTCGCACCTCTCTCCGACCACAACAACCGAAAAACCCCTGCCTGAGGGCTGGCTCCGTGTGAAATCGCTGGATCTGGAAGCCCAAGGTGTCGCCCACAAGCTAGACGGCAAGGTGGTCTTTATTGATGGAGCGCTGCCTTTTGAGGTGGTCAGTGCCAATATTCACCGCAATAAAAGCAGTTTTGAAAAAGGCACACTGACCGAGATTCATGTGGAATCGTCCCAGCGTGTGCGCCCTGAATGCCCCCATTTTGGCCTGCACGAAGGGGCTTGCGGCGGCTGCAAGATGGAGCACTTGCGTGTGGGCGGGCAAGTGGCCGTTAAGCAGCGCGTGCTGGAGGACAACCTGTGGCACATCAGCAAAGTCAAACCCAACAATATTTTGCGTGCCATCGACGGCCCTGCTTGGGGCTACCGCTACCGTGCACGGCTGTCAGTCAAAAACGTGCGCAAAAAGGGCACTGTGTTGGTGGGCTTTCACGAGCGCAAAAGCCGCTACGTGGCCGACATGCAAGAGTGTCGGGTTCTGGCGCCCCATGTCAGCGCAATGCTGATGCCGTTGCGCGCCTTGGTAGCCAGCATGGACGCAGTAGAGACACTTCCGCAAATCGAACTGGCTGTGGGTGACATGGATGGCGCGGTTGCGGGCAGTAGTCGTGACATGACAGCGCTGGTTTTACGCCACATGTCGCCCCTGAGCGATGCCGACCTGAACCGCTTGCGCCAGTTTGCAGCCGCCCGTCCGGGCCTGCAATGGTGGTTACAGCCCAAGGGCCTGGATACCGTGCACCGGCTGGATGAGTTGCCTGGCCATGAGACGGGGCAGCTTGCCTACACATTGCCAGACTTTGGTATCACCATGCCGTTTCGCCCCATCGATTTCACCCAAGTCAATCCCCATATCAACCGGGTGCTGGTGTCGCGTGCTTTGGGACTTCTGGCAGTGACGGCGCAAGAGCGCGTGATCGATTGGTTTTGCGGTCTTGGCAACTTTACCTTGCCATTGGCCACACAGGCCCGTGAGGTATTGGGTATCGAGGGCGCAGAGTCGCTGGTTGAACGTTCACGGGAAAACTTTAAGCTTAATCAATCCCTAGCCCTCGCAAATCGTGCATTGGCTGCTACAAAATTTGTAGCGAGGAATTTGTTCGAAATGACACCCGAGGTGTTGGTAGGCGATGGTTCCGCAGAAAAATGGTTGGTAGACCCGCCGCGCGAAGGCGCTTTTGCGTTGGTTCAGGCACTGGCTGCGGTGAGGCACCGCAAGGCTGAAGGGTCCGCTTCTGCAGCCGAACTGGCATGGACACCGCCCAAACGCATTGTGTATGTGAGCTGCAACCCAGCAACCTTGGCGCGGGACGCGGGGGTGTTGGTGCAAGAGGGTGGATACACCTGTTCGTCTGCCGGGGTTGTGAACATGTTTCCGCACACCGCGCACGTCGAAAGCATTGCGGTATTTGACTTGCAGGCCTGACAGAGCTGCCAACCAAATGCTTGGCCGCGGCGTTGCCGGCCAAGCTTAGTGCGCGGCTTTGTCTGGCGGCGCTTTGGGCTTGGGTCTGGATCCAGGGGGCTTGTCTTTCCCGCCTGACTCGCTGGGCTTCTCGTCAATGATTTCTTCAACCGGCTGCGCGGGCTTCTCCGACTTTTCGGTTTTGGACGCTATGCCTTCGATTTTGTTATCGCGCATGTATTGGTCCATTTCCTTCCATCCATCAAAGACCGCCGCCTTCGAGGCTTTTTCATTGAGGGCATAGCAGTCTTCAATGCTGCGAAGTCCGTGTCGGCAAGCGCTTCCAATGGCCTTGGAATCGGCGATGCGCTGCGCTGCTTTGGGGTCAGCCATAAGCGCGGTAACGGCATCACAACCACCTAAAGTCAGAGCCAGTGATGCGGTCACGGCGGTTAGGATAGGGCGAGCGAGCATGGATGGTGTCGTGGAGTTAGGTTGTATATCGACCAAAGCGTGTTCAGGTTGAATGATCGCTGAATTTGGACGTAAAAAAGGCCCGAAAAGGGCCTCTTTTATATGGAATGACCGGCCTTTACGGCAGATCATGTCCGCTTTCAGTCCCGATCGCCACCAAAGATACCCAGCAAAGCCAGCAAGCTTTGGAACACGTTGATGATGTCCAGGTACAGGTTCAGCGTGGCACTGATGTAATTGGTCTCGCCGCCGTCGATGATCTGCTTGATGTCATACAACATGTAGGCGCTGAAGATGCCGATGCTGATCATGGACAGCACGATCATGCCAGTGGTTGAACCCACAAAGGCGTTGACCAATCCACCGACCAACAACATGATCAGGCCCACAAAAAGGAATTTTCCCATTCCTGACAGGTCGCGTTTGATGACGCTAGCCAATGCTGCCATGCCCATGAATACACCTGCGGTCCCAGTGAATGCAATCATGATCAGTTGGGGTCCATTTTTGAATCCCAAAGTGTGCTGGATCATGGACGACAGCATCAGCCCCATGAAAAAGGTAAAGCCCAGCAGCATGGGGACGCCAGCAGCGGAGTTCTGGGTCTTTTTGATGCCATAAATGAAACCAATTGCTATGCCGATGAACAGCAGCATGCCAAGCCAACCGCGAAACAGCGATCCGATGCCGAGCTCGACGCCCAGCCAAGCACCCAGCACGGTGGGGACCAAGCTCAGGGACAAAAGCATGTATGTATTGCGCAAAACCTTGTTGCGCTCTGCACCAGAGGCAACATAGCCATCTGCGGGATTTAAAGTGGTGATGTGGTCAGTCATAGTGATAACTCCTTCAGTGTCTGCAGGTCGCAGATGGGGGCATTCTAGGGTGTCTCAAGGCATTTGCAATGCGTTTTCCATAACAAAACCCTTTATTTGGAGGGGGTGTCCGGTGGACACGATCCAGATTACCCGCTGGGTGGGGCGTTATGCTTACTCTTTTTGCATACTGAAGGAATTAGCCACCATGAAAACCAAACCCCTACTGGAAGCCGCTGACGTCAAAACCATCGCCGCTGCGGCCGAAGCTGAGGCTCTGAAAAACCATTGGGCAGTCAGTATTGCCATTGTGGATGACGGTGGGCATTTGCTGGCTTTTCAACGCCTAGACGGTGCGGCCCCCATTTCGTCACATATTGCACCTGGAAAAGCGCGCACCGCAGCAATGGGTCGGCGTGAAAGTAAGGTCTATGAAGACATGATCAATGGTGGACGCGTCTCCTTTTTGAGCGCGCCTGAGTTGGACAGTTTGCTCGAAGGCGGTGTGCCCATTCTGGTGGATGGACAGTGCGTAGGTGCTGTGGGTGTGAGCGGGGTCAAATCGAACGAAGACGCGCAGATCGCAAAGGCCGGGGTTGCAGCGTTGGGACTGTAGTTAGTGCCTGGGTTCAGTAATGAACCCAATCTTGTGCAGCCCCGCCTGCTTGGCCGTGGCCATGGCCTGGGCTACAAACTCATAGCGCACGGCTTTGTCACCACGGATATGGAGCTCAGGCTGTGGCTGCTTTGCAGCCTCAAGCTGGAGCTGGCTGGCAAGGGCTTCTTCGGTTACCAAATTTTGGTTCAGGAAGTAGGCACCTTGCGCATCCACGCTGAGCTCAATGGTTTCGGGCTTGATGT
>CAYXWW010000003.1:5666-11516 GCA_964468905.1 uncultured Rhodoferax sp. | reverse complement strand
GGGCAGCTCGACCTTGATCGCGTGTTTCATCACCGGTACGGTGATGATGAAAATGATGAGCAGCACCAGCATCACGTCCACCAGTGGCGTCATGTTGATCTCGTTCATGACTTCGGTGTCGTCGTCGCTGGTGGCTTCTTGCATTCCGAATGCCATGTCAGGCCTCCTGCGAGCCAATGTGATCGTGGGTGACCATCGTTTTATGCTTTCTTTATTGTCATGATCGTGCCGTCAGCCGGGTTGTTGCCAACACGTGCGCCGGTCACAAAATAGGCGTGCAGGTCGTGTGCAAAGCGGTTGAGCTTGGTCAGGATGGACTTGTTGCCACGCACCAGCGCGTTGTAGCCCAGCACGGCGGGAATGGCCACGGCCAGACCCAGCGCGGTCATGATCAGCGATTCGCCAATCGGTCCTGCCACTTGGTCCAGCGTAGCCTGGCCTGATACGCCGATGCCCATCAGCGCGTGGTAGATGCCCCAAACGGTGCCAAACAGGCCCACAAACGGCGCAGTGGAACCCACCGATGCCAGCACCGCCAGGCCACTTTGAAAGCGGGCCGTGCTGTCGTCGATGGAGTTGCGCAGCGTGCGGCTGATCCAGTCGCTGATGTCCAGCGTGTCGTGCAACTGGGTTTGCGTGTGGCGGTGGTGGGCCGTGGCTTCGCTGCCGGCATTGACCAGTTGCACAAACGGGTTACCCGACTGCGGGCCCAGTGCCGCTACGCCATTGGCAAAATCGGCGCTGTGCCAGAAGTTTTCGGTGCGCTGCGCCAATGATTTGTATTTGACGATGTCCAGCGCTTTGATGAGGATCACCATCCACGATGCCAGAGACATAACCAGCAGCAGCAAGGCCACGGATTTGGTGACCCAGTCACCCTGGGTCCAGACGGCCACCAATCCAAGTTGTGATTCCATAAATACTCCACTAAAAAATGATGAGGGACCAGCCGGGACGGCGGGTTATTCCAGAACAAAAGTAAACGGCACGTTGAACCACATGGCCTCGGCCACACCCGCGCGTTTGCCTGGCACATAGCGCCATTTGCGCGCGGTGGTCAGTGCGGACTGGTCTAGCCGGTCAAAACCGCTGGACTGGTACACGCTGGCGTCATGTGCCGTGCCATCCGCACCAATCAGCGTGCGGATGATGACCTTGCCCTGCTCGTTCATGCGCTTGCTCAATGGCGGGTAAGGTGGTTTGGGGTTGTTGAGGTAGTCCGCATCGCTGGAGGGCAGCTCCAGTTTTGGCGGCGCAGGGGGCGCTGCGGTGGTGGCCGCGGCCGTGGTGTTGCTCGGGGCCTTATCGCCTGTGTGGGCCGTGTTGGCGGGCGGTGATGGGGCCACGGGTGCCAGTGTCAGCTCCGAAGGCTGGGGCGTGGGGGTGGCCACGGCCAGGGGGGTAGGCGGGGCAGCGGGTATTTGTTTGGTTTTGACCGGCGTGGGCGCGGGGCGCTGCGGCTCGGGTTTGTTTTCCTGGGGGGTGGCCATCTCCAGCATCACTTGTGCGGGCACCAACACTTCGACCACACGGCGCAACAGCCCGGCTTGCAGTGCCCATAAGACACCTACGTGCAATAGCAGCACGGTCACAACGATACGTAAATTTCGACTCATAGGGTACTCAGGTATCAGCCCACATGCGCAGCAGGTTGTGATAAACCCCGGTGAGTGCCGTGGTCTCGGCAGAATCGCCATGGCGCTGGCGCAAGGCCAGCAGGTTCATGTCCAGCTCGTAGAGCAGGCGGCGCTGTTCGTCACTGCGCACCATGCTCTCCATCCAGAAAAAGCAGGCCAGGCGGTAGCCGCGGGTGACGGGCTTGACCTGGTGCAGGCTGGTGCCGGGGTACAAAACCATGTGCCCGGCGGGCAGCTTGACGGCCTGTTCGCCATAGGTGTCGGCAATACACAGCTCGCCGCCATCGTAGCTGTCAGGGTCGGATAAAAACAGCGTGCACGACACATCAGTGCGTACGCGCTGCCCGGTGTCGGGCAGGTAGCGCACCGCACCGTCAATGTGGTTGCCATAAAAGTTGCTGTCGCCACCATAGCGGTTAAAGCGCGGTGGAAACACCCGCTTGGGCAGGGCGGCCGAAAAGAACAGCGGGCTGCGGTCTAACGCCGCCAGCACCAGGGTGCGCAGGGTGCGGGCTTCGGCGCAGTCGTGGTCCAGTTGCTCGTTGTTTTTGACCTGGCGCGCCAACTCGCCCGTGCCCTTGCGCCCATCGGCCCACGGCGCGCGGGCCAGCACGGCTTGCGCCTGCTGTAGCTCTTCGGGCGTCAGTATGTGGGGTAGATGGAGCAGCATGGTACGTTTCTCGTGTGGTTACTAGAACTTCAGGTTGAGCGCCAACTGGATGTTGCGACCGGGGCCGGGAATGTAGTGGCCGGTGTACAGCGAATCGGCGTACAGGACGTTGTTGACATTGCTCACATTGCCCTTGAGCGATACCTTTTCATTGAATGTGTACTCGGTCATCAGGTCAACCGTGGTGTAGGCGGGTGCCGAAAAACCGGGGTTGCGGTTGGCCGACTGTTCACTACGGAAGTTGATGCCCGCGCCCACGCGCCACTGCGGGCTGAGCTGGTAGGTGGTCCACACCGTGCCGCTGTGGATGGGGGTAAGTGCAGGGCGTTCACCGGCTCGATCGCCAGCTCCGGCTGTAGAGGCGGCGATGTCAATCGCCGCATCAGGCATCCACATGTAGGAGCCAAAAATTTCCCACTGCGGAGTCAAGTGGCCGGTGATGTCCACCTCAAGCCCACTGCTGTGGCGTTTGCCCGAGAGCAGGAAGGCGGTGGCGGCAGAGTCCGGGTCGGTGTTGCGTTCGTTGAACTTGGTGGACTGGAAAATCGCCAGGCGTGTGGTGAAGCGCTTGTCCGCCGTGTCCAGCTTGGCACCGATTTCGATGTTGCGGCTTTGCTCGGGTGGTGTGTTGGCGCTCAGGGCGCTGTACGAATAGGTATCGGCCGACGTGTTGAACGATGTGCCCCACGAGAAAGTGTACGAGTGCAGGCTGTTGGGCTGGTACAGCACGCCCACACGCTCGCTCCAGTCGCCAATCGTTTGTGCGTAGGCGGATGTGATGGCACCGGTGGTGGTGGAGATGGCATTGAAATCCCCGCGCATGCTGTCATAGCGCAAGCCACCGAGTACTTTTAAAGTGGGTGTGATATGCACCATGTCTTGGGCATATACGCCCAGGTTTTGCGCTGCAAAATTGCTTGATGCTCGCACGGTGCGCACACCTTCATCGATGGATAGACCGTCCGATGGCGTGCCTGCCAGTGTCTTTGGCTTGGTCACGGCCGAAGCGCCGTACACAGTTTTGGTCTCGCGTGCAAAGTCCAGCCCGGCCAAAATTTCGTGTTTTACGCCCCAGGCGGTCAGCTTCTGGCTGTAGTCGCTTTGGCCGTAGAGCCCGCCCAGGTCTTGAATCTTGGCGTTGTTACCCCGGTTGAAAATGGTGTTTGGGCCAAATGTGTCCAGCGCTACCGCGGTGGTCGGGCATTGTGGGTTGGTCACCACGCCGGTTGTGGTGTTGGTTGTTTTTTGGCAATGGCGAACAGTGCCTGCACGTTGGTCGCGGGTGTACGCGCCGTTGCGAAGCACGGTTTTGATTTCGCTGTTGTCTTCAAAGCGGTGCAGGTGGCTGGCGGTGACGTATTGCGCGCTGCCGTTGTTGTAGTCACTGGCCATGCCAAAGTAGTCTTTGGGGTCCAACTTGTCATTTACCGTGGTGGCTGATGTGGGTGCGCTTGCTGTCGGCTTGATCCACGGCAAGCCGTAGTTCATGCCGTTGTTGTTTTGCAGGCTGTACAGGCCCACCGAAAACTCGTCAGCCGTGCCAATGCCAAAGCGGTAGGCCCCGGCAATGCCTTTTTTGTCGATACTGCTGCCCGCGCCGTTGTTGTCGGCTTTGGTGGCCATGGCATTGATGCGCAGGGCAGCATCGTCTCCGGTTTTAAGGTTGAAGTCGGCCGTGACGCGTCGGTAGTTGTAGCTGCCCAGTGTGGCGGTCACTTCGTTTTGGTCGATGGCGCGGGGCACTTTGGACACCTGGTTCACCGCCCCGCCCGTGGAGCCACGGCCAAACAGCATGCTGGCAGAGCCGCGCAACAACTCGATGCGGTCGTTGTTAAACGTGTCGCGGTCGTAAAAGGCCGGGTCGCGGAGACCGTCTACAAATATGTCGCCGCTGGTGGCCAGTGAGAAACCGCGCAGGCGAATGTCTTCCTCGCCCCCCTCGGCCGCCTGAAAGGTGACCCCGGCGGTGTTGTGCAGCACGTCTTTGAGGGTGTCCAGGTTGCGGTCATCCACCAGTTTTTCGGTGACCACGGTGACCGATTGGGGAATGTCGCGCAGCGCCTGGTTGCCCTTGCCAATGCCGGTGGTGGTGGCGCGCACGCCGTCTTTGCCCTCGGCAACTTCGGCCTGCTCTTTGATGACCACTGTTTTGAGCGTCTTGGTTTCACCTGGTGTGCTCGTCTGGGCCAGTGCGCCAAGTGAACCCATCAGCAGCAACGCGCCAAGCGGCAGGTGTTTGGCATGAATTGCTGTTGCTATTGGGTTGATAGCAGCGTGTGCTTGTTTTACGAGGGCTACGGGCTTATTTTGCATAAATGCTTTGCGCTGGTTCATGGTGCGGGTTCGGTCAGTGGTTGTTGGCTGGCTGAATCCGCAAGTGGCTGATGCCCAGGCGGTGTGGCTGGCGATTAGGGTTAACGTGAATTATAAATGCGAATCGTTGTCATTTGCAATGGTGTTGGCATTTTTTGTTTAAATTGATTGAATACAGATCGTTTGGTGGTTTTTGCACGAGGGCGTGGAGAGCGTCGTTGGATTTGGACAGTTGGGTGTGCGCTGTTACACCGTAGGGTAGGTGGGCTCGATGTTGCTTCGTTGGATCCGTGCGGGTGTGACGACTGGGCATGCCAGGCACCACTTTGGCGCACTGACTGTGGAACATCCGTCAAAAAATTCGCCAATGCGAACGATTCGCGTTTAGAATTGGGAAATGAATTTCACCCACCGCCCCACAGACGGTTGCTGCCCGGCACATGACGCGGCAGCACATGCGCAATCGATTGCTGAGCTGATCGTTGCCAATGGCACGCTGCGTGGTCGTGTGTTGCGCCTACCGAGCCAAGCGCTCTTTTTAGGCGGGCGCGAGGTGGAAATCGAACACAACGGCGCGGTCTACCGCTTGCGGCAAACCGCATTGGGAAAGTTAATCTTGACGAAGTAGGCTGTGAACTGGGGTGTGTTCAACACCCGATTACCCAAACTGCACCAGCCAGCCAACGCCAGCCAGTGCCTAAAACAACTTTTAGGACTTGCTGATGTGTGACCACGATACAAAACTGCCAGTGCCAGTGCCAGCCGTTCAGCCGCCGCTGATGCTGCTGCCAGAACCCACGCCCACCACCGGATCGCGCAGACGCAGGCTCTGGGAGCTGACCCATGAATGCCACTGCCCGGTGGTGGGCGTGTGCCTGCCGCTGGACACCTTGCGCCGCCTGGTCAATAAGGCATTGGGCGGCAAGGCCGTGGCTGATGACTACGAAGTGCATGTGGGGGCGGTGGCCGAGTGCCTGCACCGCAACCGCTTGTCAGAGGCATTGCAAAACGAGCTGGATCGGCGCTATGCACTAGAGGTGCGGCGTTTCAAGGCTGCCAAAACCGCACGGGAGTTAACCGACCTGTGGACCCAGGCCATACGCCTGGGCGATGTGGCGGGTGCCTTCTGGGCCGCGTTGTCCCACCCGCGCTGCGATGCTATCTTGCAAGAGGTGTTGTGCCGCGACATGCACATGCTGCAACACCAGGCCGGTGCCATGGTGCGGGTGG
>CAYXWW010000003.1:0-5656 GCA_964468905.1 uncultured Rhodoferax sp. | reverse complement strand
TGCCACTGCGCGCATCGACATGGCCAAGTTCAGCGCCGTGCTGAACGAAAACGCCGTGTTGGCCCGTGAGCTGGGCCGTGTGCAAGAGCGCAGTACCCGTCTGCTGGCCGAAAAATCCAGCGAGATCACCCGTCTGGGCACCCTGCACATGCGCGTGCAGGCCGACAACATCGCCAAAGAGAGCCGCATCGCCTTTTTGTGCGAAGACATTGCAGCGCTGAAGGCGTCTGACCCCACGCTGGATGCCAGCGCGCGGCTGCAAAAGAAGATCGACCAGATGGCCGAGCGCCAGGCGGAGCTGGAGGCGCACAACGCAGCTCTGCGGCACAAGCTGGCCGCAGCGGCAAAGGCGATGGACGCTTTGAGTACCGATATTCCACGGGCTACCAAGGCGAGTGCTGCCGACCGCCCCGATCAGCCTGCGTCCACCGAACCGCACATCTCGCCCATCACGCTGTACCTGAACCAAAAAAACGTACTGTGCGTAGGTGGGCGCACCGGCAACATCGCCCACTACCGCGAAGTGGTAGAGCGCGTAGGTGGCCGCTTTGCGCACCACGATGGCGGCCTGGAAGACAGCCAAAGCGTACTGGACGCCAGCCTGGCCGCCGCCGATCTGGTGATCTGCCAGACCGGCTGCATCAGCCACAACGCCTATTGGAAGGTGAAAGATTTTTGCAAACGCACCGGCAAACGCTGCGTGTTTGTGGAGAACTCCAGCACCTCATCTCTGGTGCGCGGGCTGGAGGAATGTTTATGATGAAATTGGCCTCTAGCCCTCGTATAACCTGCGTGAGTAGCTATCAAAACAATAGCGCATTCATCCAGTCGCCGATGACTGGCGCGCCAAGTCAACGAAGGCTTGCAAGTAATCGATGTTTACATCTGCTTCACGCGCGCCCAGAAAAATTTGCTTGGGAATGCCCTTGGGCCCCAGTCGCACGGGGACTACTGGCATCTTGTGGGCGTACTCTTCAGCCAGCCACCGGGGAAGCGCAGCCACGCCGCGTCCGCTGGCCACCATCTGCAACATGATGTCGGTGGTCTCTATGGTTTTTTGGCGTTTGGGCAAGATACCGGCTGGCATCAGGAATTGGTTGTAAATGTCCAGTCGATCTAGCGCTACCGGGTAGGTGATAAGTACTTCTGCGGCCAATTGCGCGGGCTGTACATGTTGCGCAGTGGCCAGCGCGTGTTGCCGCCCCACAACCAAGACTTGCTCGTAGTCGAACACTGGTTCAAAGCGCAGGCCCGGCTTGTACAGTGGGTCGGGCGTCACCAGCAGATCGATTTCATAGCCGAACAGTGCCCCAATGCCGCCAAATTGAAACTTTTGCTTCACGTCCACATCCACGTCGGGCCACGCAGCAAGGTACGGCGCCACGACCTTGAGTAGCCACTGGTAGCAGGGGTGGCACTCCATACCAATGCGCAAGGTGCCACGCTCTCCCTGTGCGTATTGGCTCATGCGCTCCTCAGCCATGGCCAATTGGGGCAGCACGCGGCTGGCCACCGCGAGTAAATATTCACCCGCTTGCGTAAGCCGCAGTCGGCGTCCCTCGCGCAACCAGATGTCGGTGCCCATCTGTTGTTCTAGCTTCTTGACCGTGTGGCTCAGTGCCGATTGGGTCAGGCACAGCACGCTAGCTGCGGCGGTCATGGAACCTTGCTTGTCGACTTCTTGGACGATGGAGAGGTGAATTCTTTCAAGCATGCTGATAAATGAGTAAAAGTAATCGATTGCTGAATTAAGATCATTTTACGTCATGAATTAATCCCACTAACCTCCAGTCCTTAGTCAACTTAACTGGAATGAATACGACACCATGGTCACTACACACAACTTGGGCTTTCCGCGCATCGGGGCCAAGCGGGAACTGAAATTCGCACTGGAGTCCTACTGGAAAGGCGAGTCTTCGCGTGACGACCTCCATACCCTGGGTGCGCAATTGCGCCAGCGCCACTGGAAATCACAGGCCAACCTGGATTTTGTACCTGTGGGGGACTTCTCCTTCTACGATCACGTGCTGGACATGAGCTTCACGCTGGGTAATTTGCCAACACGGGTTCAAGGTTTCCATGGTGATGCGCTGGACAATTACTTCCGCGTGGCCCGTGGCCGCTCTGCCAAGGGGCTTGATGATCACACCGCCTGTTGCGGTGGTGTTGCAGCAGGCGAAATGACCAAATGGTTTGACACCAATTACCACTACATCGTGCCGGAGTTCACCGCCCAGACCGAATTCAAGTTGGATGCCACCCGTTTGCTGGAGCAGCTGGCAGAAGCGAAAGCGCATGGTGTAAAGGCCAAACCTGTGATCATGGGCCCCGTCACGTATTTGGCTCTGGGTAAGGCAAAGGATGGTTCAAACCCACTTGCGCTGCTGCCGCGTTTGTTGGAGGTGTACGCCGCGTTGCTGGAGACCTTGGCTGCGCATGGCGTGCAATGGGTGCAGGTGGACGAACCCCTGTTGGTTACCGAGCTTGATGCGGATTGGCAGCACGCTTTCAACATGGCCTACCACCAGCTAAAGGGTTGCCGTGTCAAATTGCTCCTGGCAACCTATTTTGGACCGCTGCACGAAAACCAGTACCTGGCGGCTAACCTGCCCGTTGCAGGTTTACATATCGATGCCAGCACGGGTCGAGATGATATTCAGCCGCTGCTCAATCTGCTACCGGCGCATAAGGTTCTGTCACTCGGTGTCATCAACGGGCGCAACATTTGGAAGACCGATCTGTGCGCGGTACTCGATTGGCTTGAACCGATTGCTGCCAAGCTGGGGCGTCAGCTGTGGATCGCGCCATCGTGCGCGTTGCTCCATGTCCCCGTAGATTTGGGTAGCGAGCACAAGCTGGACCCTGAAGTTAAATCTTGGTTGGCATACGCGTTACAAAAGCTTGATGAATTGCAGATATTGGCTACTGCACTAAGCCATGGGCGCGGTGCGGTCAAAGAGGCCCTGGCCGAGAACCAGCAAGCAGTCCTGGCGCGCCGCTCTTCGTTGCGGGTGAACAAACCGAGCGTTAAAACAGCAATTGCCAACATTGATGCCACACTGGGGCAGCGCAAATGCGCTTATGCAGAGCGCGTCGCGTTACAAGCTGCACATTTGAAGCTGCCAGCCTTCCCGACTACCACCATTGGCTCGTTCCCGCAGACTACGGAAATACGCCAAGTGCGCAACCAATTCAAGGCCGGCGTGCTGGATGCCGCAGGCTACAAGGCTGCCATGCAAGCCGAAATCGTCCGCAGCGTGCGCGAACAGGAGGCGTTGGGCCTAGATGTTTTGGTGCACGGCGAAGCCGAGCGCAATGACATGGTGGAATACTTTGGCGAGCAATTGGACGGCTATGCCTTCAGCCAGTTTGGCTGGGTACAGTCTTACGGCTCACGGTGCGTGAAGCCCCCCATCCTATTTGGCGACATCACCCGCCCCAAGGCCATGACCGTGGAGTGGATCCAATATGCGCAAGCGCAGACCGCCAAGCCCATGAAAGGCATGCTGACCGGGCCGGTGACCCTACTCAACTGGTCCTTCGTGCGCGATGACCAGCCGCGCGCAGTCTCGTGCAAACAACTTGCGCTTGCCATCCGCGAGGAAGTTTTAGATCTCGAGAAAGCCGGAGTGCGTGTCATTCAGATCGATGAAGCAGCCCTGCGCGAGGGGCTTCCGTTGCGCAAATCGCAGTGGAAGCACTACCTGGACTGGGCTGTGGAGTCTTTCCGCATTGCCGCCAATGGTGTCGAGAACGCAACGCAAATCCACACCCATATGTGCTACTCAGAGTTCAACGACATCATTGCTTCCATTGCTGACATGGATGCTGATGTGATCACCATTGAGACCGCGCGGTCCGACATGGAGTTACTGGATGCCTTTGATGACTTCAACTACCCCAACCAGATTGGCCCGGGTGTGTACGATATCCACTCGCCCAATATTCCGACTCAGCAGCACATGGTGCAGTTGATGAAGAAAGCAGCCCAGCGCATTCCGGCGGAGCGTTTGTGGGTCAACCCCGACTGCGGGCTGAAGACCCGCCATTGGGCGGAGGTGGTGCCGGCGCTTATTAACATGGTGGCGGCAGCTAAAGCATTGCGAAACGAACGGGAATCCGCCGTCGAATGCGCCTGACAGTGAACACGGACTGCGGTCAATACACCAGCCGGTCCGGGTGAATTTCCTGCAGTATGGTGGTGGATATCTCTTCAATCGATTTGGTGGTGGTGGACAACCAGCGGATACCGGCGCGCCGCATCATGGTCTCGGCCTCGTTGATTTCCATGCGGCAGTTTTCCAGCGAGGCGTATTGCGAGTTTGGCCTGCGCTCGTTGCGGATTTCGCTTAGGCGTTCGGGCTGGATGGTTAAGCCGAACAGCTTGCTCTTGTGGGGAACCAAGGCGGGTGGTAACTGGCGGCGCTCAAAGTCTTCGGGAATGAGCGGGTAGTTGGATGCCTTGAGCCCATACTGCATGGCCAGGTACAGAGAAGTTGGTGTCTTGCCACTGCGACTCACGCCCACCAAAATTACATCGCTTTGCTCTAGGTCGCGATTCATTTGACCGTCATCGTGCGCCAGCGAGAAGTTGATCGCCTCAATGCGGTTTTGGTACGCTTTGCTCTTGCTTGCATCGCTGAAACGGCCAATGCGGTGGTTGGACTTGATTTTCAGCTCCTCTTCCAGAGGTTTGACAAACATGCCAAACATATCCAGCAGCATGCCCTGGCATCCCTCTTGAATGACCTTGAGCACCTCCATATTGACCAATGTGGTGAAGACGATGGGGCGGTATCCGTCTGCTACTGCTGTGTGGTTGATCTGTCGCACCGCCTGGTGCGCCTTGTCCACGGAATCGCAAAAGGGCAGACGCACGAAGCGGGCTTTCGTCTCAAACTGGGCCAGGATGGCGTTGCCAAAAGTCTCGGCGGTAATGCCGGTTCCGTCGGATACAAAAAACACGGAGCGTTGTGTCATGGAAGATGGGAGTTAGGTTGTCAGTGAATTGCAAGCGCCAGTATGAATGATGGACCCTTGTCTGGGGTAAGCGGCCCCTACAATGCTTTCAATCAATGCATTTTCTCACTCGCAAGGCCCCCCAAAGCAACAACAACGGGCTGTTGTGAAGTGATCGCTGCTGACTTGGCGCGGCGTAGGCCCGCGCCAATGAAAGCAGCGAGACGGTTTTTAACTTCCGGAGCTTGTTTAGCCATGTCAACCCTGTTCAATCCGACCGATCTGGTCGTCCCTTTCGAAAAACTGCGCATGACCGATGTCGAGTCGGTTGGGGGCAAAAATGCCAGTTTGGGCGAGATGATTTCCAATTTGCCCACGGGCGTGAAAGTGCCCACCGGTTTTGCCACCACCGCCCATGCCTTTCGTGAGTTTCTCAAGTTTGACGGCTTGACTGAAAAGATCAGCGCCAAGCTCAAGGCGTTGGATGTGGAAGATGTGCGCGCTCTGGCACTGGTGGGTGCTGAGATACGTGCGCTGGTCGAGGCACAGCCTTTTCCGCCTGCGCTGGAGCAAGGCATTCGCGCGGCGTTCAAGGTATTGAGTGCAGGCAATGCTGAGGCTACCTTTGCTGTGCGCTCATCAGCAACAGCTGAAGATTTGCCTGATGCCTCGTTTGCCGGCCAGCAGGAAACCTTTC
>CAYXWW010000002.1:386-54869 GCA_964468905.1 uncultured Rhodoferax sp. | reverse complement strand
GCATGGTTTCCGAGTCTCCAAAGTCTGAGTCCGCTGGCGGCGGCATGGGCGGTGGCGACATGGGTGGCATGGGCGGCATGGGTGGCATGGGTGGCATGGGCATGTAATTGCTCCTGTACTCCTTGCCTGGCGACCTACAGCGCCGTTGTTTGGGCTTGCCGTGCCATAGGCACTGTCAGCGCCCAAACGCCTTGCTGTAGATCACCATGCTGCGTCGAGTTGCTTAAGAGCGCTCGAACGACAAAAAAAAGCCCGCCAGGTGCGAATCTGGCGGGTTTTTTGTTGTCTTGACGCTATCTATTTCATAGCTACTGATGCAATATCCACGAGGGCTATATGCGCTTTTTGGCCACGCCGATTCCTTGAAGCTGGGTTTTGAGCTGCTGCGGCGATTCGAAGTGAATGCCTTGCCAGCCCGCACCGATGGCGGCATCCACGTTGGCGCGCAGGTCGTCAATGAAAACAGTCTTTGCGGGCTCCAGCGCGTAGCGGCTTTGCAGCATTTGGTAAATGGCGGGGTTGGGCTTGGTTACCAGCACATCGCCCGAAAAAATACCACCGTCGAACCACTGCAAAAATGCGTGGCGCTGCTCCAGCACCCGGGCATAGGGCCGTGGCATGTTCGACAAGTAATACAAGCGCAAATCAGCGCGCTGGCCCCGCAGGGCATGCAGATGCGTCAGCAGGGCCAAGGTGCCGGCCATGGGTTCCAGCCGCTCGCCAATATGGGCTACCAAATCAGCCAGCACCACGGGATCTAAGGACACGCGTTCGGCAATGCGGGCAACCACTTCATGCTCTGCCACCCTGCCACCGTCAAAATTGTCCCAGTCTGCATGGGCAAAGACCGTATGGGCCAGGCTGGTGGCCGCAACGCTATCGTGTGCCCGCTCGGGGAACGCGGCTGCCAAGAGCCGCGCCGGCTGCCAGGTGAACAGCACGGCCCCAAAGTCAAAGACCAGGTTCATGCGCGCAAGCGCGCCAGCAAGCCTGCGGTGGATCCGTCCAGCCCCGAGGCATCGCCGCTGGCAAGCCGCCCGGCCACATCCAGGGCCAAGACTTTGCCCAACTCCACGCCCCACTGGTCGAAACTGTTGATGCCCCAGATGGAGCCACTGACGAATACGCGGTGCTCTTGCAGTGCAATCAATGCGCCCAGGCTTGCGGGTGTGAGTTCGTCCAACAGCAAGAAGGTGCTGGGCCGGTTGCCGGTGAAATGCTTGTGACCGCCGCCATCGGATTTACCCACCATCAGTGCCTGCGCCTGTGCCAGCACATTGGCCAGCAGCAGCGGGTGGTGACCAGCCAAGTGGTGGTGCGGCGCTTTGACGGCAACAAACTCAACAGGCACCGCTTCGGTTCCCTGGTGCAACATTTGAAAATATGCATGCTGGCCGTTGGTTCCGGGCTCGCCCCACAGCACGGGGCAGGTATCGAACGGCAAGGTCTCGCCGCTGGCGTCGACACGCTTGCCATTGCTTTCCATCTCCAGTTGCTGCAAGTACGCTGGCCAACGCTTGAGCGCACTGTGGTACGGGGCAATCGTGCGGCTGGTGAAGCCGTGGAAGTTGCGATACCACACATCCAAAAGGCCCAGCCGCACTGGCAAATTGGCCTCCAGCGGTGCAGTGCGAAAGTGTTGGTCCATGGCGTGACCGCCCGCCAGAAAGTCGCGGAAGCCCTGCGCACCAATGGCCATGGCCAAGGGCAGCCCGATGGCCGACCACAAGGAATAGCGCCCGCCCACCCAGTCCCAAAAGCCAAACGTGGTCGTAATGCCAAACGCGCGTGCGGCCTCCACGTTGGTGGTGAGCGCCGCAAAGTGGCGGGCCGTATCGGTACCACCCTGCGCGGCAAACCAGGCTTTTGCCGACCGCGCATTGGTCATGGTCTCAATCGTCGTGAACGTCTTGCTGGCGATGAGAAACAGCGTGCTCGCAGGATTGAGGCCCTGCAGCACAGCAGCCAATTCATGACCGTCAACATTGGAAACAAAGTGGAAACGCTTGCCGGCAATGGCATAGTCATTGAGCGCCAAGACCGCCATTTGCGGCCCCAGATCCGAACCACCAATGCCAATGTTCACAATGTCCGTGATGGCTTCGTCCGCGCGAACCACTTCGGCATACGCCAGCATTGCATCCAGTGTCTGATGGACCTGCACCAACTCACTTGCCACTTTACTGGATGCTATATTTTCAGTAGCTGACTGCGCACTATTTACGAGGGCTACCGGCGGATATGAGGGTGGATGGCGCAACAACCAATGCATCACCGAACGCTGTTCGGTGGTGTTGATGGCAGCACCGTCAAACATGGCGTCGCGGTGCGCTTGCACGCCGCACTCACGCGCCAGATTCAGCAGCAATGCTTCAGTTGGCGCGTCCAGCAGGTTCTTGGACAAGTCTGCAAACACATGCGGCGCGCTTTGGCTGAACTGCGCAAACCGTTGCGGGTCAGCCGCAAACGCCGTTCTGGCATCGAAACTACTGGCACCGTGATCAAAGTGGGTTTGTAGCGCTGCCCATGCAGCAGTGCGGTCACAGCGAATACGGGTCATGGTCTCTACGTCAGTTCAGCGTCGGTTTGTCTTGGTCTCAGGATGCCAGCAAGAGCTGGTCTAGCTTGACAGCGTCTGCACAGAAAGCACGGATGCCTTCTGATAACTTCTCGGTTGCCATGGCGTCTTCGTTCAGCGCAAGGCGGAAAGATTTCTCATCAAAGTGCAGATGCTGCTGCTCGGTCTTCTGGGCTGCTGCTGCATCTAGCGCGCGTGTCAGAGGCGCTTCGGTTGCCGCCAAACTGGCCAGCAGATCTGGGCTGATGGTCAGCAGGTCACAACCGGCCAACGCCGTGATCTGACCCACATTGCGGAAGCTCGCACCCATGACCTCGGTGGCAATGCCAAACTTCTTGTAGTAGTTGTAGATCTGTGTGACAGACTGCACACCAGGATCATTGGCACCTGCGCGGTCCGCCTCCACCCAGGCTGCGCCCGCAGATTTCTTGTACCAGTCGTAGATGCGACCGACAAAAGGCGAGATCAATTGAACCTTGGCCTGTCCACAGGCCACAGCCTGGCAGAACGCAAACAACAAAGTCAAATTAGTGTGGATGCCTTTACGCTCCAATTGCTCAGCAGCAGCAATACCTTCCCAGGTAGCAGCAACCTTGATCAGCACACGATTGCTGTCAATGCCTTGCGCTTGGTACAGCTCGATCAAACGCTCACCGCGGGCGACAGACGCTTCCGTGTCAAAGCTCAAGCGTGCATCAACTTCGGTCGAAACGCGGCCTGGGACGATGGACAGAATTTCGCACCCAAAACGCACCAGCAAACGGTCCACGATCTCGTCAATCGGACGGCCGCGAAACTGTGCGACGGTCGAACTAACTAGTGGTGCGTAATCGGCTTTTTGTACTGCTTTAAGGATCAGCGACGGATTCGTCGTAGCGTCAGTAGGCTTGTACACAGCCATTTGTTTGAAGTCACCGGTGTCAGCGACAACGGTCGTAAATTGTTTGAGTGCGTCGAGTTGGTTCATGCTTGAATTATGGGTGAAACAAAGTTACATTATCATGTCTTTTTTCATGTAACTCCAAATTATGAGCTTTGATCTTGTCTTGTTCGGCGGTACGGGTGATCTGGCCTGGCGCAAACTTATGCCAGCCTTGTTCCAGGCATTTCGCCATGGAACCTTGCCCGAAGGCGGCCGCATCATTGGTATTGGCCGCGACGATCTTAGCGCAGAGCAATACCAAACCCTCATTCAGCAGCGATTCGACAAGGTTGACTTGGCCAAACGCCCCAGCGCTGAAGAGTTTGCCCGTTTTGCTGCCATGCTGGATTTTGTTCGCGTAGACCTCTCCAAGCCTGAAGATTTCGCCAAACTGGCCAGCACCATCAAAGCACGCAATGCGGATACGGTGGTGGTGTACTTGGCCACTGCGCCGAGTTTCTTCACCACTGCATGCGAACAACTGGCAGCCGCCGGACTGAACAATGCACGCACACGTATCGTGTTGGAAAAGCCGCTTGGCAACGACCTCGCGTCCAACCGCGCCATCAACCACACGGTGCGTCAATTCTTTGAAGAGAAACAGATCTTCCGCATCGACCATTACCTGGGCAAGCCAGCCGTGCAAAACTTGTTTGCATTGCGGTTTGGCAATTCACTGTTTGAGCCCCTGTGGCGGCGCGAACATATTGCCAACATCCAGATCACAATTGCAGAAGACTTGGGCGTTGAAAAACGCGGCGCGTTTTACGAGACCACCGGCGCCGTGCGCGACATGGTGCAAAACCATGCGTTGCAATTGCTCTGCGCCATCGCCATGGAGCCGCCCATTAACTCCCATGCTGATGCCATCCGCGACGAAAAACTCAAAGTGCTGCGCTCTCTCAAGCCTTGGACACAAGAGTCCCTGGCGCAAGACGTCGTACGCGGCCAATATGCCAGCGGAACCATTGATGGCGTGAAGGTACCCGGCTATCGCGAAGAGCTGGGTGTCAGCCCCCAAAGCAACACCGAAACCTTCGTCGCACTGCGTACCGAGATCGCCAACTGGCGGTGGGCAGGCGTTCCGTTTTACATCCGCACTGGCAAACGTCTGGCAGGTCGCGATGCCCGCATTGTGATTAATTTCCGTCCTACACCCCACGCGATTTTTAACTCGCAAGTAGACGTCGGCAATCGGTTGGTGATCAACTTGCAACCCAAAGACGGGTTGGAGCTGCACCTGCTGGCACAGGGACAAAGCAACCGCGAGAGCAAGGCTGACCCCGCGCATTCATTGGCGCCGGTGCAGTTGGACCTTGATTTTGACAAACGCTTTGGCTCAGAGCGTGTGGGCGCTTATGAGCGCTTGCTCCTTGACGTCATCAGTGACCGTTTGAACCTGTTTGTGCGCAGTGACGAACAAGAGGAAGCATGGCGTTGGGTTGAGCCCATGCTCAATTTCTGGGCGCGCGACACCCAAGGCATGCGCCCCTATGCGGCTGGCACCTGGGGCCCCAGTGCATCCAGCGCAATGATTGCGCGCGACGGATACTGCTGGTCTGAAGAAAGCTAAGTGCATGCGCCATCACGCTGGTCAGGTCGTGCACGGCGCCATAGGTAAGGTGTCGTGCTAGACCGTATTCAAGCTGCCCTACCATCGCTCGCACCGGCCGAACAGCGCGTTGGCAGGTTGTGCTTGGCCGATCCACGTACCTTTGCCAAGCTTCCAGTTAGCGTGCTGGCGGACCGCTCGCATGTGAGCAAGCCCACTGTTGTTCGCTTTTGCCGCAGTGTGGGGTACGATGGTCTGGCCGACTTCAAACGCAAGTTGGCGGGGACCGTCAACGAAGGCGTCGCATTTATTCACCGCAGCGTGGACACGGACGACAAGACGTCCGATGTTATGGTGAAGGTTATCGACAACACAGTCGCAGCCTTCCTCAAATACCGCAATGAAGCCAGCACGCATTCCCTGGACAAAGCAATTTCAGCGTTGTTGACGGCCTACGAAGGCAATCATCAAATTCTGTTCTTTGGCGTTGGGAACTCAGGCGTCGTCGCACAAGATGCGCAGCACAAATTTTTTCGCCTCGGTGTCAACACCGTCTCCTATAGCGACGGTCACATGCAGGTGATGAGCGCGTCTGCGGTGAGGCCTGGTGACTGTGTGGTTGTTATCAGCAATTCCGGTCGCACGCGCGACCTGATGGACGCATGCGATATTGCACGAAAGAACGGCGCCACGACGATCGTCATCACGGCCAGTGGCTCGCCACTGGCAACTGCCGGACATGTTCACCTGAGTGCGGATCACCCCGAAAGCTTTGACAAATACAGCCCCATGGTGTCCCGCCTACTCCACCTGATGATCATTGATATTTTGGCCACTTGTGTTGCCCTACGGATTGGCGGAGACACCCTGCAGCCCTTGCTGAGCGAAATGAAAAGCAATCTGCGCAGCAAGCGCTATACCTGACGGCCCGCCGCCCCGGATTGCTGGCACCCGCTACTGATAACGCACAACAAAAAAACCCGCTGCATTGCTGCAGCGGGTTTTTTGACTTTAAACCGTCAGCTGGCCTAAGCCAGCATCCGATTAGAAGTTGTGGCGAACACCCATGGCGTAGCCGTCGATGTCTTTGTTAGCTGGGTTGTTAGCTGTGGTCCGAGCATTTGAGCTGGTGCCATCACGCAAGTACACACCGTACAGGAATGTACGCTTGGACAAAGCGTACTTGGCTTCCAACAGGAAGTCGGTGTCATTCCACTTTGTGTCATTTGCAACGTCAGCAGTGAATGTCCACTGGCCAACAGGAATAGAAGCACCCAAAGTCACGCCGTCAGCAATAATGCTTCCGCCGCCATTCTTAACTTGGTTGTAGCTACCGGCAATTTTGAACGAACCAAAGTTGTACGCACCACCCAAAACAACACCTTCGTTACCGTCTGCAACCTTGTTGTACGCCAAGCTAGCGGCCAGAGGACCTGCAATATAGCTGGCAGCTACGTCATACTTGCTCTTTGGCGCAGCAGCCGTTCCGTAAGACTGGTTGCCTTCAGGGATGAAACTCAAGGAACCTTTAAAGCCACTCAAATCCACGGTGTCATACTTGATGACATTGCTATCGCGTGGACCTGCGCCACCCATATTGAACTGGTTGGCTACTACTGAGTAGTTCGCCATACCGGTCAATTCCCAAGAAGCAACGCTATGAAAGGAGGTTGTCAAGGTACGGCCAATTTGAATCGAACCAAAACCACCGGACAAAGAAACATTGGAAGCGCGCGAGAACAACTGACCGCCGCTTGTATTGCCAGCGCCAGTGCCCAAAACGATACCACCTTCAAAGTTGAAGTTAGCTTTCAGGCCGCCACCCAGATCTTCAGTGCCTTTGAGGCCGAAGCGGGAATTGCCGTTGTTCAAAACATTGGAAGATGCAATTTGACCATTTTGGTTGGACAAACCGAGGCCTGGTGTGCTGGTTCCAGCGATCGAAGCGTCAGCAACACCGTACAAAGTGACTTGCGCCATGGAGGCGCCGGATGCGGCCAATACGGCCAAAGCGATGAGGGTTTTTTTCATTTCGGGTTTCTCAAAAAGGTTAATCAGCGGGCTCAGGTCCTAGGGGCTCGGAACCCGGGCCAACCTCCTAGTTCAGGAAGTTGGGTCTATTGCACCAGACCCATGGCGGTTTGGCAAAGCATTGACCCCAAAAAGACCGGAAAATTCCGAATTCAAACGCCTTCCGTTGCAGGGTTGCAACAATTTGTTTCCTAGTTGCAACTGACCATTGGCGCTAGACTGAGGTACTGATCTTTTACTGGAGTTTGACCATGAATTCGCTGCTAGATGCTGCAGATTCCGCTCTGAGAACGCTTTTTGCACGGCCCCACGCTGCGACTGCCTTTGCGCCAGGTAACGCGGAGGTAACTCCACTGGATGCGCAGGAGCGACGCACTTCTGCAGGCCTGATGCGGGTTAACCATGTTGGAGAGGTCTGCGCTCAGGCGTTATATACAGCACAAGCGCTTTCCACACGCAATGCAGAACTCCGTGCGCATTTCACACAAGCTTGCGTTGAAGAAACGGATCATTTGGCATGGACGGCGGATCGTCTTGCCGCCTTAGGTTCACGCCCATCCATACTCAATCCCCTCTGGTATGCCGGGGCATTCGGATTGGGCCTGCTGGCAGGCCGCCTAGGGGACAAAGTAAGCTTGGGTTTCGTGGTGGAGACGGAAATTCAAGTAGGCGCACACTTGCAGAGCCACCTCGAAAAACTCCCGGCAGGTGATCATGAGTCCCGAGCCATCGTGTCGCACATGCGTGACGACGAACTGCGCCATGCACAAGCCGCAAAGGACGCAGGCGCGATAGAATTGCCACAACCCGTCAAAGAACTCATGCGTGCAGCTGCAAAAGTCATGACAACGGTGGCGCAGCGAATTTAGTAGGCCAAGCAGCTAACGTCAACAGTACACGAGATCGCGGCACCCCTCCCTATTTGCTACCCCTCGATCAGGTCAAAGCTCGTCGTAATGTCGGCAGTTTTGGCCAACATAATGCTGGCCGAGCAGTACTTGTCATGGCTCATGGCAATAGCCCGTTCGACCGCTGCGGCCGGAATGCCTTTGCCGGTCACGGTGAAATGCATGAGGATCTTGGTGAACACCTTTGGGTCAACCTCCGCACGTTCCGCAGTGAGTTTGACCGTACACCCTGTCACTGCATGCCGACCGCGCTTCAAAATAAGCACGACATCGTAGGCAGTGCATCCACCTGTACCCGCCAACACAGTCTCAAGGGGGCGCGGCGCCAAATTTCGCCCTCCATTCTCCGGCTTGGCCTGGTCGGGGGCGCCATCCATGACCAGCGTGTGCCCGCTACCGGTCTCAGCTACAAAACCCATACCCGATTGGGTATTCAACCCACCGGTCCAACTCACAGTGCATTCCATCGCTTGACTCCTTTTCATATTGCCCCGCGCGGGGCAAAAATATTATCGTTACAATGGCTCTAAGACGCCCCGCGCGGAGCCAATTCAACCTTTTTCAATCATTCAATCTGGAGTGTATCCCCGTGAGTGCCACCCAACCACCCCAAGCCAACCACCTCACCCCGGCGGACTACCTCACCAAGATCCTGACTGCAAGGGTCTACGACGTTGCCAGTGAGACGACGCTGGAACCAGCTCGCGCATTGAGTCGTCGCCTGCACAATACGGTTCTTTTTAAGCGCGAAGATCAACAACCCGTACGCAGCTTCAAATTGCGTGGTGCGTATAACAAAATGGCCCAGATGCCCCCAGAGCAAATTGCCAAGGGCGTAATTTGCGCCTCTGCGGGCAACCATGCGCAAGGCGTCGCGCTGTCGGCCAGCCGCATGGGGGTACGGGCCGTCATCGTGATGCCAACGACAACGCCGCAGCTCAAGGTGGATGCCGTGCGCGGGTTTGGCGGGGAAGTAATTCTGTTTGGCGAAAGCTATTCCGATGCCTACGGTCACGCACTCACTTTACAAAAGAAGGAAGGCTTGACCTTTGTCCACCCATTCGACGACCCGGACGTGATTGCCGGCCAAGGAACCGTTGCCATGGAAATCATGCGCCAAGTGCAAACACTCGGTGCGGACAAAGCTGCCAAATCGGGCCACAAGACCGGGAGCAAAACCGGCCCAGGCCTGGACGCGGTGTTTGTAGCCATTGGCGGTGGTGGTCTCATTTCAGGAGTCGCAAACTACATCAAGGCAGTGGCTCCACAGGTGAAGGTCATTGGCGTGCAAATGAATGATTCCAATGCAATGATCCAATCGGTCGGCGCGAAGTCGCGCGTCACGCTGACCGATGTCGGCTTGTTCTCTGATGGTACCGCTGTAAAGTTGGTTGGAGAAGAAACGTTCCGAATCGCAAGTAACCTAGTGGATGACTATATCGAGGTCGACACGGATGCCGTGTGCGCCGCCATTAAAGACATCTTCGTCGACACTCGCAGCATTGTGGAACCTGCAGGTGCGCTTGCCGTCGCAGCCATCAAACAGTACGTCGCCAAAAACAAGACCAAAGGTGAAACTTACGCCGCTATCCTTTGTGGTGCCAATATGAACTTCGACCGCTTGCGCTTTGTGGCCGAACGGGCCGAAGTAGGTGAAGAGCGCGAAGCACTTTTCGCAGTGACCATTCCCGAAGAACGCGGCAGCTTTAAACGATTTTGTGAATTGATTGGCGAACTGCCTGGCGGGCCTCGCAACGTAACCGAATTCAACTACCGCATCAGCGACGCGGCACAAGCCCACGTTTTTGTTGGCATCAGCACGCAGGGCAAAGGCGAGTCATCAAAAATCGCCGCCAATTTCAACAAACACAAATTCGCAACGCTTGACCTCACCCACGACGAACTGGCAAAGGAACACATCCGTCATATGGTGGGTGGCCACTCCACGTTGGCCGACAATGAACGCCTGCTGCGCTTTGTCTTTCCTGAACGCCCCGGCGCACTCATGAAATTTTTGAGTCTCATGCGCCCGGGCTGGAACATCAGTTTGTTCCATTACAGAAACCAGGGCGCTGACTATGGGCGTATTCTCGTGGGTCTGCAGGTTCCAAAGTCCGATGACAAGGCTTTTGCAAAATTCCTGCAAACACTGAACTACCCTTATGTAGAGGAAACAGAAAACCCGGTTTACCGCATCTTTTTGCGCAACTGAATCTTCACGCAACTCACAGGAGGCACGGATGGCATTGACATTGGATGGAAAGCTTGTCGTGGCAATTTCAAGCCGCGCCTTGTTTGATTTCGAGGAAGAAAATCGGGTGTTTGAACAGGCTGACGATACAGCCTACATGCAATTGCAATTGGAACGACTGGACATACCAGCCAAACCAGGCGTGGCCTTTTCACTGGTTCAAAAGCTTTTGGCATTTAACTCCGACACATCGCAAAAAGTTGAGGTTGTCATCTTGTCCCGCAATGACCCTGTCAGCGGCCTGCGCGTCATGAAGTCTGCCGCGCACTACGCTCTGCCGATCATTCGCTGCTCATTCACGCGGGGTGAGTCGCCATGGCGCTACCTGAAGCCCTTGCATGCCAATCTTTTCTTGAGCACGCACCTCAGCGATGTGCGTGCGGCACTTGCCGCTGGCGTGCCTGCCGCCCAGGTGTACCCGCAGTCTGCGCACGCCAGCGATGCACACCCCTGCGAAGTGCGGATTGCCTTTGACGGCGACGCCGTGCTCTTCAGTGATGAAGCGGAACGCGTTTTCCAATCCCACGGACTCAATGCATTCCAGCAACACGAAGCTGACAAGGTTTCCCTCCCCTTGCCCGATGGCCCTTTCAAGCCCCTACTCGTTGCGTTGCACCGTTTGCAACAAGCTGCGACACCGCAAATGCGTATCCGCACGGCATTGGTCACTGCCCGCAGCGCGCCGGCGCATGAACGCGCCATTCGCACATTGATGAACTGGAATATTGCGGTGGACGAAGCAATGTTTCTGGGCGGCCTTGACAAAGGTGAATTTCTGCGCGAGTTCGAACCCGATTTTTTCTTTGACGACCAAACCGGACACATTGAATCTGCCGCACGGCACGTTCCATCAGGCCACGTTGCCAGCGGCATCCGCAACTAATCCATCAACTGCGCCAGCCTGGTACCCTGAAAACCCTTTCGCGCGCAACAAGCACGCTGGGCATTGGCCGCATCCGTACCCCCACGCATGGCGATGCGTCCGGTCACCCAAATAGCACGTATGGGTGTGTTCGATAACCAAGTCGACGAGTGGCTGCCCACCAAGGTCACGCGCCATCGCCCATGTCTCAGCCTTGTCGATCCACATCAATGGGGTTTCAATCAAAAATCGTTTGTCCATGCCGAGTGACAAAGCCAATTGCATGGCTTTCATGGTGTCGTCGCGGCAATCCGGATAGCCTGAAAAATCTGTTTCACATACGCCAGTGACAATGACTTGCAAATCGCGACGGTAGGCCACAGCTGCCGCCAATGTCATGAACAACAGATTGCGACCGGGAACAAATGTGTTGGGCAAGCCATTGCTTTCCATCCGGAATGCGGTCTCGCGGGTCAGAGAAGTCTCGCTGACGGCGCCCAAAACCTCCAGGTCCAATAAATGATCTTCACCCAGCTTGGATGCCCAGTGCGGAAACTGTTTACGAATTTCACTTAAGACCACCAAACGCGCGTCCAATTCAACCCGATGGCGCTGACGGTAATCAAAAGCGATGGTTTCGACACGCGCGTACTTAAGCAGGGCGTTGGCGAAACAGGTGGTGGAGTCTTGTCCGCCAGAAAATAAAACAAGGGCGCTCGTGTGCATGCCCCAATGGTAGACGACCCATCAGCCCCATCGCACAATTGCGATTACAGGCGTTCGTTTT
Source organism: uncultured Rhodoferax sp. (assembly GCA_964468905.1). GTDB lineage: Bacteria > Pseudomonadota > Gammaproteobacteria > Burkholderiales > Burkholderiaceae_C > Allorhodoferax. Next base: position 42,978 of record CAYXWW010000002.1, on the reverse strand, counting down.
TCTTGATGGTCGGGTGGTCGTACACCAAGGCTTGTTTTGCCAAGTTGCCAGGAACCTCTGACGGGACGACCGTCACCGGCGGATTCAGTTGGCTACTGACCTGCTCAATCTGCACCGCACTTGCACTGGCTGTCCATATACGGCTGAGATGCTCCATCAGCACTTTATACATGGGCTTGGGTGGTGGATCTTCCACCTTTTCTGGCGCTGGACGGTGTATGGTCCAGTCGCGCGGTGCTGTTGCGGCCTCTGAGCCACGCCGCGCAGGGTCCGAAACACTGGTGTACACAGACTGGCCTTCGGTAGCTTTCAGCGCAGGGTTTACCAGGTTCACCGCGCTAGGACCAGCCTCGATGGTTGGATGTGCGCTCTTGGCTGGGTTCACTGGCGCTACCGGAATGACCCTGTTTGCCCCAGCCGAAGCCGCATCTGCGCCGCTAGGCCGCAAATGGGGTGTTCGATCAATGGTTGGCAATTGCATTTCGGTTTGGGCTAGCTGCCCCTCCAGTTACTTTTCTTTCAACACGTACGTTTGATAACGGCAGATTTAGCGGGTTATTTAGGGCTATTTTTAAAAATATTTAGCGATCTTTCAACACAAGGCCGCCGACATCGAGAAACTGCACCAAAAAGAGGCGAAAGAAGGCTTTGGTTCAATTTTTCAAGGTGCCTGAATCCTTTTGCCATGCAAGCGACTCTAGGTTGGTGTTATTAACTTCAATCAAGGAGCACTTCATGTTGTATTTGAAACGCAATCTGCCTATGTGGGAACGCGCCGGCCGCATCATTGCCGGCGCACTGGTGGGTGGCGCCATACTCGCAGGATTCACGCCAGGCATATGGATGTGGCTCGCGGCAGGCACCGCAGCAACATTGGTGCTGACAGCATTTGTCGGGTTTTGTCCGGCCTGTGCCATAGCCGGCCGCCGCTATCTCGACCAATAGGCTGCCGAACTAACTAGGGGCGAATGGACCCAGCGGTCGGCAGCCTGGTCAATTCATCAATCACGGCTTCCCAAGCGCTCGTACGTGGGTCTATCAGCGCAAAGTGCCCCACGCCGGGCAATGCGCGGAGCCGGGTTGCTGTAAAAACGCTGCAATAGGACTTCGCGACCGCAGGCGGCACCACCTGATCATCGTCACCTTGAACAATTGTTACGGACACCCGTGGAGGCGGGAGATTCATGGGGTCGAAACCAGGTCGTTGATCGGGTGTCGCACCCAAAAAGGCCTGAACGGCACCTGATCCTAAGTGCAAGCCGTGCGCAAGGCGCAGATTGGCTACGGGTGCCAGGGCCACAACACCCCGCAGCGATGGAAGCTTCAATTTCGCCGCAGCCAGTAAAACCAAGTGCCCTCCGGCCGAATGACCGATGAGCACCAGCTCGCCATTGTGTTCTGGAACCGACGATGGCAATGTGGCCAGTGCATCCTGCACGTCCTGCCACATGGCCTCTGGTTGGCCCGGGTTGCGTCGGTATTCGAGCGTAAGGACTGACCACCCCGCGCGCGCCAGGGCAGTCCCCATCGCTTCGGCATGCTGACGGTCATACGCTGGCCGCCAGAAGCCACCATGAATGACCACTACCAATGGCAATTGCCTTCCAAGATGGCCACGGCGCACATCGGCAACTTGATCGGCGTGGGCCCCGTAGGAAAGCGTGTAGTCAGGCGGAGAAGCTTTGAGGCTTAGTACAGAATAATCTTCGGACATGGTTGGCTCGCTTGCGCATCCGGCGTTGCGTTGGAATGCCACCATTGTCGCCTCCGCATATGCAGCACTCCCATATCGCAATCTAAAGTTCGATGTGACACCGCGCACACACTCAGCTTATCCTTGCACCATGCACACCACCCATCTTCTCTATCTTCACGGGTTTCGCTCGTCCCCCGCATCAACCAAGGCACGCATGACAGCCGCCGCAGTGCAAGAACGATTTCCGGCAGTGCAGTGGGCCTGCCCCGCGCTGCCGGCATCGCCCAAACAGGCCATGGACGCAGTGCTCGCTTTGGCGGACAACTGGCCAAAGGACAGCACGGCCATCATTGGTTCGTCTCTGGGCGGCTTTTACGCCACGTGGCTTGCCGAGCTGTGGGGTTGCAAAGCGGCACTGCTCAACCCGGCTGTACATCCGGCGCGCGACCTTGCAGCACATATGGGTACGCAAACGGTATGGCAAGACCCAACGCAAAATTTTGTCTTTGAGGCTACCTACATCGACGAACTCCGGGCGCAGGAGGTTGCCCATATCAGCCATCCGGAACGCTACTTTGCCGTCATTGCCAAGGGCGACGAGGTACTGGACTGGCGAGAAATGACCCGCCACTACGCGGGTGCGACCATCAAGCTACTACCGGCAGGGGACCACGCGCTCAGCGACTATGAACAGCATCTGGATGCCGTTTTGGATTTTCTGCAGTTACTGCCAGCTTAACGCCGGCGCACGCACCCGAAACCCCTGCGCAGGCGCTTGTGCTGCAAGCGTGTTTTCAATACTGGTAGACGCCGTGCCCGGACTTTCGCCCCAAGCGTCCAGCCGCCACCATTTCGCGCAAAAGCGGGCAGGGACGGTATTTGCTATCGCCAAATTCCGCCAAATACACCTCCATGACCGCAAGGCACACATCAAGGCCAACCATGTCCGCCAGCGCCAGCGGCCCGATCGGCTGATTGCAACCGAGCTTCATGCCGGCGTCGATGTCCTCTGGGGTTGCCAAGCCTTCATACAACACAAAAAACGCCTCATTGATCATCGGCACCAAGATGCGATTGACCACAAAGCCCGGAGCATTTTTCACCGTAATGGGCGTCTTGCCCAAGGCGATCGACAAAGCCTGCACCGCCAAATGGGTCGCATCACTGGTTTGCAAACCGCGAATGATTTCCACCAATGCCATCAATGGCACTGGATTGAAAAAATGCATGCCAATGAACCGGTCCGGGCGGCTCGTGATGGCGGCCAATTTGGTGATCGAGATGGACGACGTATTGGACGCGATAAGCACATCAGCAGGGACTATTGCGTCAATTTGGCGGAGAATTTTCACCTTGAGGTCGTAGTTCTCAGTTGCCGCCTCGATCACCAGCTGCACGGTTTTCAAATCGTCATAACTGGTACTACCCTTGATGCGCGCCAGCGTGGCATCACGCTGCGCGCTAGTCATCTTTTCCTTTTTGATCAGTCGATCCAGACTACCCGCAATGGTCGCAAGCCCCTTGGCAACGGCTGCTTCTGATATGTCGACCATCACCACCGCAATGCCAGCCGTTGCACAGGCCTGTGCAATGCCGTTGCCCATGGTGCCTGCACCAACGATGCCTACTGAAGTAATCTGCATGACTCAAACCTGCTTTCTAATTGGCGGCAAAACAATACAACAATCCGGCCCCGCCCGACGCTTTCAGATTGTCCTGACTGCAACCCCGTGAACCATGCGAAGAATTCCAAGACTTGGCGTGCCACGCTTCATTGAGGCCGATGCGGTCATGGTGGCCCACGATGGCCGACCCCTCACCGCTCTTGGTCCAATTGCCACAGGTGGTGTCTCCTCCAGCTGTTGAATAGCGGCCCGAAGGGTCTGACCCAGTCAAAATATCATGGGTATTGACCGCATCGCCACGGCCACTCACGGTATCGCCCTTTTCTGTCAGAGCCGTCAACTTGGTGATGTTGGTAGCGTCGGAATGCATGTCGTCAACGCTCTTGGCAACCACAACGCCCTTGACGTTCTGCCATGGTCCTTTGCCAACGCGGTCACGGGCGTTGACTCCGGGTTCTGTGGGCGTAGGCGTCGTGCTCAGGTAGGCACGCCAATTGATGTGCGATGCGCCGGCTGCCTTTGCCAACGTCTGGCAATGCGCATCAGCACCGGCCAGCCCACCTAGATCAGCACCGGATCCCTTGCCAGCACTGGTCACAAAAAAAGTCATGCTGCTCGACTGTGCATGCGCGGGCATCGACACGGCGGCACACAGGACTGCCAAAGGAAGAAATACGTTTGCAACAGAATGGGGGAACAATTTCATTTACAGGCTCCTAGGTTGATGGGCAAGGCACAATATTACGCTGAACCGAAAACCCCTTGCCTGTTGCGACCCACTTGCCAGCCCCCTTCGTACAGATGAACAGCGCCGCCAAAATCCGTGCAACATGAGAGCCAGGAGAGGTTTTTTGACTTGCGGTAACAATCGACACCACCATGCGTCTTGAAAGCTTCTTTGCGCCGATGCCCATACAAGGCAATCCAACCCCGCTGGACCGCGCGGCCATGGGAGAGCAATTTGCTGCGGTTCGTGCCGCCACCATGGCATTGACCCAAGGCCTCTCCAGCGAAGATCAATGCGTGCAGTCCATGCCAGACGCCAGCCCAACAAAGTGGCACTTGGCACACACCAGCTGGTTTTTCGAAGTGGTCATCTTGCAAGCTTCTTCCACGGGTTATGAAGCGTTTAATCCCGATTACCTCTACCTGTTCAACTCCTATTATGAAGCCCTGGGGCCCCGCCATCCGCGCCCCCAGCGCGGTCTGCTCACACGCCCACCGCTCGCCGACATTCATGCCTACCGCGAACATGTCAACCGTGCTATGGAGCATTTCATTGCCAATGCAGATAGTGCGACATGGCACGCCGCAGCCAGCGTGATCGAGCTGGGGCTCCACCATGAGCAACAACACCAAGAGCTCATCCTGACTGACATCCTGCACCTGCTGTCAGTCAACCCTTTGTTGCCACCGTACGTGCCAGGGCCGCCACCGACTGCCACCGCGCATTCCCCAGAGCCCTCCGCGCAGTGGCTTACGGTGCAAGGTGGGCTCCAGACCATGGGCCACGCAGACGACAGCTTTGCATTTGACAATGAAACCCCGCAGCACCAGGCACTCGTACACCCCTTCCAAATATCCAATCGATTGGTCACTTGCGCGGAATTTATGGTTTTTGTGACAGATGGCGGTTACGAAAGAGCGGATTGGTGGTTGTCCGACGGTTGGGCTGCAGTACAAGCCCAGCAGCTGCGCGCGCCCGCCTATTGGCTGGCACCGCATGATCCGCGTGCACCGTCCAGCGCGTGGCAGATCTTTGGTATCCACGGCGTGCAGCCATGGAACTCGGCCGAACCGGTAACCCACGTCAGCTTTTATGAGGCATGTGCATTTGCCGAATGGTCGGGTGCGCGGCTCCCCACAGAGTTTGAATGGGAAGCTGCATTTGACGCGCCCGCTATCACGCAAATGCTGGGGCCGTGCTGGCAATGGACCCGTTCATCCTATGAGCCCTACCCCGGTTTTCGCGCGCGCAGCGGCGCGGTGCGGGAGTACAACGGAAAGTTCATGGTCGGCCAACAGGTACTCCGTGGTGCGAGCCACTTCACTCCAGCAGGCCACAGCCGCAAGACCTACCGCAACTTTTTTCCACCTGCCACACGCTGGCAAGTCTCGGGCATCCGATTGGCAAGGGATATTGCATGAAAGATTACATCGCCTACACCAGCGCCGAGACATCACCCGAGGCCACCCCCCCTCCGGCACTGCCAGACTTGTCGCACCAGGAATTCTTGCGGGACCTCATGCTGGGACTGGCACAACAACGCAAATCGATTTCACCCAAGTATTTCTATGATGCGAGAGGGTCTCAGCTTTTTGACCGCATTTGTTGCCTGCCGGAGTACTACCCGACGCGCACCGAGCTTGCAATTCTGCATACAAATGCACGTGCCATAGCGACCCACATCGGCCCCCACGCCGAGATCGTTGAATTTGGCGCAGGATCCATGGAAAAGGTACGCATATTGATCGACGTGTTGCACAGCCCCCAGCGCTACGTACCCATAGACATTTCTGCAGAGCATTTGCTCGAGTCCGCCAACCGAATGCGCATGGCCTACCCGGCGCTGGAGGTCGAACCCATCGTGGCAGACTACTCACAGATTGCCGTGTTGCCGCCGGATGTTGCGCCGCAAGGCCGCCGCGTCGGGTTTTTTCCGGGGTCCACACTGGGCAACTTTGAGCCCAACGAAGCCTTGCAGTTCTTGCAAATGTGCGCCACTGCACTGGCAGGTGGCGCGATGCTGTTGGGCGTTGACTTGGTTAAAAGCCCCGATCGCCTACATGCCGCCTACAACGACAGCGCCGGCATTACCGCCGACTTCAACCGCAATCTGCTGGTGCGGGCCAACCGCGAATTGGGCACCAACTTCCAGCCCGACCAGTTTGCACACAGCGCCTTCTACAACGCGCCCTACCAGCGCATCGAAATGCATTTGGTCAGCACATGCCAACAGACCGTCAACGTCGGCACCGCAGCCTTTGCATTTGCAGAGGGTGAGACACTGCATACTGAAAATTCCTACAAGTTCACAGCAGACAGCCTGCATCAACTGGCGCACCGGGCAGGATTCACGCCAGGCCCGGTGTGGACGGACGACGACAACACATTCAGCCTATTGTGGTTGGATGCACCCCCAAGGAGCACAACATGAAAGCCATCTGGAAAGACACCGTGATTGCCGAAAGTGACGACACCGTCGTCGTCGAAGGCAACCACTATTTCCCCGAAGCCTCTGTCAAACGCGAGTTCATCACTTTCAGCAACCACAAGACCACGTGCCACTGGAAGGGGCAGGCCAGCTACTATTCGCTGATCGTGGCCGGCGAGATGAACCCTGATGCAGCCTGGTACTACGCCGAGCCGAAACCAGAAGCCGAGAACATCAAGGGCCGTGTCGCGTTCTGGAAGGGCGTGAAAGTCGTCGCGTCCTAGGTCTTGGTGTCAAAGTCGCTGGCGTCGTGGCGCTCGCGCAATTGCTTGGCGGGATCGCCAGACGTGCGGTTGACCATGCGCCCGCGCTGCACGGCGGGCCGCTGGGCAATGAGATTCGTCCACCGTAAGACGTTGGCATAGGTCTCGACCTGTAGAAATTCACCAGCGTCGTACAACTGGCCCATGGCAAGTAGGCCATACCATGGCCAAACCGCCATATCGGCAATCGTGTATTCATCGCCCGCCAGGTACGTGCTGTGTGCAAGCCGCTGGTCCAGCACATCGAGTTGACGCTTCACCTCCATCGCGTAGCGGTCAATGGCGTATTCGATTTTGGCGGGTGCGTACGCATAAAAATGACCAAACCCGCCGCCCAAAAAAGGCGCGCTACCCATTTGCCAGAACAACCACGACAGGCATTCAGCCCGCTTGGCAGATTCGGCAGGCAGAAAGGCACCAAACTTTTCGGCCAGATAGACCAAAATGGCGCCAGACTCAAACACCCTGATCGGCGAGGCACCACTGCGATCCATCAACGCCGGAATTTTCGAATTGGGGTTAACCGATACGAATCCGCTACCAAACTGTTCACCCTCGTTGATACGGATCAACCACGCGTCGTATTCTGCGCCGGCGTGCCCTTCTGCGAGCAGCTCCTCCAACATGACGGTAACCTTGACGCCGTTGGGTGTGCCCTGTGAGTAAAGCTGGAACGGGTGCCGCCCCACGGGCAATTCCTTTTCATACGTAGCCCCTGCCGTTGGCCGGTTGATGCTGGCAAAGCGGCCACCGTTCTCCTTGTTGGCCGACCATACCTTGGGCGGTGCGTAGGTGGCAGAACTACTCATGAATGAAACCCTTCAATTAGTAAAAGCCGACCCGGCGGCTGTAGCGATCGTTACGCTCCGTGTCATACGCATCCGCATCAAACTGCCCACCCTGAATGGCACGATGCACCTGGCCACCGGTGGGCATGGTGGATGGATCGATATGCCGCGTTGCATCCCAAAAATGGGACCGCAGAAATGCCTTGGAGCACTGGGTATAGGCCTCGTCGATATCGACCAGAATGCCCAGCAAGGGCACCTTGCCCTCGACAGCACTAGGGGCCAGCAATGCTGCGTCGTTGGTGACTGTGGCACGGCCGTTGACGCGAAACGTGTCGTTGCAACCCGGCACAAAAAAGAGCAGGCCAATGTGCGGGTTCGCCAGCAGATTGCGCAGCGAGTCCGCGATACGGTTGCCCGGGCGCTCAGGTATGAGCAGCGTGTGCTCGTCCAAAATCCGAACAAAGCCGACAGGGTCGCCACGCGGACTTAGATCGCAATTTCCGGATGGGTCGCTCGTTGCTATACACATGAACGGAGAACGCTCGATATACAAACGCGTCATTGCGTTCAGACGGTTGCTGATCTTCGCGCAGGTTAACGCTGCGGGTTCACCGATCAGTGCGCGAAGCTGCGCTTCCGTGTGAATGATTTGGGCTGTTTGAGGGTGTGTTGTCGGAACATTCATCGCATTTCTTCCAGGATGGCTCTATGACACTACTGTCAGCAGCATCCACATATGGTATCCATCCAATCGCCATGTACGCATTCTTCACGATCACGACTGCCGTTGATCACTAAAAAGACCTGCAGCCCTCTAATAGATTGCGTAATCAGCTATGTATTTCATAGCATCAGGCGTTACGTACTGCGAGGATCGATGTGCCGGGTGGCCCACCTGCGCGTGAGAGTGAGCCTGAAGCACCGCCACGTAAACCCGCCAGGGAGTGTAACAACAGACTTGCGGAGCCTGTATCTCCCTTCGTGTCACTACTTCACCTGCGCACCCTTGGTCCCCAAGTGGCTGGTGAAGGATCCGTTCAACTTGTTACTCGCATCGACCAGGTTGCCAGCCGGAGTGCCAGTAACATTGCCGCTCGCCGCAATGCTGCCGCCGTATTGCACTTGCCACACTTCTCCAGGGCGAGCGCCGTCACCAATGAGAACATTGTTTGACACCGTGAGAACCGTGTCGCTGTTCAACCCGCGCACGCTCATGGCGGAGGCAGGAGTTAGGCCCGAGTAGAGCGTGTTGCGGTAGAAATAGCGGTGCTTGATGTTGGGGGTGTTAAATTCGTCGCGGTTGGTGATAGCCCCTAGGCCGTCACCAGTTTGATCCTTGTCGAAGAACCGATACGAGTTGTAGCTCACATCGAAATAGTCCATCGGAAAGTTTCCAGCATACGCGTCTATGCGCAGCAGCACGTTGTGGTTGGTCTGGCCAATACTGCGGTTGCGTCGGAACTGGAAATGGCTGACATTGGTCTTGGGGTAAAAACCATGCCCGCGGCCTGTCGTCAGCGAGTTCTCTACGGTGTTGTTTTCGACCACAGCGTAGCGCATGGAATAGCCCAGCAGCATGTCGCGATCCTTCACGTTCTTAAAGGTATTGCCCATGACGGTGGGGTACCAGGCATTGCCTGCGTCGGATATGCCCACGTGCTGATTGGTCCACATCAGGATAGCAAGATTGGACTCTCCGGTGGCCGCTAAGTTGCCACCATCAAAGCTGTTCTCAAAGAAGACAACGCGGCTACCGCCTTCCAGGCGGAAGAACTGCTCTACATTGGTTCGATCCTTATGGATATCGAATTTGAAACCGCTGAACCACATGTCGCTTGCGTTTTGCCCGCCTATCGATGAGCGCGCCTGCATCAGGTTCACCGTTTCACCGCCATAGGGCAACCAAGCCTTTGGCAGGTTATGCATGCCAACCGTTTTCTGGTCTAAATCAACGGTGCCTGCGCGTACCAGCACGGCTTTGCCCGTCAGCCCGGCCAGCGAGGCCAGGGTGTTGAAGGGAGAGGCTTGGGTGCCTGTACCGTTGGCAGCAGCGGAGGGGTCTAGAAACACCCAATCAGTGGCTGCGACCTTGAGCGTGAAGTTGACGGTTTGCACAACGGAATTCTGGTCCGTGACCTTGACGCTGATCGGGTAGGTTCCGGCAACAGGGTTGGCCCAGGTAATGACGCCATAGTCGGGTCCGGCCACCAGTTCGTTGCCTGAGACCTCAAGTTGGCCTCCGATGGCCATGCCCGCAGGTGCGGTCAGCAATTCATAGCGAAACGGCCAGGCGCCGAAAGCAACTGCTACCGGAATGCGGTAGAGCTGACCAGGATAATTGATGCGGTGGCGGGCGGTTGCAGCGGTTTCCGCATCGGGCCGCGGAAAGGTGATGACGGGGGGCAGGTAACCTTGGGAATGCCCGGCAGCCAGTAGAAAGCTGCCTACAGTAGCGGCACTCGTGCTGGCGCTGAGCGTTGCACTCGCTGGCGACGCATTGCCCGCCGCATCGACAGCTTTGACCGTAAGCGCATAGCTGGTCGCGGGGCTCAGGCCCGTTACCGTGAAGCTGGTGGCGTTCGGCGAGCCGACCAGGGCCCCGTTTTGGTAGACCCGATAGCCGGCTACGCCCACGTTGTCGGAGCTCGGGGCCCAGTTCAAGCTGATGGTGCTGCTTGTGACCTGGGTCTGTGTCAACGAGCTGGGCGCGCCTGGAGCAGTGGTATCGGGTCCACCTGCCACCGACGCAGCTGCGGTATCAGCCCGAAAAGTGCCGCTGAACGATGATTCATTCTGCGCAGCATCAATTGCTTTGACGCGAATGTAGTACCGGGTGCTGGCTGTCAGCCCGGTCAGGGTGTAGTTGGTCTGCGCTGTACTGCCCACCAACAACGCTCCCGAGTAGACGTCATAGCGGACAACACCCACATTGTCCCTGCTGGGTGCCCAAGTGATACCCAAGCTGCTTGCGCTACTCTGCGCCACAGCCAGTGTGGTCGGCTTGCTAGGCGCAGTTGTGTCAGCAATGGCGCCAGCCGCTTGTGCGCTCACGCGCAACTGCCCACTCTGGGGCGAGGCCTTTTCGCCTCCGTCCGGTGCAAAGGAGGCACTATCGGATGTGCTGCCTGCCAGTGCGAGTTCAACCAGGGCTCCTGGCGCCATAGTGTCTGAACTGCCCGGGTTGGCAACCGTGACGGCGGGGACTGGCTGTTGGGCAATCGACGCAACGGTTGCCGTAGAGACCGTGCCACCTGACGCTACGCCGCTGTCGCCGCCACCACATGCAACCAACATCAGCGCCGCACTAAGTGCACTAAAAATCGAGGATTGTTTCATTTTGAATGTATATAAAAGATCTGCACACGCTAAACCTCAACAGCAGGTCTGCACACTCTGACCGGGGCTACAAGGTAGCGCTATCGCAAATTTAAACCACTGGAATCTGAACACTAGCGGCGCGATTAAAACAAAGAATGATCCCTGTAAGTACGAGGCCTTACATTTGCTCACAACCTTAAGGAAAAGAGGGGCTAAAAACAGTTCCAAACCAAAGGAATCTTTGGTTTCGCAGCGCGAACTCCGCTTCGAACATGCCAGTTCTAAAGGGCCTCAGGAATACTCAGCCCAGTCAAATGGATGAAATGCGGTGGTTCAACAGCTGGTAATCAGAGGCACTAGATCGCGGGGCTCAACCCGACAACTGCTCCATGATGTCGTTGACGGCCGACTGTGATCCAACAAACGCAAAACCGATATTGCACTTGCTTCTGTCCATCTTGTTGGAATGCACTACTTTCACGGTGACACCAACATGTTGCGTCCGCCCTTGGTACGGAATTTCCAGCTGAAGTTCACAGGTCTGGCCTGCTGGCAACTGCCGATCCACCAGAAGCCCAACCCCGGTTTTAGATATGTCGACGGTTTGCACTTCGATCACCACATTGTCACCGGTCGTCAACGTGCCGTTGTATGCGACCGGTACGCGCGGCCCTGCGCGCTGGTCCAGTTTGAACGATCCAATGGCATCGGCCAAATAGCGGGCACGTCCCTCCAAAGACACAGCAGCGCTGGCAGTATGCTCCACCAATGCACTGCTTTCCTGGGTGACCTCGTCAATTTGTTCAATAGAGGCGTTGACTTTGGTGATCTCGCTGCGCTGCGCGTGACTGGCAGCTGCAATCTCGCGCAGAATGTGGCGCACGTTGTCCACACTGGCCACGATTTCATCCATGGTCGCACCGGCTTGACCTACCAGCAGCGTTCCCGCGTTGACTTTCTGGACAGAATCAGTGATGAGCGTTTTGATTTCCTGCGCTGCTGTTGCGGAACGCTTTGCCAGACTCCGCACTTCAGATGCCACTACGGCAAAGCCACGCCCCTGCTCGCCCGCCCGCGCGGCCTCCACCGCAGCGTTCAGGGCGAGGATATTGGTCTGAAAGGCGATGCTGTCAATCACACCGATGATGTCGACAATTCTTTTGGCGGACGCATCAATGGACTCCATGGTGGAAATCACTTGTCCGACAGCGGAGCCCCCTTTGACTGCCACGACAGAGGCCGACTCTGCAAGCTGATTGGCCTGCGCTGCACTGTCAGCATTTTGGTTGACCGTGTGGGTCATGCGCTTCATGGCGTCTACAGTTTCTTCCAACGAGCGAACTTGGTGTTCCGAGCGTGCTTTTAGCTCATTGTTATCACTGGCAATTTCTTTGGAGCCGTGCACAATGACGTCGGCTGTTTGTTGAACCAGCTCGATGGTGCGGCGCAGTTGCTTGACCATGAGCGCCAACGAACGCACCATGTCACCGACCTCGTCAGTACTTTTCGAGTTGAGTTCAACATCCAGTTGCCCCGACGCAACCGCCTGAGTTGCTTGCGCGCTGGTATTCAAATCGCGCACAATTTGCCGCTGGACCCGGCGCGCAAAATAGACTGACCCTAGACCAAACAGCAGCGCGAGAACGCCTACCCATGTTCGCTGCCTATTGGTCGAAGCTTCGAACAGGTGGAACTGATCGTCTGCATTTTTCTTGACCACCTCCAACATGGCAGACAGCGTGCCATCTATCTCGGCAAATTTGGCATCCGCGGTTTGCATGGCTGCGACACCCGTGTTGGGGTCTATGGTGGACAGGTCAATGACCTCATCCGCCATCTTTCCATACTGCTGCGCTTGTTCGGCAAACCGTTTCGCCATGTCACCCATTTTTTCACCATGGTTTTGGGCTGCCTCCTTCAATACGATTTCCGAAAAGCCATTGAGCTTGGATAGGCGTTCCTCACGCAGCGTCTGCAGTGCCTTGTCGTCAAGCGATCCACTGATGGCAACCGTGCGGTACAAGCCGGCGTGTTGGCTCGCCATGCGGTACTGGATTGCGGAGATGCTTTCGATGCTGGTTGATTTTCTTTCGTTGTTGGCCAGACTCTGCGATTTGTAGCCTTGAAATACCCACAACAACGCGGTGAAAGACAGGGCCTGCACGGTCAAAATGGCGACCGGTGCAACCATCAACTTTTTTTGTAGTTTCATCCTCGCTCCCGTGCTAACGCAGAGTCTGATCAACCCTTGCTGTTGGTCTTTGCCAACAGCATAGGATCTCTTTTATCACTGGCTGGCAAGAATTACTCGTAAATGCCGCCGCACACTGCCGTCTCGCCCAAGCGCTCGCAGTACATGATTTTGGGTTCTATTTTCTTGGTTTCGGGGTTGGTAAATTTGTACTGTTGCCAGAAAGTGCCTTTGGATTTGGCCAGGTCCACGCGCTCTTTCACAAAGGCCTTTCCGTCAATGTCCTTGAGGTCGATGAGGTTCTTGCCAATCATCTTTCCATTGGCGCCATGCGCCTTGACCGTGCCATCCAAACCATATACAACCAAATAGAGATCACGGTCGATAAACTTCCCTGATCTATCGCTGAAATCTGCGTAGGCCTTTTCTGCACCAACAGCCTTCACATGCTCCACACCTTTTTTCACCATGGCTTCGGCTTGTGCTTTTGTAGCACCACCTTCAGCTGCATGCAGCGTCACACAAGACAAACTCAGCAAACATGTGACCAAAATTGATGGGGCGAAAATTGCTTTATTCATGATCATGACTGTCACCTTTACAAAAAAGACAATATGTGAGGCCCGCGCGAACCGCTGCCTTAACTAATGTATTCCTCACTCCAGCATTTGTCCATCAAGAGAATGGCGCTGTAGGTCTAGTATTTCTACCTACTGCGCTGCCATTGCTACCGCCGCCTTTTCAGAATCCGACGGCCACCTGCGTTAAGCTCACCCGATGCAAGCAAGCTTGGCCCACTTTAGACGAACGACGAACACCGCGATTTTTTGTTGTTGGGCTGCCCTGGTGGGATTGCCCTTTGCGGCCCATGCGCAAGTGGCCGGCATGGCAGAGCGCACACGGGCGTGCACGGCCTGCCATGGTGACCAAGGCAGGGCCGGGCCCGATGGCTACTATCCGCGTCTGGCGGGCAAACCGGCAGGCTATCTGTACAACCAGCTCCAGAACTTTCAGCATGGGCGGCGGCAATACAGCCCGATGCAGCATCTGATTGCTCCCTTGAGCGATGAATATCTGCGGGCCATGGCGGACCACTTTGCAAGCCTCCAGGTTCCCTATCCCCTACCGTTAGCCGCAGCAGTGACACCTCAAGCGCTGGCACGCGGCAGAACCTTAGCGCTCCAGGGTGATGAAAGCCGAAACATCCCCGCCTGTGTGCATTGCCACGGACAGGCCTTGACCGGAGTGCAACCAGTGGTGCCTGGCCTTTTGGGGCTGCCGCGCGACTACCTTAATGCCCAGCTGGGTGGCTGGCAAACCGGGCAGCGAAAAGCCCACGCCCCTGACTGCATGGCCGACATTGCACAACGCCTGAGCAATGCAGATGTGCATGCCATTTCGCAATGGTTGTCGTCCCAACCGGTACCCGCAAACAGCTCGGCTACGGCTACGCGTCCGCAGCGCCCAGCCGGGTTCAATCCCTTGCCAAGCTGCGGGAGCGCGCCATGACTGCAAAGCTTGCAGCCAAAACATGGCGCTGGACCTTTCTGGTGTTGCTTGCTGCAGTCCTTCTGTTTGTGTTGGTCACGGAATATGCTGCGCCGGCAATACGCAGTGCAGGCCACTCCGCACCCGACACCGGCCACAGTGTCAATGCCGTGCAAGTGCAGCGCGGCGCATATCTGGCCCGAATCGGCAACTGCGCGCAATGCCATACCCGGCGCGGTGGGCCGACCTATGCAGGAGGCGACGCGTTGCAAACACCCTTTGGTCAGGTGTATGCAGGCAACATCACACCCCACGCCAGCGCGGGCATTGGCGCGTGGACCGCTGCAGACTTTTGGCGTTCCTTGCACCACGGCATTGCACCCAATGGGCGGGTGCTAAATCCCGCGTTCCCCTACACCAGCTACACCCGCGTAAGTCGTGTCGACAGCGATGCCTTGTTCGCCTACCTGCAAACAATCCCACCCATAGCCACGCCAAACAAGGCCCACGCCGTATCCTGGCCCTTGGGTAGCCAGACCGCGATCACCGCCTGGCGTCTGCTGCACTTCAGTGCAATGGACCCGGCTGATGCATCTGCAGACAACGCCACCCCATCAGCTCGTCGCGGTGCGTATCTGGTGCAAGGCTTGGGGCATTGCGCCGAGTGCCACACTCCACGCAATGCGCTGGGGGGCTTGCGGCACTCTGCAGCATGGGCCGGTGCGGTCATGCCCGATGGCCAGTGGTACGCCCCTGCATTGAACGACAGCGCGCAAGCGGGCTTGGCTAGTTGGGAGGCATCCGACATTGCCACCCTTTTAACCCAGGGCCAACACGGCAACGCCTATGTGGCAGGCCCCATGGCCGACATCGTGCGCAACAGTACGCAGTATCTGCAGCCCACCGACGCCCTATCTATTGGGCTGTATTTGCAAACACTGAGTGGTGCGTCGGCCTTCACGGCCCGTAGTGCGTCACAAGGCATACCGCGCGAGCATCCAGGCGGCGCAAAAATCTATGAAGACCAGTGCGCCGAATGCCATGGCAAGCAGGGTAAAGGTGTCAACGACATGTACCCTGCCTTGGCCGCCAACCGTTCCATATTGATGGACAACACCAACAACTTGGTATTGATGGTGCTGCATGGTGCATATGGCCCATCAACTGCTGGCAAACCGCATCCATTCGGCATGCCGCCTTACCAGCTCGTGCTCAACGATGCCGATGTCGCCGCTGTGCTCAGTTTCATCCGCAACAGCTGGGGCAATCACGCCGCGCCGGTGACGGAGTTTGATGTCAACAAAATTCGCAATGCCGCGAGCCATTAGCCTCCACAACCCACACCGCTAAACGACAGACGACTTAGCCGCAGCTGGAAAAGATGTGGCTTGAATCATTTTTGCTACCAAAACAATAGCGCATGACGCATACTTTGCGAGGGCTAGAGGCAGAATGTTCGCACATCCGTTCCGCTGCTACACGGCTAATCCATGCTGGAGTCCATTGGCAAGCTCGCGAAACTCTTCGTTGATGCGCATCAAGTCCTCTTCCATCAATTGCACATCTAATGCGTTCAGGCGCTGTGTTCTGTTATCCATCGAACGAACGATTGCGCTGAGTCCCTCCGACACTTTGAACAGTAGTCACTATCAGGAACCGCTATGCGTAGGCAAAAAAACTCAGATCGATTTGGATCCTTCTCCATCGGGTTGCACTGTCTCATGTTGCTGCTCATTGCTGCGGTTTGTGGGTGCATCGAACTGCAAGGCGATTCCCCTGTGGGAAGTGGAATGTATGGGGCATTTCTAGCAGCAAAGCCCCTGCACGTCGCGCTTTACGTATGGATTTCCACTATGCCGATACTGGTTTGGCTGACTGTAGGCGCTGAATGCAAGGCAGTGCCACTCTTCGCCTTTCAATTGCCAGCACCTCTGTGCGCGAGCAAGATCGTGGCCAAGTTGGCCAAGGAATTTCATGAGACTGGCGGCACGATCGGCAACTGCCTCATCAGACTTCAAGCAGCGGCGGCGTTGTTTCATCACTCAGTCGCTGGAGACAACACTCTGCGGCGCATGCCGCTGAGCCATCATTGAATGGGCACTCTTCTTGACAGTGCGAATGCAGCTTCGGCCTGTGTTGAACCGCCCACCAGTGCAGATGGGCTGAGTGACACGGAAGCCAAGCAGCGCTTGGTCAAAGACGGTCCCAACGAACTCCCGGTTTCCAAGCCGCGTAGCGTACTGAAGCTGGCACGGGAGGTAGCATCCGAACCCATGTTCCTGTTGTTGGTAGCCTGCGGTGCCATCTATATGGTGCTGGGCGACCGGCAAGAGGCGCTGATGCTGCTAGGCTTTGTGTTCGTGGTTATGGGCATTAGCTTCGTGCAACAGCGGCGCAGCGAACGGTCACTGGAAGCATTGCGCGACCTGTCAAACCCACGTGCGTTGGCCCTGCGCAATGGTCTGCCAACGCGCATTGCCGCCCGCGAGCTGGTGGTGTGTGATGTGGTCATGCTCGATGAGGGAGACCGCGTGCCGGCGGACGTGCAACTGCTTCAGGCGTCCAACTTTTCGGTCGACGAGTCGCTGCTTACGGGCGAGTCGGCACCAGTCGTCAAAGAACTGTCTGCACTGACCCAGAATGAACCTGCCGGTTCGCAAACGCCCGAGGCTATTGACAACGCGCATTGTTACTCTGGCACGCTGGTTACACGCGGGACTGCGCGCGGCCGCGTCGTTGCAACTGGTGAGCGCAGCGCACTGGGTCGCATCGGCCAGTCGCTCGCGGGGATCGTCGCCGAAGCAACGCCCATCCAGCAGGAGACGCGCCAAGTCGTCAAGCGCGTGGCCATCGTGGGACTGATCCTGGCGGCGGCATTGGCTGTGGCCTATTGGCTTGAACAAGGTGATTGGTTGCAAGGCCTTTTGGCTGGCCTGACACTGGCCATGGCAGTTCTCCCGGAAGAACTGCCGGTGGTATTGACCCTGTTTCTGGGACTCGGCGCTTGGCGCTTGGCAAGAGAGAAGGTGTTGGCACGCAGTATCCCAGCCGTAGAGCTACTGGGCGCCACCACGGTGCTGTGTGTTGACAAGACCGGCACCTTGACGGCCAACCGCATGGCCGTGCAACGCGTGTGGTCCGAGCAGGCCCAATACGACACTGTGAAAGCGGGTGCGACCGCGTTGCAAGACGAATTACATGGTGTTTTGGAGTATGCGGTGCTGGCTAGCCATCGCCGCGCTTTCGACCCTATGGAGACCGCGATTGGTGAAGCAGGCAAGCGCCTGCTGGCCGACACGGAGCATCTGCACAGTGACTGGACCCTGGTTGACGACTATGCTTTGTCGCCCGAGATGCTGGCCATGTCTCGCGTCTGGCAGTCGCCGGACAAGGCCGAGCGCATGATCGCCGCCAAGGGCGCGCCAGAGGCCATCATTGATCTTTGTCACCTGGAAGCAGCGCAGGCTACGCGCATCCTCGCGCAAGTTCATGCCATGGCTGGCGACGGCTTGCGGATATTGGGGGTGGCCCAGGCAACGTTCGCGTCGGGTGAACTGCCTGATGTGCAGCATGACTTCAACTTTGCATTCCTGGGCCTGATTGCACTGGAAGACCCGGTGCGCCCCGATGTGCCGCAGGCCATTGCCGAGTGCCAAGCCGCCGGCATCCGCGTGGTCATGATGACGGGTGACCACCCGGCGACGGCGGTGTCTATCGCGCGACAGGCTGGCCTGAGCACTATTGCGCCAGTCATCACCGGCACTGAGCTCGCAGACATGACCGACGAGGCACTCAACAATAGGTTGCAGGCAACGCACATCTTCTGCCGCGTCCAGCCCGACCAGAAGCTGCGTCTCGTAAGAGCTTTCCAGGCACGTGGTGACGTGGTGGCAATGACCGGGGACGGTGTCAACGATGCTCCGGCCTTGAAAGCGGCTGATATTGGTGTAGCGATGGGCGCACGCGGTACCGAAGTAGCGCGTGAAGCAGCAGCTTTAGTGCTATTGAACGACGATTTCTCATCCCTGGTGACGGCAGTGCGGTATGGCCGTCGGGTGTTCGCCAACCTGCGCAAGGCCATCGTGTTTGTGGTGGCCGTGCATGTGCCCATAGTCGGCTTGTCCATCGTGCCTGTGCTGTTCGGTTGGCCCATGTTGCTGATGCCGGTGCATATATTGTTCTTACAGCTCATCATTGACCCGGCTTGTTCGGTCGTGTTTGAGGCCGAACCACTGGAGTCTGACGCCATGAAAGCGCCGCCGCGTCGGCCAGACCAGCGGCTGTTTGACAGGGGCGTGATGGTACGCGGCCTATGGCAAGGCGCAGGCCTGCTGGCGCTGCTGCTCGCCGTCTACGCAGGTGCTCGGGCCTGGCTGGTCGCTGATGCCGGACGCGACGAAGTGGCGCGTGCGCTGACATTTGTCGTTCTGGTGTTGTCCAATCTGGGACTGATCCATGCGAACAGGTCTTGGGGTCGGTCGGCTCTACTCGGAAACGCAGAATCCAACCCCCAGTTCGGATGGATCGCGACAGGAACCATCGTCGTACTTGGCGTGGTGTTGGGCGTGCCTGCGGTCAGCCAGTTGTTCGCATTCACCACACCGCCACCAGCCATGCTTCTGGCGGCTGTGGGTATCGCGGTGGTGAGCGTGGCCTGGTTCGAGGTGGTCAAACGTGTGCAAGGGCGTGGCCTAGGGCGTGCTGTCTCGAAACATGCTTAGTGCTCAACACAGATCAAAGTTCAGCGTAACTCCTGCATGACTGCCTTGCATCTTCTGCTCATCATTTGCGCCGCGCTTGTGCTGCAAGTCGCAGCGGGTGTAGGTGTGGTTCTGGGGCGCAGGGCAGCCATGGCAGCAAGGGTCCCGGAAGAGGATGCGCCAACAGAACCGGTCGTTGAGACTGGCGCCTGGCTGGGGTGGCGCAGCTTTCGCGTGACGTGTCGTAATTTTGAAGACGCCGCCAAGAGCCAATGTTCTTTCTACCTGCAACCCGTTGACGGCATTGCGCTGCCGGACTTCAAACCGGGACAGTACATCACCGTTTCTTTGCCTTTGGGTGAGAGTGAAGCAAGCCGCACACCTTCCGGACCGGGAATCGAGCGCCGCCTCGTCCGATGCTATTCGCTGTCAGAGCAACCTGATCCTGCTACCTATCGGATCACCATCAAGCGTGCCCTGGCGCCAGTCGATCGCCCGGATTTGCTCGCCGGTGCTGCATCCAACTACCTGCATGACAGCGTGCAAGAAGGCACTGTGCTGCAGTTGAAGGCTCCCGCAGGCCAATTTTTTGTCGATGCAGATGCCACACTTCCGGCGGTTTTCATCGCCGGCGGCATTGGCATCACGCCCATGGTCAGCATGCTGCGCTGGTGTCTGTCACAGCAGCCCTTGCGGGTGATTCACCTCTTCTACGGTGTGCGAAACAGCGACGATCATGCTTTCAAGAACCTTCTGGAATCGCTGGCGGAGTCTTGCCCGCGTTTCAAACTGCAGGTGGTCTATGCCAATCCCCAGGCGGTGGATGTTCTTGGTCGCGACTATCAGCATGTAGACTACATTGACTTGGACTTGCTGCGCCACAACCTCCCCCATGGTCGGCACCAGTTCTATGTCTGCGGTCCACCGCCCATGATGCAAAGCCTAGTGCCCGCACTGCGGGCTTGGGGCGTCCAGGAAGACGACATCCACTTCGAGGCCTTTGGGCCCGCTACCGTTGTCTCAGCAGCAACCGCGACGAATGAACCCTTGGCCACCAATGCGCTGTCCTTGAACATTTGCCTCAAACGCTCGGGCCGCACCTTGGTTTGGAACGGTGAGGACGTCAACCTGCTGGACTTCGTACAGCGCCAAGGCGTGGCGGTGGACTCTGGTTGTCGATCAGGTAGCTGTGGCAGCTGCGAAACACGGCTGGCTTCTGGCACAGTGGACTACGCTGAAAAGCCCGACTCTGACATTTCAGCGGGTTATTGCCTCTTGTGCGTCGCCAAGCCGACGTCAAGCTTGGTGTTGGAATTGTGAGACCCTCAAAATGCCCTCGTTGAAAGCCCACCTCATCAGCCGTGAGGTTGTGCCCTTCTACCTGTCGCTGTTGGCACTTGCTTCGGCCGCATTGTTGTGTGATGCCGCGCTGCACTTGCTCAACATGGTTTGGATTGGCAAGTGGTTGGGTATACCCGGGACCTTGCTCATCATCGGCTCGCTTGGCTACTCGCTGCGCAAACGCCGGCTCATCCGCGTCGGCCAGCCAGCGACCCTGTTGGTGCTGCACGAATACATGGCCTGGGCTGGCTCCTTATTGGTACTGGTCCATGCGGGCATCCACTTCAATGCCATTCTGGGCTGGCTGGCCGTGTGGGCCATGCTCATCAACGTGGCGAGTGGCCTGACTGGAAAGTTCTTGTTAGCCCGCGCGAGCAAGCGCCTCGAAGAGGCGCGA
This sequence comes from uncultured Rhodoferax sp., assembly GCA_964468905.1. Lineage (GTDB taxonomy): Bacteria > Pseudomonadota > Gammaproteobacteria > Burkholderiales > Burkholderiaceae_C > Allorhodoferax. The sequence goes on along the minus strand of CAYXWW010000002.1, from coordinate 21,953 downwards.
CAGAGCATGCGGGAGCAGGGACTGTCACCCAAGCAACTGGCCGAGCGCACCTATTGGGACAGCCTGACTTTTGACGCCGTCAAGCACTGGCGGACGGTACATATCCCCATCACACTGGCATTTGCCGTGCTGACACTAGCCCACATCGTGGCAGTTTTTCTCTTTTGGGGTTGGACATGAAAGGCCGCTGGCTATGGTTCGTGATCGCAGCCAACTTGCTGGTGCTGGTGGCGCTGGTCTTTGTGTACCCACATCTGATGGTAGGCCCGGGGCCCTTGGTGCCTGGACATGCCACTTTGGCATCAGACTGCTTTGCCTGCCACGCGCCTCTGCGTGGCGCCAGTGCCGAACGTTGCTTGGTGTGCCACACATTGCCCGATATTGGGCTGCGTACAACCAAGGGCGTGGTGCTACATGCTGCAGTGGGTGCCGGCACAACCCGACTGAAAACGTCGTTCCATCAGAACCTGATCGAGCAAGACTGCGTGGCGTGCCATAGCGACCACGCCGGACCCAAACTGACACGGCGCAGTAGCAAAAAATTCTCACACGCATTGCTGCGGGTTGAAACGCGTGATCATTGCTCCTCCTGCCATGCTGCACCAAACAACTCGCTGCACCGGGAACTGAGTGTTGGATGTACGCAATGCCACAGGACTGCAGCCTGGAAGCCAGCGACTTTCGAACACGAGAAGTTCTTTCTACTCGATAGAGACCACAACGCCACCTGCGTGACCTGCCACAAGGTAAGCACAGACTATCGCCAATACACCTGCTACGGCTGCCACGAGCACACCCCTGCCAATGTGCGCAGAGAGCATGAAGAGGAAGGCATTCAAAACATCGACAACTGCGTGCGATGCCACCGCAGTGCAGGCGGGGAACGAAAGCACGGCGGGGACGGAGAGCGTAGAGAGCATGACTGATTCTTCAAGAAATGCCCTGGTCAAAGCGCCCCGAAGCCAACCGCCGATTGACGAGGCGGTCAGGGTCGGACGCGCCTCCGAAGGCGCCCACACCATTCACAACGAACGCTCGGTCAAGCAATAGCGCAGAGCCGCTCGGCATGGGTGCAGTCCCGCATACAAGGTATCGTCCTGCTCCCCTTGAACGTGCCCGCATTGTGGCCACTTCTTTCAGCACTTTATCCAAGTCGATGCGACTCTGCAGGGACTATAGTACTTATTTTTGCTCCTGATTTGATAGCTAATTACGCATATTTCGCGAGGGCTAAGGCCGAAATTTGCTAAACACTATTCCACCGTGACACTTTTGGCCAGGTTACGCGGCTTGTCCACATCCGTCCCCCGCGCGCAGGCTGCGTGGTAGGCCAGTAGCTGTAGGGGTACCACATGCAGTAACGGCGACAACTCGCCATAGTGTTCCGGCATGCGGATCACGTGCATGCCTTCTCCGCTCTCGATTTTGGTGTCGGCATCAGCCAGCACATAGAGCACGCCGCCGCGGGCGCGCACTTCGTGCAAATTGCTTTTGAGCTTTTCCAACAAGGCGTCATTGGGCGCGACGGTGACCACAGGCATTTCGCTGGTGACCAGCGCCAAGGGGCCGTGTTTGAGCTCGCCTGCGGCGTAGGCCTCGGCGTGGATGTAGGTTATTTCCTTGAGCTTCAACGCACCTTCCATGGCAATGGGGTAGTGCAGACCACGGCCGAGGAAAAGCGCGTTTTCTTTTTTTGCAAAGTCTTCGGACCAGCTGATGATTTGGGGCTCCAGCGCCAGCACCGCTTGCAATGCGGCGGGTAGGTGGCGCATGGCTTTGAGGTGGCGTTGCTCTTCGCTCTCGGGCAGGCGGCCCTTGGCTTGCGCCAAGGCCAGCGTCAGCAAGAACAGGCCGGCTAACTGGGTGGTGAATGCCTTGGTGGATGCCACGCCAATCTCAACCCCCGCACGGGTGACGTAAGCCAGGCTGCATTCCCGCACCATGGCACTGGTGGCTACGTTGCAGATGGTGAGGGTGTGGTGCATGCCCATGCTCTGGGCATGCCGCAGGGCTGCCAGGGTGTCTGCAGTTTCGCCTGATTGCGTGATGGTGACGACCAGCGTCTTGGGGTTGGGTACCGATTCGCGGTAGCGGTATTCGCTGGCCACTTCCACTTGCGTGGGTACTTTGGCAATGCTCTCTAGCCAATACTTGGCAGCGCAGCCGCTGTAGTAACTGGTACCGCAAGCCAAGATGAGCACGGAGTCAATTTCGGCAAACACACGGGCCGCGTTGGCACCAGGCTTGTGGTTCATCTGTCCATCAAACAGCTCAGGTGCGATGCCTTCCACGCCTTCCAGAGTGTCGGCAATGGCGCGCGGCTGTTCAAAAATTTCCTTCTGCATGTAGTGGCGGTAGGGCCCCAGTTCAGCCGCACCGCTGTGCGCCAGCACCGTCTTGACGGGGCGCTGGGCGGGGGCAACCGGCTTGCGGGCCTTGTCGAGCAGCCAGTATTTGCCCAGTTGTAAGTCTACGAGATCACCTTCGTCCAGGTAGACGATCTGGTCGGTTACACCGGCCAGGGCCATGGCGTCGCTGGCCAAGAAGTGCTCTTGCCCGTCTTTGCCAATGCCCAAAATCAGCGGTGACCCCGCACGGGCACCTACGAGCCGGTGGGGCTCGTCTTTGCAAAACACAGCAATGGCGTAGGCGCCGTGCAGCTGCGCCACGGCGGTTCGCACCGCGTCAAAAAGATCGCCGTCGTACACGCTGTCGACCAGGTGCGCGATAACTTCTGTATCCGTCTGGCTGACAAACACATAGCCCTTTGCCTTGAGTGCGGCACGGAGTTCATCGTGATTTTCGATGATGCCGTTGTGCACCAGCGCCACCTTGCCAGGGCGTTGGTGCGCATCGGCACCCAGCCCGTGGCTGAAATGGGGGTGCGCATTGCTCACCGACGGCACACCGTGCGTGGCCCAGCGGGTGTGGGCAATGCCCAGTCGCCCGACCAAACCACCGGTTGCGGCATCAGGGGCCACTTGCGCCGCCAACTCGGCCACCCGGGACGTACTGCGCGCCCGGCGCAAGCCGCTGTGTGCCGCGTCCGCTCCCTGGGCATAGACCGCCACACCACAGGAGTCATACCCCCGGTATTCCAGCCGCTCCAGCCCCTGCACCAAGACAGGAACGATGTTGCGGGTTGATACCGCGCCGACGATGCCACACATAGAAGTTCTCCTTATCCAACACATTCAAACCAATGAGTTGCCGCATGGTAGAGTGCTTGCAAAAAAATTATCGATTGAATTTTTATCATTTATGAATGAAAATTTCACTCATTAACAGATTTGAAATTTAATTCAATAAATGTTTGTCAAATGGAATCAATAGAACTCGATGCAATTGATCTGCAACTCTTGGCCCAGTTGCAGCACGACGCCAGTCTGAGCAACCAAACCTTGGCAGAGCGGGTGCATACGTCGCCCCCCACCTGCCTGCGCCGCGTCAAGCGCCTACGAGATGCCGGGCTGATTGAGCGACAAGTAGCCCTGCTGAACCCCGAGCGTATGGCGGCCACACTGGGGCATGGACTCATTGCGCTGATTGAGATCACGCTGGACCGGCAGGACGCCGCCGCGCTGGATGCGTTTGAGGCCCGCGTGGCCCCAGATGCCGCCGTGCAGCAGTGCTATCGGGTGTCCCCCGGCCCAGATTTCGTGCTAGTGGTCCACACCCGCGATATGCCCGCCTATCAAGCGTTGACGCAGCGCCTGTTTACCAGCGACGCGAACGTGCGCAACGTGAAGGCGTTTTTTAGCATCAAGCGCAGCAAGTTTGGGGGAGAGTTGCCTCTTGGGGTGCCATAAGCTCTCTCAACCCACAGCGACCTACCCATCAATGTTGATCAATCAAGGCACAATTGCACGGTTACTGGGCCACCCATCAAGCATGAACATAACCGAATGGAAAATCCCCAACTACTTTCCGATTCTGCAGACGCCAGTTTGTCGAACGCATGGGCGTGCTTCGAAAAGGGCCAGGTAGATGAAGCGGTGCGACTCGCGCGCCACGCTATCAATCTGGAACTCGCTGGAAATCCACATGCAGACGCATCACTTGGCTGGTTTCTGCTCGCTGCAGGTTCGACAGAAGAAGCGGGCTCAATTCTCAAAACTTCCCTAGAAAAGCACCCGCTACACGCCCCGCTCCATTGGTATCTGGGCCTAGTCAATCTACACCTACGTCGGCGCGACGAAGCCTGCCAGGCGTTGAAAGCCGCCATTGCCATTGACCCTGCGCTCGACGAAGCAACAGAAACACTGGCTTGGGTCTTGGGTGATCTCGGCAAATTTGAGGAAGCAACCCCTTACGCTAAAGCAGCCCTGGCCAAGCAGCCCCGCGTAAGCCGCAGAGCCCAACTTGGATGGCTTCTGTATTCGCAGCAGCTGTGGCAAGAGGCCACTTTGCAGCTAACACTTGTCTTGTCACATGAACCGCACCGTGCAGACGCGCGAATTCAACTGGTGACCGCGCAGAAGGAACTGGGGCTTGCCGATACAGCACTACAAATTCTGGACGAAGGCCTCGCGCTGACACCCGACGCAACTGAGTTTTTGCAGCAACGAATCCACCTCTTACTAGAGCTGCACCGCACGACGGACGCACGCAGCGAGTGCCACGAGTTGCTCAAACTACGGCCACGCGAAGGATTGAGTTGGTATCTTCTCTCATTGGTTTTGATTCAGAAAAAGCGCCCCGGAGCAGCACGCCGCGCTCTGGCGCGCTCGCAGAACCTGCCACCGGTTCCCCCTGAAGTCTGGAACCAGACTGCTTGGCTCGCATTGGAAGCCGGAGATATCCAAGAGGCGCTTGAAGCACTCGATCATGTCTTGACCCTTGACCCTGACAAATCGACAAGTAGCATCTTGGCCGCCAGCGTTTTTGACGCAAGCGGCGATCTAGCGGCTGCTTCCGCACACGGCGAAATGGCGGTTTCTCTGGCGACCGATTCGGCTGTGGCCTGGCGCACGTTGGCGCAAGTGCGATCGCACCAAGCCCGCTGGGTGGACGCTGAAAATGCGCTACACACGGCACTGGAAAAAGACACCAAAAATTGCTATGCAACGTATAGACAACTTGGGTGGATCTATTTAGCCACCGATCGCCCAAAAGAAGGTGTAGCAGCCTTTTCCAAAGCAGTCGAAGCCAACCCAGGCGACGCCGATTCATGGTATGGAGTGGCCGAAGCGCATCGAATAAGTCACCAGTTCCCACTGGCTTTAGAGGCCATTCGCAAAGCATTGCATCTGCGCACTGGCTGGGCGGCTGCGCACTTTGCCCATGGCCACATACTTTTTGAAAGCGGACGCAACTTCTGGCCAGAGGCGGCATTGGAATTAACAACAGCCAATGCTCTGGACCACAAAAAAACACAGTCATACGCTCTGCTATCGCGTGTATTGCATCTATTGGGCCGTGACGACGAAGCCATCGCCGCATTGGAAGACGGGCTAATAGTTGCACCAGATGCTATCGAACTAGTGAAACAAAAGGTTCATCTTTTGCTGGACTTGCGACGCACAACTGCCGCTCGTACCACTTGCCGCAACATGCTGCGCAAATGCCCGCGCGATGGCGAGGGCTGGTATCTGCTGGCGCGAGTGCTTGTGCAAGAAAAGCGACTGGGTATTGCGCGGCGTGTGCTTCATCGCGCCCTGCGCTTACCTGCCAACTCGATTGATTTGTGCCGCAAGCTCGGTTGGCTTTCACTCGAAGTTGATAGTATTCCTGCAGCTTTACAAGCGGTCGATCAGGCATTTTTTCTGGGGCCGAACGACGTTGATGCCATTGTGCTTGCAGCATGTGTCATGGATGCTGCAGGCAATTACGCAAAGGCCTCCGAGTACGCAGAACGGGCGATTGCCCTCGCCGATCGCTCTGCACCAGCATGGCGTGCACTTGCACAAGTCAGAGTCCATCAGCTTCGCCATGAAGATGCGAGGAGCGCGCTGGAAACCGCATTGGCATTAGACCCGGCTGGCGCATCTCTGACGCATCGTCAGTTGGGTTGGTTATTCCGTGAACTGAACTCTTTTGACAAAGCTGCCCATGCCTTCCGTGCTGCTGTTGGAATCGATCCTCAAGATGTTTCTTCCTGGTATGGGCTAGCAGAGGTTTACCGAGCAGCCGGGCAATTCACGGACGCTCTGCGCGCGATTAAGCCCACCTTGTCACTCAGAGAAGATTGGAATGACCAGCGATTGCGTGGGCAAATCATTCACGAACAGACCTACCATTTCTTGAACAAAAAATGGAGCAATTTGAACGGCGATCCGCAGCCTTTGTATACCCCTGCGAGTCAGCCACTGTTGAAAATCGCAAGCACATTCGAACCCACGAATGCCCCGTTTGAAAACAACGGAAGCACTGGCCAGCCGTATGAATATGCAGTGTGCAGCTTGAGCACTAAAAGCCATGTTCCACTGATGAAAACACTTGCGAAATCAGTGCGACGGCATTTCACTGGCCAAATTTATTTGCTCGTTGTTGACTCAGATGATGCCGAACTAATTCCTGAAGGAACGACCCTTGTTCGCCTCAGCGATGTGATCGAAACCTCGGTCTGGCAGGAGATGGTTAGCCGCTACAACATTCTGGAGTTGTGCTGTGCGCTCAAGTCATACTTGATGCGTTTTTTGGCCAGAACCTTAAGTTGCCCCATCGTCTATTTGGATGCCGACACATACCTCTTGGGGTCAATGGATGCACTCCTTCCTGCTCAACCAAACTTCTCCGTATTCTTGACGCCGCATCTGTTGTACCCCTTTTCTGGCGACAAACATGCAGAAGAGATTGGCATGCTGCTGGTTGGCGTCTACAACGGCGGAATGCTTGCAGTGGGCACTGGAGAGGATCGCGTTCGATTTTTGGACTGGTGGCAAGATCGCGTCACGCGCTATGTGTACGACAGCCGTGAACAAGGTGTTTTCACCGATCAAAAGTGGCTGGATCTTGTTCCGTGCTTTTTTAAAGGGGTTCGCATTAGCGACGCCATCGGGCTCAATTTGGGGCACTGGCGCGTGTGCTCAGAACGCGACTTCTCACTTGACAAAAGCGGCAAACTGACTTTTTGCGGAAGCCCGGTTACTTTGATGCATATGAGCGGCTTCAAATCAAACCGGCCAGACCTACTCTCACAGCATTTACGACCGCCCGTACAACAGGGCTCGCCTCTGGGCGACTTCTTGCAAAAGTACGCCCTAGAAGTCAGTCAAAACAGGACATGAAAAAAATCTACATTGCCGGCTGTGGCGGCATGTTGGGCGAGGCCTTTTACAAAGTCTTCGGCCCACGCTACCTTTTGAAGTGCACCGACATTGACGTCAATGCACCATGGCTTTCGTACCTAGACATACGGGACCGCGAAGCCTACCGACAGGATGTTGCTGCGTTCCAGCCGGACTACCTGTTTCATCTGGGCGCATGTACCAACATGGAAGACTGCGAGCGCAACCCTGAAAATGCGTGGCTGACCAACTCTACTGCCACCGAAAGCGCGACCTTGATCGCCAACGAACTAGACATCCCCTTGCTGTACATCGGCACTGCAGGAATTTTCGATGGACAAAAGAGACAATATGAAGAGGGTGATACACCCAACCCGGTCAGTTGCTACGCGCGGTCTAAATATTCTGGAGAAACGATTGTTCGCGAGCACGCAAGGAGATATTTGATCTGTAGAGCTGGTTGGATGATGGGCGGCGGCCCATCAAAGGATAAGAAATTTGTTCAAAAAATCATGTCCCAACTTGCCAGCGGTGTGACCGAACTTCAAGTTGTCGATGACAAGTTTGGCTCGCCTACCTACACGAGGGATTTTGCTAACAATGTCGCAACATTGATCAAAATGAACCAGTGGGGCGTATTCAACATGGCGTGCGAAGGCGCAACCAGCCGCTTGGAGGTTGCACAGGCCCTGGTGGAATTGATAGGCCTTGAGAGCAAGATTCGCATTTCCAAAGTCTCGTCGAACCACTTCCGAGAAGAATACTTTGCCGTTCGCCCCGCTTCCGAGTGCCTGGTCAATGCAAGGCTAAATGGCCTGCACCTCAATGAAATGCGGCATTGGAAAATTGCGTTGAAAGCCTGCTTGGAAGACTATTACGCAGATTTTCAAATACCCGCATCAAGGCTTTAATGGTCCAACCTGTTATATTGGGGCTTGGGCGTGGCAATCCATCCGCGTTGTGGCCGGTCTCTCGACCAATGCGCAGTAATCCTTTCGGGGATCAAAACAATGACTGAAAAATTGACTCCTGTTTTGACAAAGCACCAGGCACTGCTGCTCTTGTGCCTCAGTGCGCTCGCTGCACCTGCGTTGGCACAGAATGTTGCGCCTCCCACAGTACCGGAGGTAGACCAAGCTTTTCGCGAAGTTATGGCCAACGCCAACTCGATGGAAGCGCGCAGTAAATACGCGACTTTGCTGGTCAATTCCGGAAACTTCGAAGGTGGAATTGCTGCACTGGAAGGCCTCTTACTGATACCTGATGCCCCCCCCCGCATCCGGGTTGAATTGGGCGTGTTGTATTACCGACTTGGCTCTTACGCCATTTCCGAAAGCTATTTGCGCGCAGCCATTGAAGACCCAAACCTAGACGCTACGCTCAAAGGCCATGCCGAATCACTGTTGCGCGACGTCGTTCAGCGGAACAAAACATCTCGACTTTCCGGCACCTTAATGCTGGGTTTACGGAGCCAAAGCAATCCAACGAGTGCGACCACGAACAGCCAGATTCTCTATTTAGGCGCGCCAGTGGCACGCGGGAAAGATGCGGGGCCAAAGTCTGACACGGACACCCATATTTGGGGTGAAGTGGACCATGAGTTGGATCTGGACAAACAGAATGAAGCGACCTTGGTCACTTCGCTGGTGGGATATGCCAGTCACTACAACTCGGTTACTGGATACGCAAAGCAAGCTGGATACAACAAACCATTTGATTTGACAATTCTGGCCGGAACCACTGGCGTGCGCTTTCGCCCTTTTGCTGCTACCGAACTATTGATCCGCCCTCACGTGATTGCCGGTACAGTTTTTGCCAATGGCAGTGACCACTTCACCAACAACGGATTCGGCCTGGATGGAGATTTTCGGGCTTCGGAATCCGTATCCTGGAGCGGTGCTTATGAGAACACGAAGCTCACGTTTTCGTCTCGTGAAGACATGCCCAATGTGGTCTTGCAGGGCGGGACTCGTCAAACTGGCCGGTTGACTGCTGCCATAGAATCTGCACCCGGCCGCTTCCTGATCACTGAGTTCGGTTACACCGAGATGGATGGCAATGCTGCCTACTCCTCTTACCGTGAGCCGCATATCCAGCTGACGTATTTGTTCAGTTACGCGCCACTTTTTGGCTCGTCTGCCTTGCCTTGGACAACTACTGCGTCGGCCACCTACCTGAAGCGAGACTACCGTGGGCCAGATCCAATTGCGCAACCCTATAGTGCTCGCAATGATTCAATCTGGCGGGCATCACTGGTCAACACTGTGCCACTGAATCGTGATCTATCGCTGCAATTCCAGTTGGAATACAGCGACACCTCATCCAATATTCCCAACTTCAGCAACACCAACTCGTCCGGCACGTTGGCTTTGATCTGGAAATACTGAGCGCACTCAGGAGAACACCATGGCCCCAATGGATATTAATGACTGGTGGTTGGCTGCTGCAGCTGCGGCAGCCACCGGTTTCGCTGCACCCAATGCTACTGCAGCCACTGAAGTCGGCACACAAGTTGGCGTCGTTACTTCCCTTCGTTCAGGCGTCGTTTCAGCAACCAAAGAACGAGTCGTATATATCGGCAATTCAGTCGCATTTGGCGAACGATTCAAGACCGACAACACTGGCATCATTCACATTCTTTTCATGGACCAGTCATCCATGACACTTGGTCCAAACTCAGAACTTGTCATTGACGAATTTGCATTTCACCCCAAGGAACAGCGTGGCAATATTGCTGTGAACTTGATCAAGGGCTCATTGCGTGTCGTGGGTGGTTTCATTAGCAAATTAACGAACCCCAAGGGACCCAATTCAGCATTGGTGCGCACAGCTACCGCCACAATTGGTATTCGCGGAGGCATTTCAGTTGTTGACGCACAAGCTGATCAAACCGGCGCGACCTTCTTGTTTGGCGAACACATGGATGTACTACCACCTGACGGTCCGAGCGGACCATCGGGTCAACTGGGGCCCAGAGTCACACGACCAGGTTTTTCAGTCATTGCGAGCGTCACCGGCATTGGTGCACCTTTCCGGTTATCCGCAGCAGATATGGCCAACCTGACGAGCCGGTTTGAAAACCGTCAGGGCAATCGCTCAACGCCGGGTGGGAATCTAATCAGCACCAACGATCGCCCGGATGGGGTCAATACGCCCCGCACATCACTCGCACCCGATCGTGTACAACAAGTCACCTCGGACAACCAAAAGCAAACCCCAGACAAGTCATTGCGCACCGTCATGGGAAATAGTCCAGCACAGATCCAATCGTAAGTACTGTTTTCATGCGGGTCCTTTTTGCGTCGGTATATCCGCATCTCCCGGAAGTTGTTGGAGGCCTGCAGACCACCACTGACGATTTGTGTTCAGCACTAACCGGTGGCGGGATTGAGGTTGCTGTACTCTGCGGCCTCAAGGAACATGCCGATGCGCTATCCGATCGTCGTCCCCAAAAGGACGATGACCTGGGTTACCCGGTATTTCGGGTCGCCGACCCGATTCATGACTTGCAATTGCTGGTTGCCGCATGGGAGCCAACAATCATCGTGGTGCAAAGCGGCACCACACTACTGCCCATGGTTCTTGCAGCGCTGGGAACCGGCAAGCCCACAGCGGTGTATCTACACAACGTAGAAACGCACCAACTCGGTGGTACGCTGGTACCTGACCCTGCCATTTTGTATCTGTCAAATTCTGAATTTACGGCTCAACGCTGGCGCGCTTTATGTGGCATCGATAGTGTGGTCGTCCCACCCCTTGTTTTGCCCGAGCGTTATTTTGTCAGCGGGCAAGGCGACCACGTACTGTTCGTCAATCCAACGCCCATCAAGGGCGTGGAGATCATGTTCGCACTGGCGGCGGCTTGCCCGGAGATTCCTTTCCTGGTATCCGAAAGTTGGGGGTTGGACCCCCAATGGCGTTCTTATTGCCTGCAGCGCGCCGCTGCCTTAACCAACATTGAATGGTCACCTCCCACCAACGACATGCGGCCCGTCTATGCGCGCGCGCGCACCCTCCTGATGCCCAGTCTGTGGGAAGAAGCCTACGGTCGCACTGTGGTCGAGGCACAAGTCAATGGCATACCGGTTGTTGCAAGCAATAGAGGAGCACTTCCAGACACGGTCGGTGCCGGTGGTGTAATCGTTGATGCACATGCGCCCATTCATCATTGGGAACGCGCGTTGCGCGAGGCCTATGTTCTTTCACCACGGTTTGACCAATTGTCCGAACTTGCGCGGCATCAGGCCTACCAGACGGCGGCAGCGCCCGTCATACTTGGCCGCTTCATGACGGCACTGGCAGGCCATACGCACAGAGTCTAATGCGTCACTTGTGCCGCAGTCGTAGTTCCACGCAGCACCCGGCATCCGCTTCCGAATTAACAGTCACTTCACCGCCCATGCGCGCCAGTATCTTGCGTGTAAGAGCCAAGCCCATGCCCAGACCTTCGAACTGTTGTGCACTGTGCAACCGTCCAAACACCTTGAACAGGCGCTCCTGCTGACCTATTGGAAAGCCCACACCGTTATCGCGAAAACGCAGCGTGACACAACCTGCAGCTGCATCTACCTGCGCCGTGACTTCAATCTGTGCAATTGCTCGTGGCGCTGTGAACTTGATCGCATTGCCCATCACGTGGCCGATAGCCTGGTGCAACAGTGTTGCGTCTGCCACTACCTTTGGAAAGTCATCCGCAATGTGCCACTCAATGGTGCGTGAAGGGCTCCGTTCCACCCACTCACTGCGCACGCTTTGCACGACATCCCGCAACGCCACAGGTTGCAGATTCAACGCCACGCTGCCCGCGCGCGAAAGTTGCAACAACGCATCGAGCATGGTGCCCAACTGTTTGGCCGATCCGGTAACCGTATGCAAAAACCCCTGCACCTCGGCGCTGAGTTGCGGTCCTGCGTCTTCTTGCACCAGTTGTAGGTAGGAAATAATGTGACGCAGTGGCGCACGCAAATCATGCGATACCGTGGAAGTAAAGTCTTGCAATTCGGCACGCGCGGCTGCCAGCTCCGCCTCCAGTGCGGCGATGCGCAACGCTTGTGATTTTGACAATTCGTCCATCATGCGTCGCCTTCCGTGGGTCAAGCTTTAGGGATCTTCTTGGGCCGCTGCCAGTTGGTAATACTGATCTGTTTGCCACGCGCCACGCTGAGCGCTCCAGCGGCAGTATCTTTCGTCAGCGTCGAGCCGCCGCCCACCGTGCCACCCGCTCCGATCGTAATCGGTGCCACCAGCACGCAGTTGCTGCCCACATGTACATCGTCCTCGATCACGGTGCGGTGCTTGTTGGCACCGTCGTAGTTGGCGGTGATGCTGCCTGCGCCAAAGTTGACCCGCTGGCCCACGGTTGCATCGCCCAAAAAGGCCAAGTGCTTGGCCTTGGCACCCTTGGCCAGAGTAGCATTCTTAACTTCGACAAAGTTGCCGATTTGCACCTTTTCGCCCAAACGGGTTCCTGGTCGCAGCCGGGCAAAGGGACCAACCAGAGCACCAGCCCCCACGGTTACACCGAGGCTCTCACCATCAATATGGGTAAAAGGGTGGATGACTGCGCCCGCCTCAATGATGGCGTTTGCAATGACACAGTTCGCTCCAATGGAGACGCCTTCGCCCAGATTGACCTGCCCTTCAAACACGCAGTTCACATCGATGCTGACATCGTGGGCACAGAGCAGGTCGCCCCGCACATCCAGGCGGGCGGGGTCCGCAAGGCGCACACCCTCTTCCATCAAACGGTGTGCTTGTTGTAGTTGATAGGCACGCTCCAGCTGTGCCAGTTGTACCGGGCTATTGACACCAGCAACTTGCACCGGGTCAGCAATCTTGTGTGCAACCACCGCCACACCATCGGCCACAGCGAACTTCACGATATCGGTCAAGTAGTACTCGCCCTGGGCATTCTGGTTGTCCAGCCGCGCCAGCCAGCGCTTGAGCGCCGCTGCGGGCACTGCCATGATGCCGCTGTAAATTTCGGTAATGGCGCGCTGCTCAGTGGTTGCGTCTTTGTGCTCCACAATGGCTTGCACAGCACCGTCCACCTGCTGGCCACTGCGCACAATGCGGCCATAGCCTGCAGGATCGGGCATTTCCAGTGTGAGCAAAGCCAATTTGTTGCCCGCGCAAGCGGTTACCAGGTGGAACAGCGTAGCGGGCTGGGTCAACGGCACGTCACCCGACAGCACCAACACCACACCATCATCGGCCAGCAGAGGCACCGCCTGCTGCACCGCATGGCCCGTGCCCAGCTGCGGCTCCTGGCGCACAAACTTTATGACAAATGGGTCGGTAGCCCCCGTATCCATTGCGCAAGCAGCTTCTACTTTTATAGCACCATGGCCTGTAACCACCACTGCTTGACGGGCCTGCAGAGCCTGCGCCGTGTCTAGCACGTGGCGCAGAAGCGGCCGTCCAGCCAAGGGGTGTAACACCTTGGGCAGCTGGCTCTTCATGCGTGTGCCTTTGCCCGCAGCCATAATGACCACATCGACCGGCTGATGCACTACCGCCGCGTTGTGATTGTGTTGTTCCGAAGTCACCTGCATGTCCTTTTCAATCGCTCCACTGTTGCGCCTGCTGGCATTGTCCCCACACATTATCGGCCTGCTGCTGACCGCGCTACTTTTGAGCGGCTGCAGTGCCGTGCGCCTGGGCTACAACTCCAGTCCGTCGTTGGTGTACTGGTGGTTGGATGGTTATTTTGACTTTGATGGTGCACAAAGCCTGAAGGTGCGTGCAGACTTACAGTCCCTGCAAGACTGGCACCGCAAGACAGAGCTGCCGCTACTGGTGCAATTGCTCAAGGATCTACAAACCATGGCACCCAAGCAGGTTACATCAGAGCAGGTGTGTCTCAAGGTCAACAGCCTGCAAACGCGCATACAAGCACCGTTGGAGCGCATGGTGCCAACCATTTCCGCGATCGCGCCCACTCTGCAAGCAGCCCAGCTGGAACAGATATCCCGCGAATTCGACAAGCGCAACCGCAAATGGCGCGAAGAGTGGATAGACGGCACGCTGGCCGAACGCACCGATCGGCGCGTGAGCAACATCGTGGAGCGCACCGAGTCTTTTTACGGCACGCTGACTGCGGCCCAGGTTGCTCTTATACGCAAACACATTGCCAACTCCAGCTTCAACGGCCCACGCCAGTTAAAGGAAGCACAAGCGCGCCAACAGGATGCCCTGCAGGTGCTTGCTGATCTGGTTGCGACGCGCTACCCGGCCAGCCAGGCCAACGCCATGCTGCGCACTTGGCTGGATCGCATCTTCCGCGCACCAGATCCTGCCTACCGCGAGTACATCGACCAACTCACCACCGAGAGCTGCGCCACCATGGCCGCCTTGCACAACAGCAGCAACGCAAACCAACGCGCATACCTGGTACAGACCCTGCGCGACTACGAAGAAGATGCCCGGGTACTTGCCAGCCAAAAGACCAATGAACCTGCAGCAGACACCGCTGCTGCTCCACAGTAAGAGCCATGGCAATTAAGCAATCCGAATTCGCCAACTACTGCTGCGAACTGCTGGCCACCGCAGGGCCTTGCACCGCCAAACGCATGTTTGGCGGCTGGGGTATCAGCACGGATGGACTCACCATTGCCATCATTGCGAACTTGGGGCACGGTGAGAAACTGTGGCTCAAAGCCAGCGACGACAAGCGCCAAGAGTGGGAAGCCGCGGGCTGTGAGCGCTTTACCTACGCATCCACCAAAGACGGACAGACCGTGCAGCGCGGCATCAACTACTACAGCGCCCCGGAAGACGCCATGGACTCAGCAGGTGCCATGGCTCCATGGGCGCGCATGGCCTTGCAGGCGGCGATCAGCGCGCGGGCAAACCAACCGGCGCGCAAGGCCAAACTGGCCAAACCACGAAAAGCAACCGCAAGCCCTAAGACTGCTTCATTCGACAGATAGCAACGAGCGCACCCGTACCGCGCAAGACAACCGATCAGTGCGAACGGAACCCAAAGACTGCACCGCGCTGCCCGGGCACGACGGCAAACCGCTGTGGCAGACCTTTGCGACCAGAGTGCCCTGGTGCGCGTCGGTTAGCGGCAGTAGCCGCTTCGTTGTCGGTTTTAAAAAACGCAACACTTTGTTGTAGCTGCTCGGCCTGCCCAGACAACTCCTCACTGGTGGCTGCCAACTCTTCGGATGCTGACGCATTCTGTTGCGTGGCCTTGGACAACTGGTCCATAGCACCGCCGATTTGGGTGACCGATTCACGCTGTTCAGAACTTGCCGCCGCGATCTCTTGCACCAACTCACTGGTCTTCTGGATGCTGGGGACAATTTCATTGAGAAGCTTTCCCGCGCGTTCTGCGGTGACAACACTATTGACCGCCAACTCACCTATTTCCTTGGCCGCCACTTGGCTGCGCTCGGCCAGCTTGCGCACCTCGGCTGCGACCACAGCAAATCCTTTGCCATGTTCGCCCGCGCGCGCCGCCTCTATGGCTGCATTGAGCGCCAGCAGGTTGGTCTGGTAGGCAATATCGTCAACGATTCCAATCTTTGCGGCAATTTGCTTCATAGCCAGCACAGTTTGGCCAACGGCTTCACCGCCGCTTTGCGCCTCTTTGCTTGCCTTGGTCGCCATACCGTCGGTAACCGTGGCATTGTCTGAATTTTGGCCAATCGATGCAGAGATGGATCCGATTTGTGAGCTGGTCTCCTCCACACTGGCAGCTTGTTCGCTGGCCGCCTGCGAAAGCGATTGTGCTGTGGCGCTGACTTGATTCGCTGCGCCGGTCAAAGCGTCCGCCGCGTCACGCACCTCACCCAACACGCGCGTCAATGTTTCTGCCGTGGTGTTGGCACTGTCTTTGACCTTGCCGAACAAGCCATCGTAGTCTCGCGCAATGCGTTTGGTGAAGTCTCCTTCGGCAAATGCGGCGAGCACATCGGCCACATCGGTCAGGCCCCGCTCGCTGGTATCAAGCAATTGGTTCATGCCGGTTGCCAGGTTGGCAAAGAAACCTACTTTTCCGACAGTGTCCAACCGTGCTGCAAAGTCGCCGCGCGCAGCCGCTTGCACGATGCCTGCAACCTCCTCCTCAACGCCAACCTCAGCAGTCCGGTCAGCCCACTCGACCACAGTACCAAGCCTTGCGCCAGTGGCATCAATAATGGGGCTTGCTGCCAGTGCAAAATGCAATGCGCCAACCTGAATCTGCGTGCGATAGGTGGTCTGCAGGTTGGCAAGCATGGCACGCTGGTGGGCCGGGTTCTTGTGAAAGACGTCGATGTTTTTGCCCATCAGCTGGTGGGCGTCAAACTGCGGCAACACTTTACGCAATTCGTTTGCATTGCGCACCATCATGGCGGCCACAGTCTCGTTCATGTAGATGATGTCGTTGTCGGCATTGGCGATCATCACATTGGTGGAGCATTTGTCCAGCGCATTGCGGATACGCAAGTTTTCAGCGGCAATACGTTGCTGGCGTTCCTGCTCGGCTTGTTTTTCTAAAGCCGCGCGTTCTTCTGCCCGCACCTTGCGCTCCATCGCCTGAAGTGACCCATTGGCGCCTTGCAGTGAAGCATGAAACCCACCACGCAATCCAACAGGCTGCGTCATGCGGAAGTATTTGCCCTCGCTGGCGTACGCCAATGCTGTCGCCTGCTCGCGAAAGCACGCTTCGAGCTGATCCAGCATGTCATTGATATCCCAGCACAAACCATGGAACAGTCCTTCCGTGGGAATTTTCCTGATGCGCCGGTCAAACCGCCCATGGGCCACGTCTTGCGCCACGGCCTGAACTTCCTGTAAGCACCGTTGGGCTGCGCGTGCCTCCTGCAAGCCAAATCCCAAGCTACTGCGCGACAAGACCAAAAGCCCAGCCAGACTGGGTGCCAACCACAACAATGGCAGCCACAGCGACCCCTGTGCCCCCGATGGCCCCATCGCACCGAAGACCATAAGCCCTGCGACGCAGACAGCGACGTACTGCGGTTTAAAGCGAAAGAATGAATTCTTCATAACTGGTTCCCTTTTTACTCAGAAGCCCCATCAGCAAATCCAGCGAGGCCTTGCAGGCGTCCTTTGGGCCTGCGCGCTCCTCTTCGTTTCGCATCATTTGGTAAATGTCAGACATGGCAGAAACTGCCCCGCGATCTGGCTTTCTGCGAACAGAAAAGTAGCCCTCCGGGTCGCCCGCAAGGTTCAGATCGGGTGTCACGTTGGCCAACACCCAATAGAAACCTCCGTCGCGGGACATGTTTTTGACGTAGGCAAAGCACTCCTTCTTTTGCTCTAGGGTGTCCCACAAAAATTTAAAAACACCGCGTGGCATATCGGGGTGACGGATGATGTTGTGCTGCGCGCCCAAAAGTTCCATTTCCGTATAGCCGGAAAACTCGATAAAGATACGGTTGCAATAGGTGATGCGCCCCTTGAGGTCGGTCTTGGAGATGATGAAATCTTCATCGCGCATGATGCGTTCGTCTCGCGTGGGTGCCTGCTTGTTTTTCATCGTCGTTCCTGACAACAGCGGTTTTTGTGCTTGCATCGTATGCAATAGGTTGCGCTCTATGGTCAGCGTTTGGGGCCAAACAATGCCAAGCGGGCACTTGAAATGCATTCGTTTGATGTAGGTCAAGGGTTTGAAAAGGGGTGCTGCGCGCCGGTCGTCGTTCAACCCTTCGCCCCATGCTGCGCGCCTTGTTCGTGCAACTTGATGTGCATCAAGTTTTAAAACCATGCTAGCGACAACAATACGCTGGGCACGGTGTTGATGTCCTTCAAACAAGAAAGGCTTGGCTATGACGAATCACGAAGCTATTGGAATTTGCCCATCTGTGCGGCGCGCCACATCCCTGGGGCGGCGCATACTGTTTGGTGGCGCGCTGGCCTCTGCCATGCTGCTATTCGGTTGCAGCGTGGAAATTAAGAATACGCAGCCACTCGCTGCAATCAAGCATGAGTCCCAGCCTAGCGGATCGGTCTATACCGGCTGGCGCTTGTTTCAGGATAAGTGCGCTGGCTGCCACGGCCCTGCAGCCACCGGTACCCAAGCGGCGCCTGACCTGCTGCCGCGGGTGCGCGATATGGGTTCACGCCAATTTGTAGGCTTGGTCCTGAACCGCTACGACTGGAATCTGGGCACCACCAAAACAGGCAAAGGCATTGCGATACCAGACACACTGGTAGACGACGTGATGCAGCGCAAGGCCTACATGTTGACCATGCCTGCCTGGCAAACCGAGCCAAGGGTCAATGCCCACATTGCAGACCTGTATGCCTACCTGTCGGCCCGGGCAGACGGATCACTAGGCCCTGATCGACCGTTACCGTAGCACAGCGTCAGGCCCGCCGCAAAACCGATTCAGACGGGCCACACAACCCCGTGGTTGTTGAGAATGGCGTCGAGTGGCAGGTCATGCGGCTCAGGCTCAAAGTCTTCAACAAAGCCCACACCAAAGCCCAGGCCTACCGTGAAAGGCTTGGGCTCTAACGACGCCATCATGCGGTCATAAAAGCCACCCCCATAGCCCAGCCGGTAGCCGCCCGGCCCGTAGCCCACGCACGGGGCAAACAACAGGGTGGGCACAATCACTTCGGTGTCTTTGGGCTTGGGAATGCCGTAGGCATCTTCTTCCATGGGGCAACCTGGGTACCAGGCATGAAAAGTCATGGTCTTGTGTTCTTTATTGACCACAGGCAGACCAATCCGCCGCAGCTGCGGCTGATCCAGCAGTTCGCCATCTTCTTTCCAGCGATGCAGGGCGGGCAAGGGATCAAACTCGCCCTTGATGGGCCAATAGGCACCAATCACGGTATCGGGCCGCCCCACCAGCCAAATGCGCATGACTTGCTGCAATAGATCGGCCTGCTGTAGCCGATCAGGCAGGTTCAGGCGTTGTTCAAGCAAAGATTTGCGCAGGATTTTCTTCGCCGCGGCTTTTGAATCATCTGAGTTGTCCATAATCTCCACATGCAGTTTTCAGCCATTCTGACATCGATAGCGCTAATTGGCGCAGCCATGGTGTCCATTCCAGCCCCAGTCCATGCCCAAACACAGGATGCGTCGCGCGCCGACAGCATTATTTTGGAGATGTCTCAGCTTTACAAGCAGCGTGACCGGCGTCGCCTGCGCACCTTGCTGCCGCAAGTACGTGGCCACGCACTAGAGCCATGGGCCGCCTATTGGGACCTATCCGCCCACCTGGATGAAGCCGGCCCTACCGAGATCAAAGAATTTTTCACCCGCTACGCCGGCACCTACCAGGAGGATCGGTTGCGCGCCGAGTTGCTCCTGCACTTCGGACGCAACCGGGACTGGGTCAGCTTCAACCGCGAATACCTGTTGTACCGCATGGGTGACGACAAGTCTGTGCGCTGCTACGCCTTGCTGGCAGAACACTTGGCAACTGGCGTGGACAACACGGCCCAGGTCAAAGACGTTTGGCTCGGCATGAAAGAAGCGGAGGAAGGCTGTGCCAGTGCAGCCGAACAGTTGGTGAAGGACCACACTACTTCCACCGCCATGGTATGGCAGCGTGCACGCGTGGGCATGGAGAATGACCGCATGCGGGTGGTCACCCAGGCCGTGGGCATCGTAAGCCCCGGCTCGGTGGCCAAGCTCAACGCGATTTACCAGAATCCGGGCAAATACCTTAATGACAAGCTCACCGCCATCCAGCCCAAGACCCGCGAGCTGGTGTCGCTGGCGCTGATTCGCCAAGCCTACCTGGACCCGGACGAAGCGGCAGTGGAGATTGACAAACTGCGCTGGCGCACCCAGCTCACGCAAGAAGAGCGCAACTGGATATGGGGCGTGATCGGGAAACGCGCCGCACAACGATTGGCAACCAACGCGGCTGACTACTTTGCACGCGGCCAGGCTGCCGCCATGCATGAAGACCACTTGGCCTGGCAGGTCCGCGCAGCCCTGCGTGCTGGGCGCTGGGCACAAGTCCTGACCGCGACTAGCGCCATGGCCGAGCCGCAGCGCAGCGATTCCACCTGGGTCTACTGGCGCGCACGGGCCTTGCTCACGCAGTCCACCAATGAGGCCACCCGCACACAAGCCCTGCAGTTGCTCGAGAGTATTGCCAGCAGCCGCGGCTTCTACGAGCAATTGGCACTGGAGGAACTGGGCCAGCGCATCACAACCCCGGCAAAGCCTGCAGCACTCACAACCGAAGAAAAGGAAGCTGCACGCCTGAACCCTGGACTCAACCGTGCGCTGTATGCCATCAACATTGGCCTGCGCGCCGAAGGCGTGCGCGAGTGGAACTACACCACCAATCTGCACCAGCGCGGTGGAATGGACGACCGTGGCCTGCTGGCCGCGGCCGACATGGCCTGCTACCACGCGGTGTGGGACCGCTGCATTAACACCAGCGAGCGCACCCGAGCGGTGATCGATGCAGAGCAACGCTTCCCCATGCCGTTCAAAGCGGCCGTGGTCTCCCGCACCAGCCAGATCGGACTGGACCCTGCCTACGTATACGGCCTGATCCGCCAAGAAAGCCGCTTCATCATGGACGCCAAATCGGTTGTGGGTGCATCAGGCCTGATGCAGGTCATGCCGGCCACCGCCAAATGGACGGCAAAGAAGATAGGCATTGCCAACTTCCAGCCCCACCAAATTACAGACCGCGATATCAACATCGCCATTGGCACGGGCTACCTGAAGCTAGTGCTCGACAGTTTTGATGGCTCCATGCCACTGGCCGCTGCCGCCTACAACGCTGGCCCGGGCCGCTCGCGCAACTGGCGCGGGCAAACCGGCGGCCCCGTACTGGAAGCCGCCATCTGGGCCGAAAACGTACCCTTCAACGAAACCCGCGACTATGTGAAAAAAGTGCTGTCCAACACCACCAACTACGCCGCGCTCATCACCGGCCAGCCGCAGTCGCTCAAGGCGCGCTTGGGCCGTATTGGCCCGAAAGACGCGGCTACGCCAGACACGGGACTCGATTTACCCTGAACCACTCACAGACACTGCAAGGAACTCCCATGCTCAAACTCTACGTAGGCAACAAAAACTACTCGTCCTGGTCCATGCGCCCCTGGGTGTTGTTGACCCAAGCTGGCATTGCGTTTGAAGAAGTGATGGTGCGGTTTGATTCGTTCGACGCCGACTCCAATTTCAAGAAAACCCTACAAGGCGCAACGCCCACGGGCAAGGTGCCGCTGCTGGTGGACGGCACGCTGGCAGTGTGGGACACACTGGCCATTGCCGAATACGTGGCGGAGAAATTTCCCGAGCGCCAGCTATGGCCCACAGACACCGCCGCACGTGCGCGGGCCCGCAGCGTTTGCGCCGAGATGCACAGCGGCTTTACCGCCTTGCGCGGCAACTGCCCCATGAACA
>CAYXWW010000002.1:0-376 GCA_964468905.1 uncultured Rhodoferax sp. | reverse complement strand
GCCTGCCCGACATTGGCGCTCTGATCTGGCGCGACAAGCCGGGCGTACGCGCCGATGTGCAGCGCTTGGTGGAGATGTGGGAAGGTCTGCTGCAGGCGCATGGAGGCCCCTTGTTGTTTGGCAACTTTTCAGTGGCCGATGCCTACTTTGCGCCGGTCTGCATGCGCCTGAAAACCTACGCCTTGCCCGTGCCTCCTGCCATCGCAGCGTACGTCGAACGCGTCTGCGCGCTGCCTGGCGTGCATGCGTGGATCGTCGACGCGTTGGCAGAAAAAGATTTTCTGGACTTTGAAGAACCCTATAGGTTAGGCCCCCACGCTCCGCCGCTGCGCGGGTCGCTGCCCCCCGAGGGGGCCGCGTTTCACCTTGGGGCGGC
>CAYXWW010000001.1:78180-78573 GCA_964468905.1 uncultured Rhodoferax sp. | reverse complement strand
CGGACGCTTACATTGCGGTCGCTATGCATAGCGACATGCCAACGCTGCGCTAGTGGCATTCTTGTGGGGAATTAGTCACCGCCGCAACCCAACAAACTCCTCAAACTCCCACCCGCGCATCGCCAAAAGCAAGGTATACCCTTCGCGGTCTTTGTCATGCAGTTTTTGGTCTGCCAGGTGTTGCTGCGCAAAGTCTTGCGCCACGCGCTGCATACGCTCCATAAACGATGGTGCCAGGCTTCGGCTGATTGAGCCATGAACCAGCAGTAGGCCTTCGCCTGCGTGGTCAAAACCGCCCGAAAAATAATCCATGAGTGCGTTGTCGCGAAAGTACTCCATCACCGGGCCGTGCGGGCGCCAGCGGAAAGTCTTGGCCAGCTTGAGCCGATACCT
>CAYXWW010000001.1:77183-78170 GCA_964468905.1 uncultured Rhodoferax sp. | reverse complement strand
AGCGGTAGCTTGCTACTATTTGCTCCAGCGTCCATTGGCTCAACACACAAATAGCGACCAGAAGTAGCTTTTTATCGGCCACCACTGCGCGCTCTTGGTCGTGCGTGAGTTGCGCCAACAGTGGTTGGGCCTCTGCGACGCGACGCGCCAGGTCTGCAAAGTCCAGTTTCAATGCGCGGCATATTGCATCAATACGCGACAACGGCATGTCGCCTTTGGATAGCATGCGCTTGACGCTGGACTCCGCCAAACCCAGTGCGGTTGCCAGTTCGGCATAGCTCATGGAAGCTGCTTTGAGTTCGCGCTTGAGGGCAAGGACAAGGTCGGCCGTGGTACTCATAGGTATCGATTATTGATACCTTTGGTATTTTAGTATAGTCATGTATCGTATTTTGATAACTTTTTGCACACTCTAAGAACACACTGACGGCTCATTTACCCCAAGGAGTCCCCCATGCAGCACAGACTAAGCCCTGCCGAAACCGGCCTATTAAGCGCCTTCATCGTGTCCATCGCCGTCGCCTGTTTTGGGCCTTCTGTTGCCCAGTTCGACCATTACCACGCCTTTGCAGACCAGCGCACGCTGTGGGGCCTGCCGTATGCGATGGATGTTTTGAGCAACATCCCGTTCGCGGTCATGGGTGCGTGGGGTCTGCAGCGCTTGCGCGCCTTTTCCCTGCAGCCCGCGCAGCGCCTGTTGGCCGCGCTGTTTTTTGCGGGCCTGCTGCTCACTGCACTGTGCTCTAGCTACTACCACTTGCAGCCTGACAACGCAGGCTTGGCTATTGACCGCATGGGTATGTTGGCAACCTTTGCGGGTCTCATGGGTTTGGCAGTGGCCGATCGGATCACTATTCGGGCTGGGCTGTGTACAGCGGCAGTTGTAGTGGCGCTTGGCCCGGTTGCAGTCTATTCGTGGGCCACCACCGGCAATCTATTGCCTTGGTCGGTGGTGCAAGGCGGTGGCATGTTGCTGATCGTGGTACT
>CAYXWW010000001.1:76192-77173 GCA_964468905.1 uncultured Rhodoferax sp. | reverse complement strand
GGCATTGCGCAAGCCGGTCACTGGTGCATGGGGCATGCCACTTGCCGCGGTGATTGCCTGGTATGCACTGGCCAAATTACTGGAGTTAGGCGACCAACAGGTTCTGGACCTGACCCAAGGCCTAGTGTCGGGCCACACCCTCAAGCACCTGACGGCTGCCATGGCGGCCTGGCCGGTCATCGCTGTCATGCAAAATGGCGCACAAACCCACTCCGGGCCCCAAACCAAGGCCGGCAACCGCGTTATGCGCAGCAACTGATCCGAGGAGATCTTGTGAACACCGACACACCGAACCCTGCAGCGCCAGCGGCAACCAGTATCGCGGTCCCAGCCCACGCATCCGCACATCCCAACCAGTTTGCGCTGCTGCGCCAGCGCCGCTTTGCGCCGTTTTTCTGGACCCAGTTTTCCGGCGCGGCCAATGACAACCTCTTTAAATTTGCCTTCACGGTCATGGTGACCTACCAGCTCAGCGTGAGCTGGCTGGACCCCAAAATGGCTGGGCTGGCGATCGGCGCGCTTTTTATCCTGCCCTTTTTACTGTTCTCGGCAACTGCGGGCCAGCTGACCGACAAGTTTGACAAGACGGTGATGATTCGCTTCGTCAAAAATCTGGAAATCGCCATCATGGTGATTGCAGCCTATGGCTTCTATGCCAATGATGTGGTGGTGCTCCTGCTATGCACTTTTTTGATGGGGGTGCACTCCACATTGTTTGGCCCAGTCAAGTTTGCGCTTCTGCCACAAGTGCTGTCTGAGCGTGAACTCACCGGTGGCAATGGTATGGTGGAGATGGGCACGTTTGTAGCCATTTTGCTCGGTCAGGTTGCGGGTGGGCTATTGGTTGCCATTCCGACCATCGGCCATGAAACAGTAGCCATTGCCTGCGTGGTACTGGCCCTGGTCGGGCGCACCGTTGCAGCGGCAATCCCCCCTGCCCCGGCTACTGACCCTTCTTTGGTCATCAATTGGAATCCGTTC
>CAYXWW010000001.1:0-76182 GCA_964468905.1 uncultured Rhodoferax sp. | reverse complement strand
GACACTGCGCAACTTACAGCTGGCGCATGGCAACCTGGTGGTATTCCGTTCGTTGCTGGGCATCAGCTGGATGTGGTTTTTTGGCGCGGTGTTCCTCAGCCAGTTCCCCAGTTTGGCCAAAGAAGTGCTGCACGGTAACGAGCAAGTTGCGTCGTTGTTGCTGGTTGTGTTTTCCATTGGTATTGGCACCGGCTCGCTATTGTGCGAGGTGATGAGCCGCCGCCATGTCGAGATTGGCCTAGTGCCACTCGGTGCCATCGGCATGAGTGTGTTTGCTGTTGATCTTTACTTTGCATGCAATGGCTTGCCGGCGTCTGAGATCATGGGTATCGGCGCCTTCATGGCGCAACCCGCGCACTGGCGCGTGATGGCTGACCTTGCATTGCTGAGCTTGTTTGCGGGTCTGTACAGCGTGCCCATGTACGCACTGATCCAGCTGCGTAGCCAGCCCACGCACCGGGCACGCATCATTGCAGCCAACAATATTTTGAATGCGCTGTTCATGATTGGCAGCTCGGTGATTGCCGGCGCGCTGCTCAAGAGCGGCTTCACCATTCCACAAATCTTCCTGCTCACCGGCTTGGCCAATGCGGTGGTGGCGTTCTACATCTTCATGCTGGTTCCGGAGTACCTACTGCGTTTTGTCGCTTGGGTGCTGACACACTTTATCTACCGATTCAAAGTGCAGGGCGATGACCACATCCCCACCCAGGGCGCAGCTATTTTGGCGTGCAACCATGTGAGCTTTGTCGATGCAGTACTTCTGATGGCAGCCAGCCCGCGGCCCATCTACTTCATCATGGACCACAACATTTTCAAGGTGCCGGTCCTGGGCTGGTTGTTCCGCCTGGGCAAAGCGATACCGATTGCGCCGCGCGCGCAAGATGCGCAAGCCTATGAGGCTGCGTTTGATGCCGCCGCCAAGGTTCTGAAGGACGGCGACATTCTGTGCATCTTTCCTGAAGGCGGGCTGACCCGCGACGGCACAGTACAAGAATTCAAAGGCGGCATCATGAAAATTTTGGAACGCACCAGCCAACAAGGTACTGCCGTCCAGGTTGTTCCCATGGCACTGACCAATTTGTGGGGATCGTTTTTCAGCCGGGTAGAGAACGGCAGCGCCATGGTTCGTCCGTTTCGGCGTGGACTGTTCAACAAGGTGGGGCTCAATGTGGGCGCTCCGATGGCGGCAGACGCCGTGCAGCCAGAGCTGCTGCGCGCGCGCGTGCAACAGTTGTATGCAGCGCCGCAGGCGTGAGCACCAGTCAATCGCCCAAAGCGCTGGGTATGACCTTCTTACAAACGCTATTGTTTTTATAGCTGCTTACACATATTCTACGAGGGCTAGGTGCACTTTTTACCAACAAGGATAGCCCCAGCAAAACCGATGCCTATAATGCCAGCGAAGACACTGCCGGTGCCACGTGTGCACGGTGCACCGCGTCGCGTCTGATGCGCCCTCTAATGCTTTGTTCCACATCTGGATCCAAACCTTATGCGTCACGCCCTGTTTCTCTTGCTTGCAGCAATTAGCTTGTCTGGTGGCGCGCTTGCCCAGGGGTTCAAGTTCTCCAACGAAGACAACGCAGAAAAAGCACAAGAGGCCGAAAAGCAAGCCAAAGTACAAGCGTTGCTTGCAAGCCCCTGCCGAGCCAAAATCAAAAACCAGAAGATCATGGTGTTGATCGGCGAAAGCCGTGACGGCTATCTGCAAACAGCGCAGACGCGCTTTACTGGTCACTTTGATGCGCTCAATGCACGCTTGCAACGTCTGGGCCTCAAAACTACGACCCAGGCCCAGATCACGGCCCAGGTTGCACAGGCAGAAATTGACGCCTATTTCAAGAACGATCCTGACGCCGCGCTAGGTGCATCCAAACGGCTTGCCGCCCAGTACATTCTGCGTGGTCTGATTACAAGCCAAGCCGGGTACAACACCATCGTGCGTGTCAACCAGGTTTCCATCCGCATGGCTTTCACCTTGACCGACGCCCACGGCAAAATATTGTCCCAAGTCAGCGCAGACAACGCCAGCTATGCGGGTGTAGACACATCAGGCATGGCCTTGACGCTCATCAATGAAAAGGCTGACGAAGTAGTCGCTCAGCTGTACAGTGACTATTGCCGCATAGGTGGCACGTAGCGATCGCGGACACTAATCGCTACAGGCAACCGCATCGAAGAAACCGTTTTTAAAAAGGGAATGAAACTATGAGCCAAAAATTCAGTGCGTTTAAAGGGACCGTGGTGTCCACCCTATTGGTACTGGCCGCAGTGGGCAGCGCCGTGCATGCCCAACCCACCTTTGGCAACCCATCACCCACGGCAGGCAGTTCGACATCGGACAAGGCCAATGCCGCTGCCGATGCGGCTGCTTACAAAGAAGTCGAATACACCAACAAGAACAAGCGCGGGCCAGCCTTGATCGTTATCCCCGGTGAAATCAAGAGCAACAACGCCAATTTCACCCAGCGCTTCTTGCCCAACAATATTGCTGACTTTGCAGAACTGGAACTGTCGCAAGCCAATTTTCCCGTGTTGGAGCGCACCAATCTGGGCCACTTGGTGAACGAGATTTCACTGGCCTATAACCTGGGCGACCCCAATGCCGCACGCAAGACTATGCAGATGGGCAAGCTCAAGACCACCAAGTGGGTGGTGAAGTTTGACATTCTGAAAGCCGAACAAATTGCGGAAAACAAAAAGGGCTTTGACGGGCGTGCGGCGGGTGCACTTTTATCCATTTTCGGTGGCGGTAGCGTTGCGAGCCACGCTGCAGGTACCGTGGCGGGCTCGGTACAGACCGGAGATTCCACGGGCGTCTGGCTGATCGGCATGCGCTACAAGATCATGGACGCCAACACCACAGAGCAGGTAGCGCAAGGCTACAAAGACCTGAAGATGGAGGTGGGTGCTACATCGACCAGCGTGCTGGGGGTATCCGATTCGGCAAAAGGCGGTGTCGGCCTGGATACGATGGTGCAACGCCTGGTACAGACGCTGGTGTGGGACATCGACTCCAAGTACAAATGAGCAGCATGACCGCCGCGCACGTCATTGCGTGCAATGCACAGGCAGCTAAGGCAGCCCTCGCCCCGTGCTACGGCCTTGGGAGCTGATGCAATGGCAACGATTACGCAACTAGGTAAATACACTATTCGGCGCGAACTTGGCAAAGGTGCCATGGGCGTGGTGTACGAAGGCTTCGACCCGGTTATCGAGCGGACGGTGGCCATCAAGACCATCTTGCCTTCGCAACTCAAAGGTGAAGAGGCAGCCCAGGTCCTTGCGCGCTTCAAGCGTGAGGCGCAAGCGGCGGGGCGGTTGAATCACCCCGGCATTGTGGCCGTCTACGACTACGGTGAAGCGGTTGCTGACGAAGACCACACCATGGTCGCCAGCCCACAGGGTCGCGAGCGGGTGGCCTACATTGCAATGGAGTTTGTGAAGGGCCGCGAACTGCGCGACTTCTTTGAAGCCAACGAGCGCTTTGCACTCAAAGACATTGAGCGGCTGATGGTGGACGTTTTGGATGCTTTGGCCCACGCCCATGCCAACGGTGTGGTCCACCGCGACATCAAACCCGCGAACTTGATCGTCCTAGCCGATGGTAGGGTCAAGGTAGCCGACTTTGGTATCGCGCGCGTTGAGAAATCCGAACTAACCCAAGTCGGGACCGTGATGGGCACACCTGCCTACATGTCTCCCGAGCAATTCATGGGACAGCCCGTTGACGGGCGCAGTGATATTTTTTCGTGCGGGGTCATCCTGTACCAGTTCTTGACAGGTGAAAAGCCGTTTACCGGCAATTCAACCACCATCATGTACAAGGTGCTGCACGAAGATCCGCTTGCACCTTCGCTCTTAAACGTGGCCCTTCCAGCGGCCTTTGATGCGGTCGTTAAAAAGGCGATTGCCAAGAACCCCGATGAGCGTTATCAGACCGCGCAAGAGTTTGCCCTGGCGATCAAGACAATTTTGACGAGTGCGCAGCAAAGTGCCGCGCCGCTGGATGCTGAACGGACCGAATTGAGCATGCCACCAGTGGCTCCGGCGCCGCCCAAGCCAGCACCGGCACCCACAGCGACACCAGCATCCACCCCGGCTCCTGCCATTTCCACCGCAGCGACCGCCGACACCAAGCACAAGTCCAATGGCGCGCTGGTTGCGGCCGTGGTGGCGGGTGTTGCGCTGCTGGGTGCCGGCGCCTTTTACGCTTCGCGCAATGGCTCCAAGACGGATGCCGTCGTCGCACAACCGACAACCACGGGCACGCAGAGCAATTCGGCGGCAACAGCGGCACCGTCCAATGCGGTGGGCACGGCAGCGGTTGCGGAACCTGCACAGGAACCCGGCACGATGGTCATCAGCGCCCTTGGATTGGTGGACCCCAAAGATGCCCGGTTCAAAGGGGATGCCACAGCCGCGCAAGCCGAGTCACGCGAAGACGCAAAGCGCCAGTTGGTTGAAAAGGCTGTAGCGTTGTACGTGGACCAGGGTTCGATCAGCAAGAATTATGCGGTGCTGGAACGCAAACTTCTCTCGCAGCCTGGCAGCTTTGTGAAGACCATGATCCAGGAGAGCGCTGCCACTGTGGGCAACGATGGCCTGATGGAGACTGAAGCACGGGCGGTGGTTCGTGTACGTGATGTGCAAAAAGCGTTAAACCAGTTGTCCAACGAAGAGCGTATCGAATTCATCCGAAACAACGGCGACCCAAAGGTGTCCATTCAGATGGCAATTCGCAATGCAGACACTGCATTGGCACTACCTGCTGAGCGATCGATGGTGGCGGAAAACCTGGTCAAGGAGCGCATCAAATCGTTTGGTTTTCGCGTCTGGTCTGCAGATGGCGATATCAAGGCGGGCACCAAAGCACAGCCGTCCGATTTCCAGATTGAAGGCGAGGTCAAAGTCAAGACGCTGTCCGCACGATTGCCCAGCTCAGGCCTGACAATTACGAAAACTGCGCTCACGGCGTGGACGTTAAAGGCGATCGACAAATCCAATGGCGAAGAGGTGTACGTCAACACGGTTATACCAACCGGCAAGAGCTGGGCTACGGAAGATATTGCGCTTGCTGAAATTGGCAAGCTGGTCGGTGACGCGTTCTCTAAGACTTTCTTTTTGGAACACTTCAACTTCACCGCGCAAAAGGTCAACCTGAACGTGTCGGGATTGCCAGATGCGCAAAGTGCTAAATTCTTGCTGCGCGAACTGCGCGGCTTCCAGCAGGTGATCGATGCACGGTTGTCCAACGACACGGGCAGCTACCAACTACAGTTGGCAGAAGGCAACGCGACCGACTTCATCGCCGAGGGCGTGCTCAAGCCACTCAACGCCAAGCTGGGGCAGAATTGCTTTTCGCTTGCTGGCTCCAATGGAGCTGACATCAACGTCAGCTTTGCACCGACATGCTCTGATGTGACGGTGCGCAGCAAACTCGATGCATTGCCGCCGGCCGGCCTGCGCATAGCACCAGGGACACGTAGCAAATTGGGTGTAAAAACCACCTGACGCATCTCAGGACCGGGCACTTCGGCACTATGCGCCCGCAGCCTGAACCCCCGGTGTCGGCTACTCTCGCACGCTAAAAGACACCAGCTCAACCTCCGGTTGGCTGGTGGAATGCCCAAAGCCAATACATCCCGTTCCACGCAACATGATTTCTTCGCGGCGCAAGATGACTTCAGGTTCGCCAGCAACGGTGACAAAACTGCCATTGGTGCTTTGATCAATCAGGAAGAACTTGTCTCGCCGGCATTCGATGCGCGCGTGTTGGCGCGACGCATTGCGGTCAGCAATCACCACTTCGCATTGAACATCGCGGCCAAGAATGATGGCTGCTTGACCGTGCTCCAAAACCCACGTTCGCCCTTTGTGTTCCAACTGCAACGTACCAGCGTTGGTGGGGGGCGTGACGGTGATGGAAGCTGTCGACATCGTCAACTCTTCGCCACCTTGCCAAATGACTTCACTGACGTTGACTTCTTCGCCTTTTCCCTTGATCGACAAGGCTGCAATATTTCGCGTCGACAATTGCAATATGGGCGTCAAACAAGCGACCGTCGATCCGGTAGTAATGATTTGCATGCCTTTGGCCAAAGCTGCCATGCGCGCCGCGACATTCACGGTATCTCCAAAGACATCCCCGTTTTCTTCGATCACGGGCCCGTAGTGGAAGCCTATCCGCACACTTCTCTTGACCTTCGAGACCATGGGCAGGGCCATGATCTTGTTGTGCATGTCACTGGCTGCCAGACAGCCATTGTCCGCACTGGGCAGCACGCACATGATTTCGTCGCCAATCGTCTTGATGACGCGCCCACCATATTGATCCACCACTGCACGCAGAACCGACAAGCATTCATCGATCAATTGTTTGGCAACCGAATCACCAAAAACCTCATATAGACGCGTACTACCCACGACATCAGCAAAAAGCACTGACATGGTGGCCATAGGAAGCGATGCCACAGGACGGGTGAGGTCCGCGTGATCATTGTCCCCGGCAGCAAAATTCTGTGCGTCAATATGGGCCATATGTGGGCTGGTTTGCAACGTTGTCCCAAAAGACAGTGGCAACCCATCCGAATGAAGGTGCTAGCCGATTCTATACAGGTACTGGGAACCAACGTTGCACAGAAATTGGTCGAGGTCCATCGTGGGTGAGATCGATTCCCAAATCATCAAACTTTTGCCAAAATGGTCTTTTTTAGGGGAAAACATGAAATTACCTGCCGTATTTGCCAGTGTGGCACTGATGACTGGTGCGATGCAAGTCAATGCCCAGTCCATGAAACCCGGCCTTTGGGAAATCTCGACCCAAATGCAAGGCGGCTCCGGAGAAATGTCCAATGCCATGGCGCAGGCACAAAAGCAATTGGAAAGCCTGCCGCCAGAGCAACGCAAGATGATTCAAGACATGATGGCCAAGAAAGGCGTGCAAATGGGTGCAAGTGGCGGGCCGGGCATGACTATACGAATCTGCAAGACACAGGAAATGATCGATCGCAACGAATTGAGAACGGGCCAGTCTTCCAACCACGCAGAGTGCACCCAGACCAATAGCCCACGCGTCGGCAACACCATGAAGTTTTCTTTCGTTTGCACCAAGCCGCCCAGCAGCGGTGAAGGTCAGGTGACATTTACCAGTTCGGAAGCCTACAGCATGAAGATGTCCACGACCGGAACGATGCGCGGCAGCCCTGAAAAGATGGAAATGCAAAATACAGGGCGTTGGCTAGGAGCCGATTGTGGATCGGTCAAGCCCCTCACGCTGCCGAAAAAGCAGTAAGCCAGCAGGTCAGTTGCGCGCGCCAAAAATCGCGCGCCCAACACGAACCATGGTAGTGCCACTGGCAACAGCGGCTTCAAGATCCTCGCTCATACCCATGGATAGCGTGTCCACATCCATTCCGGCTATCTTTAATTGTTCAAAAAGCTCCTTGGCCCTCGTAAATACTGCGCAAGCAGCTATAAAATCAGGAGCAGGCTCAGGCAAGCACATGAGACCGCGCAGACGCAAGCGTGGCAGCGCTGCCACCGCCGCCGCAAGTTCATGCGCCTGCTCAGGGGCAACACCTGACTTGTTAGCGCCTCCATCCACGTTAACCTGAATGCAAACCTGCAATGGTGCTAGGTGCAAGGGCCTTTGCTCACTCAGCCTTTGTGCAATTTTCAGGCGATCTATGGTTTGCACCCAGTCGAAATGCTCGGCCACCAACCGGGTCTTGTTGCTCTGGATGGGCCCGATACAGTGCCACTGCAATTGCAATGCGCGCAGTGCACTGATTTTCTCGACACCCTCCTGAATATAGTTTTCGCCAAACGCTGCTTGCCCTGCGGCATTTGCAGCCTTTATCGCTTCAACGCCGAAAGTCTTGGAAACTGTCAGCAGCTGCACAGAATTGGGCTGCCGCCCAGCAGTGTTGCAAGCGCGGTCAATACGTTGGTGAATCCCTTGGAGATTGGCTGCAATCATGGTCATAATCTCCCAAGCGTAACAAACATAGACCTTACACAAAGAGGAAACCGTGGACATTACCCAACTGCTGGCGTTTAGCGTCAAGAACAAAGCATCTGATTTGCACCTTTCCGCGGGCCTTCCCCCCATGATTCGAGTACACGGGGATGTGCGCCGGATCAACGTGGAAGCGCTTGACCACAAACAAGTGCACGGCATGGTCTACGACATCATGAATGATGGTCAGCGCAAGCATTTTGAAGAATTTTTGGAAATTGACTTTTCGTTTGAAATTGACGGATTGGCGCGCTTTCGGGTCAATGCCTTCAATCACAACCGAGGCGCTGGAGCAGTTTTTCGAACCATTCCCAGCAAAATCCTTTCGCTCGAACAACTCAACGCACCCAAGATCTTTGGTGAACTAGCGCTGAAACCCCGCGGAATGGTGTTGGTAACCGGCCCTACAGGCTCAGGCAAATCCACCACATTGGCCGCCATGGTCAATTACCTCAATGAGACCGAATTTGGCCACATCCTGACCGTAGAAGACCCCATCGAGTTTGTGCATGAGTCCAAGAAGTGCCTGGTCAACCAACGCGAAGTGGGGCCACACACGTTGTCGTTTGCGGCAGCGCTGCGATCAGCCCTTCGTGAAGACCCGGACTGTATATTGGTTGGGGAAATGCGCGACTTGGAAACAATCCGCCTAGCCATGACCGCTGCAGAAACCGGACATTTGGTCTTTGGCACCCTGCACACCTCCAGTGCTGCCAAAACTATCGACCGGATCATTGACGTATTCCCTGCCGATGAAAAAGAAATGGTTCGGGCCATGTTGTCCGAGTCCTTGCAGGCCGTGATTTCGCAAACACTCTGCAAGACAAAAGATGGGCAAGGCCGAGTTGCAGCGCACGAGATCATGTTGGGAACCAGTGCGATTCGCAACCTGATTCGTGAAGCGAAGGTAGCGCAGATGTACTCGTCCATCCAGACGGGCAACAGCGTGGGAATGAAGACGCTGGACCAAGACTTGACCGACCTGGTAAAGCGAAACGTGATCAGTGCTGCGGAAGCCCGCGGCAAGGCCAAAATACCGGAAAATTTTCCGGGCTAAAGATGCTCACCACAGGCATGCACAGCCTGTGTTTCTCGACAAGCGAAGTAGAAAAGGAGGTGTTCCATGGAACGCGATCAAGCCACGAAATTTATCAACGATTTGCTCAAACTCATGGTGGGGCGAAACGGCAGCGATCTGTTCATTACCGGTGACTTCCCCCCCGCGATCAAGGTCGATGGCAAGGTAACGAAAGTATCGCCGCAGGCACTCAATGCGGTGCACACGCTATCGCTCGCCCGATCGATCATGAACGACAAGCAGGTCGCCGATTTCGAGCGCACCAAGGAAAGCAATTTCGCCATATCCCCTGCCGGAATCGGGCGCTTCCGGGTCAACGCATTCATTCAGCAGGGCAAGGTTGGCATGGTGTTGCGTACGATCCCCAACGTATTGCCAACAATTGATGGATTGGGTGTTCCGCAGGTTTTAAAGGAAATCGCCTCGGCCAAGCGCGGCCTCTGCATCCTGGTGGGTGCCACCGGTTCGGGTAAGTCCACCACACTGGCAGCCATGGTGGATTGGAGAAACGAGAACTCCTACGGTCACATCATTACGATCGAGGACCCCGTCGAATTTGTGCATATGCACAAGAACTGCGTAGTGACCCAGCGAGAAGTCGGTTTGGATACAGACAGCTGGGAAGCAGCCCTCAAAAACACGCTGCGCCAGGCTCCCGATGTCATCCTCATGGGTGAAATACGCGATCGGGAGACCATGGAACATGCCGTGGCCTTTGCAGAGACCGGCCATTTGTGTCTGGCCACGCTGCATGCCAACAGCGCCAACCAGGCCTTGGATCGCATTATCAATTTCTTCCCAGAAGAGCGTCGTGCGCAATTGTTAATGGACCTTTCGCTCAACCTCAAGGCGCTTGTTTCGCAACGTCTCATACCCAAGCAAGACGGCAAGGGCCGTGTGGCTGCCGTAGAGATCATGATCAACTCACCGTTGATTTCAGATCTGATCTTCAAAGGGGAAGTCGCAGAAATCAAAGAAATCATGAAAAAGAGCCGTCAGGCTGGCATGCAAACGTTTGACCAAGCGTTGTTTGACATGTACGAGAAGAACTGGATTACTTTTGAGGATGCGCTGCGCAATGCAGACTCATTGAACGATCTGCGTCTGCAAATCAAGCTCAACAGCCAGCGCGCCAAATCCAGCGACCTGAGCGCAGGAACCGAAAACTTCGCCATCATTTGACCATGCTGAGTACCAACGCCAAAGACTATGCACCCAGCCCCAGCGCGCGGATTGCCTTCCTTGGGCTGGGCGTCATGGGTTATCCCATGGCCGGCCACCTTGCGTTGGCTGGTCACCAAGTGACCGTGTATAACCGTACGGTTACAAAATCGACGGCTTGGTGCGGTGAGTTCGGCGTCACGTCGGTTGGAGCTTCGACGCACAGGCACGCGGCGACGCCCCACCACGCCGTGCAAGACGCGGATTTTGTGTTTTGTTGTGTTGGCAACGATGACGACCTGCGAAACGTGGTGTTGGGGCCGGAGGGTGCTTTTTCTGGCATGAAAGCCGGTGCCATTTTTGTAGACCACACCACGGCGTCTGCCACCATCGCAAGAGAGCTGCATGCTGTGGCGCTTGATCGTGGATTGCATTTTGTAGATGCACCTGTTTCAGGCGGTCAGGCAGGCGCACAAAACGGCATGCTCACCGTAATGTGTGGTGGAAGCAAGGCTGCATTCGAGGCTGTCAAACCTGTGGCAATGGCTTATTCCCGGGCATTTACGCATCTGGGAGAAAGCGGTTCTGGACAACTGGCAAAAATGGTGAACCAGATATGTATTGCCGGCCTCGTTCAAGGTTTGAGCGAAGCCATTGCGTTCGGCCACAACGCAGGGCTCGACATGAACGCGGTACTTGAGGTCATTGGAAAAGGTGCTGCCCAAAGCTGGCAACTCGACAATCGTGGCAAAACGATGGTGGCCGACAAGTTCGATTTTGGTTTTGCAGTCGACTGGATGCGCAAGGACCTGGGGCTGGTTTTAGACGAAGCCAAACGCAATGGAGCACGTTTGCCAGTTACAGCCCTGGTCGACCAGTTTTATGCCGATGTACAACACATGGGCGGAAGCCGCTGGGATACTTCCAGCCTGATCAAACGATTGAAGTAACTGCGAATTAAGACGCTAAGGTTTAGCAACTTCTGGCGCGTCGGTCGTGGTCGTCAATCGCTTTAATTCTTCTTCACTGATGGTTTCCAGAATGCGCACGACTTTCTGGACGCCTGTGGTCGCGCTAATGACTTCGGTAGCGCGCGTAGCCTCCCTCGTCGTGACTCGACCCATCATGTAGACAGTGCCGCGTTCGGTAGTGATCTTGAAAGCATTGACATAGAGATCTTTTGCGTCCAATAGTGCCGCTTTCACGCGACCACTGACCAATGAATCGGATGACCGCTGCGCAAATGTCGAATTTCCCAGAACCGCAAGCTCATTGACGACATGGCGGACGTTGTCAACACCCAGTACGATTTGTTCAGCCAATTGCTTATCTTGTGCTGACGGCACTTCGCCAGTAATGACAACTTGACGGTTATAGCTCGTGATATTGATGTGCGCACGATCACCCATATTCTCGCGAATGCGGCTGGCTGACCGAAGTTCGATGCCCTCATCTTCAACAACCGTCCCGGTTGTACGTCGGTCAGTGGCCACCATACCAGTCACCACGGCCCCGCCCATCACAAGGGGGAAGCAGGCAGACAACATGCTCAAGTTAACGACTACCAGAGCTGCGGTCATGCTGGCACGCTTAAAGGATTTGATCATTTGAATGGTTCCTGTTCGCCCAAAAGCTGAGCATCTACCGCATCACATATGCAATGCAATGCCAATATGTGTACTTCTTGAATTCGTGCCGTGCGGTCGTGTGGCACACAAATGTGAACGTCGGTGTCCCGCAACATGTGCGCCATCTTGCCACCACCACGTCCAGTCAGCCCGACCACAACCATCTCGCGTGCGTGTGCAGCTTCAATGGCCGCCAGTACATTGTCTGAGTTACCACTGGTCGAGATAGCTAGCAGCACATCACCAGGCGCACCGAGTGCGCGGACCTGGCGGGAAAATATAGCCTTGAAATCATAGTCGTTGGCGATTGCCGTGATGATGGAGCTGTCAGTTGTCAGGGCAATGGCACCCAACTCCGGACGCTCACGCTCGAAGCGACCTACAAACTCAGCTGCGAAATGCTGTGCATCGGCTGCAGATCCGCCGTTTCCACAGGCCAACACCTTGCCGCCACTGGTTACGCAGGTCAACATGGCCTGCACCGCAGCCGCAATCGGCTTGCTCAAAACCAACGCCGCCTGGTATTTGAGGTCGGCGCTATCAATAAAGTGTTGTTGTATTCGTTGTTCCAGCATGAAGGGCGATGATAACGCGACGGCAATGTAGTTGGTCCTGCAATGCCTCCTATTGGGCGTCAAATGCTGCCTGCAGCCACTCCACCGCACCTGACTCTACGGTCACTACATCAAAGCGGCACGGGGGAAGCTCCCGCAAGGTCATCAAGTAATAGCGTGCAGCAAAAATGATTCTGCGCTGTTTAACGCGCCCCACGCTGGCAGCTGCCCCTCCGTGCGCCGATGAACTCCGTTTGCGCACTTCGACAAAGACCGTTGTCCCATCTGGTGCACGCATGATCAAATCGATTTCACCACCGCCTCGCCCGGGAGTCCGATAATTGCGTTGAATCAGCCGCAATCCCCGCTCCTGCAAATACTGCAGGGCATCGTCTTCCGCACTGTCGCCCAACTGCTTGGTCGTCCTCGGAGGTAAACCACGGTTTGAGTTTGATAAAAGGAATCCCATGTGAGCGCGTTATTTTCTATAGCCCGTTCAGCGTCGGCTGAGGCCGCTTCTGAACAACATTATCCGCAAGGAACGCTCTACGTGGTGGCGACACCCATTGGCAATCTGGCAGACATCAGCCTGCGTGCTTTGTATGTGCTGGATCTTGTCGACGCAATTGCTTGTGAAGACACACGCCACACACAGTCCATGTTGCGGGCATACGGAATCGATAAGGGCACTGACAAACTCATCGCTGTCCACCAGCACAATGAGTCGCACAGCGCATTAGGCATATTGGATCTATTGCGTCAAGGCCAGCGTATAGCCTATGTAAGTGACGCGGGAACGCCAGGAATCAGCGACCCAGGGGCACGCCTTGTTGCAGCCGTGCGCCAACACAATCTGCGCATCATTCCACTGCCAGGTGCCAGCAGTATTACCACGCTGCTTTCAGTCGCTGGACTGGCCCATGACGACGCCTGCGGATTTGTTTTTGCGGGCTTTTTGGCACCCAAGGCCACTGAGCGCGAGAGAGCGATTCTTGCTTTGGGCTTGGAGGAACGCGCAGTCATCCTGCTTGAGTCGCCGCATCGCATCGAAGCGCTTGCACTGGCACTGGCTGTGCTTGGAAGCCGCCAAATTACGATTGGGCGGGAGTTGACGAAACAATTTGAAGAAATTTCCACGGTCAACGCGCAAGATATGTCCGCGTGGCTGGCAGCGGATACCAATCGCCGCCGCGGAGAATTCGCGCTCGTGCTGCATGGCATGCCTGCCGTTACAGAGACAGGCCAAGGTTCACGCATTCTCAAACTGCTATTGGAGCATTTGCCTTTGAAAACTGCTGTCAAATTGGCAGTTGACATTACAGGTGAGCCACGCAACGTGCTCTACCAAGCCGCACTGGCCATGAAGCCTGTCCACGCTCCTCATGAATCTAAAGAAGCGGACCCACTTTCATAGCCTTGCACACAAGTTTTCAAAACCGTTTTGATGCCATCAATATCGCCTTTCGCAACATAGGCGTGTAAAGCGGACAATTGTTGCGTTAGGTCTTCCCACTGCATGCATTGCTCGTGGGCCTTCATGATTCGAGGGTGGGAAGTTGCGGTCGGATTGTCCCCAATAAGAAGCTCTTCATACAATTTCTCACCGGGGCGCAAACCTGTAATGGTGATTTCAATATCGCCATCCGGTGTCGATTCATCACGCAGCGTCATGCCAGACAGCTCAACCATCCGTTTGGCTAAGTCAATAATGCGGACTGGTTCACCCATATCCAAGACAAATACCTCCCCGCCACTCGCCATCGCACCGGCCTGTAAGACTAGTTGTGCCGCCTCTGGGATTGTCATGAAATAACGCGTGACATCCGGATGGGTCACCGTCAATGGCCCGCCGATTGCCAATTGGCGCCGAAACAAGGGGACTACGCTACCGCTGGAACCCAGCACATTGCCAAAGCGGACCATGCTAAAACATGTTGTACCGTTTGGGCTTTCTCGAGCTGCCAATGCTTGTAGCACAAGCTCTGCCATCCGCTTGCTGGCACCCATGACATTAGTCGGCCGAACAGCTTTGTCGGTCGACACCAATACGAAACTTTTGACTTGCGCCGCCATGGCGGCCTGTGCCATGTGCAAGGTTCCGAAAACATTGTTTTCAATTCCCACTGACGGGTTTGACTCTACGAGGGGCACATGCTTGTACGCTGCAGCGTGGTAGACCGTGTCCGGTCGATACTGTAAGCACACGTCCTGTATTCGCTGGAGATTGGTCACACTGACCAGTAACGGCAAAAGCTCCACACCCAATGCCGATGCAACGCAAAGGCCTTCCAACTCCTGGTGTATGGAATAGAGATTGAATTCACTATGGTCTAACAACAGCAGTTGGCGTGGTCGTTCGACCACAATCTGCCGACACAGTTCTCCGCCAATGCTCCCGCCCGCACCAGTGACCATGACAACCTTGCCAGACAGATTGCGAGCCAGAAGGTCTGTCTGTGGTGGCACTGGATCACGTCCCAACAGATCTTCAATTTCAAGTTCCTTGAAATCTTGTACTGTCACACGCCCACTGGCCAAGTCTGCCCAATCTGGCAATGTACGAATATGAATAGGTACTGTGCGCAGACTTTCGATGATCTCTTTGCGACGCACGCGCGATGCACTGGGCAATGCCAGTAGCAAATCCGTGACGCCCTGCTCCAGTACCAGCTCCCCTACCTGTTTCGGCGAGAACACAGGAACACCATTGACACTGCGCCCCACCTTAGTCGAATCGTCGTCGACAAATCCTATAAGTAATGATTGGGCGCCAATTCCCATCGCAGAAGCCGTTTGAACACCCGCGGTACCTGCACCATAAATCAGAAATCGGCTTTGGTCACGCTGATCCAGTGGACCCAATCCAGCCAGCCAGAAGCGTGCGAATGCACGACTTGCACCCACCAGAAGAAAGAATACCAACGGCTGCAAAATACCTAGGCTGCGTGGAACTCCAATCCACTGCATTGACAATAGCAGTGTCAACAGCACGGCTGCATACACTGCCGTAGCTTTGGCTGTCGCCGTCAGAGCGGCTTGGCCTGTGTATCTAAATATGGCGCGGTACAGGCCAAAGCGGATAAAAACCGGGACAAATAACAGCGGCGTCAACCCATAAACCAGCCATTGCGCGCCCGTGGGCCAATGCAAGGTATCCAGACGCAAGGAAAACGCGATCCACGTCGACAGCATTGCCAATGCAATGTCCAACGCCACAACGACTAGCCGCTTTGTGGATCGCGACCAGCCCAGTACTCTGCTTTGCATTGAACTCCGTTACCTTGCTTCAATCCCGACGTCAGTTGGCAATTGCAAACTCTTCCTTGGTTCTACCCTGCGCAACCAAAGCGGCAAGCCAACGTGGTGTTAAACCACGCCCACTCCACGCTTCTCCATTGGGTCCACGATACTTGGCGGCCACGGCGACACCGGCGCGCTTCTTTTTGCCTCCCGCAGACTTGGCGGTCGACACCGACTTGGCTTTACCACGACCCTTTTTACCAGAGGCGGCCGTTTGAAGGTCCTTAACCGTTATGCCAAATGCCTCCATCTTGGCACGAATTTCCAATACAGTTTTGTCAAACTCGCGACTTTTGATTTCAGAGGCCTGCTTTTGCAATTTCTGAATTTGATTTTGAATATCTACCAAATTACTCATACCAACACTCCTTTTTCATATTAATGCGTAATACCGCTCCGCATGATAACCTTTGACGCAGTCCAAAATAGTATTTGCACGTCAAATCTGAGTGATTGCCGTTTGACATATTCGCAATCCAAAGCGACTTTCTCTGGAATAGGCAATTCATCGCGGCCGTTTATTTGCGCCCAACCCGTCAGGCCGGGCAATACTTGATCAACCCCACACTCCGCGCGCAATGCGATCAAATCATGTTGGTTGTAGAGCGCGGGTCGAGGACCCACAAAACTCATATCACCACGAATAATGCTCCATAGCTGAGGCAACTCATCCAGACTGCTCGTTCGGAGAAAGCTACCGATGGGGGTGAGATAACTATCCGCATTGGTGAGCAAGTGAGTGGCAACAGCAGGCGTTCCCGTGGCCATACTGCGGAACTTTGGCATTTTGAAGATCCGATTATTGCGCCCAACCCTGTCAGACCAATAAAGAACCGGGCCCGTAGACGTCATTTTGACCAACAAGGCAAGAATTGCGCAGGGCAGGACTAAAAGCGCACCGACAAACATGGCAAGGAACAAGTCAAATAATCTTTTTCGCATGGGAGTCAATGTGCAACTTGTCGATGATCTGAACGGTACCAGTCCGCTGTTGCCTGCAATCCGTCCCGCAAGGTAAATGGTGGATACCAAGCCAATTCACGGCAAACTTTGCCGCTATCGACTCGCAACGAACTCAAAAGCCGCTCAAACTCGGCCGTGTGTCCCGTCATATTTCCAAGGATTTGCAATAGGTAGGGCGGGACAGGAAAGAGTCGAGATTTCACACCCAGCGCCCGCGCCAAGCCTCTTAGAAGAGTGTGAGTAGATACGGGTGTTCCGTCGCTCACTAAATAGGTATTGCCATTGGCCGCACGGTGGTATCCGCAGACGATTAGAAAATCCGCCAAATTGCCGACATACAGCAAGTCGCGAAAATTTCGTGTCATTCCCAATGGCAATGGAATGCCCCGGTATACAGCGCCCAACAAACGCAAAAAATTTCCACCCACTCCCGGGCCATAGATGAGCGGCGGCCGCACAGTAACAACTTCAATATCACCCTGCATTTGGATATGATGTAGCGCTTGTTCAGCCTCCCATTTCGACAACGAGTACGGATTGTGCGGATCTGGTACGTCTTGATCAGTAAACTCAAGATGCTCCTGTGTGCTTGGTCCATTCACACCAATCGAGCTCACATTGACCAAGCGCCTCACACCTGCTTCTACAGCGCATTGCGCCAAGCGGACAGTGCCCAGAGTATTGACCCGCCGAAACTCGGCCAATGGATCTTTGGATTTGTCTTTCATGATATGTACGCGCGCCGCCAAATGAACGACAACATCACACCCCTCCAAAGCCCGTTCCCACTGAGTGTCACCATCGACATTGCCAACGACCACGTTTTCCACGCCGTTAGGCAAGATGCAGGGCGACCGAGTGATACCCCGAACGACCATGCCCCGTTTGGCGGCCTCGGCACACAATGCACGCCCTACAAACCCGTTAGCGCCGGTTACAGCAAAGATCGCAGTCATCTCTATCGCCATCCCACGATAGCCAAAGCCAGGCATGACGCAGCAAACCACAACCGATCTACCGGTTTGCGCCTACATTGCCTCGCCTGCATCGCCAAACCTAACATGGCACGACGACCGCCGCATTGCCACTGACACACAAAATCCGAGGCACCAAGCCCTACCAGTTGGGCAATCAGTCTTGCCTGGTTCAACCCCCATCCACTTAAGACCTTGCGCGCACGCCACACCATTGCAGAAATTCCATTGTTGACACCAACTTGATTGTCTCCATGTTGACGGTACATCAAGCTCGGGTACGCATCAATAATCCAGGGGTGATGGTTCGCACGTGCGAACGCGTAAGTAAACCAATCGTGCAAGCCGACTTCTTTCATTTGATTTTGCATATTTCTCACCGCTGCTTGCAATGGTTCGGCAAGCGTCTGACGCATGACAAAGGTACACCCTGGTCCAGCCGATTCGAACAAGAAATCCCATTGCCGCTGCGGAAATGACTTCTTGATATAAGCGGATCTACCAGACTCCCAGAAGGCATAAATATCACTCGAATAGCCGTCAGCATTTGTCTCAGTCAAACAATTTACAGCCCGCTGCAATTTCCCAGGCAGCCAGATATCGTCTTGATCGGCAAATGCCACAAAATCGAAAGTTGATACTTCCACTTCGCGTATGAGACGAAAAAAATTCGGTGCCGCACCACCAAATATCTCTCCGCAAGGTAACAAGACCAACCGACTGTCTGCATGGGCCTTTTGTTCAAACCATTTTTCTGTGCCATCCGATGACTGGTCTATGCTGACAAATACAGTCAGCGCAACCCCTGTTTGACCCAAAATGGAATCTAATTGTTGTGGCAAATAGCGCACGCCATTGAACGCTGCCAGGTACACAGCAACAGTAGGAAGTGGATTTCCCAATTCCGTCACCGCGATCCAACCCGGCGCGAAAGCGACACGATTAACAGGCGCCGCACGTACTTCACCAGTGAATAACCTTGCAACAGCAGCATCTTCAGCAACGACAATTTCTGCAACTCATAGAAATACCTGTAATTTGCAAGCTCAGCCTTTTCCATGCGCCACATGTCGGCACTAAGCCCAGAGACCCCATAGACCGGCTTGTAAACGGCGACCAACTCGACCCGCAGTTTAACGACGCGCAATTTGGAACCTACGATCTCCAGCCACAAACGATGGTCCTCCATGTAACGCGCACCCTCACAGAAACGCTGCGCAATCTCACGTTTCAGCATCACTGATGGCGTAACAAACTGGTGGCGCAGCAACAACACGGTCCAGCCTATGATTTTTGCACCTAATAGCTCCACCGGCCAGGAAGGTAATTCAGTGGTACTTTGTGGCAACTGTCGACACAAGTGCCCACTCATCGCCACCTCTGGGTGGCTCTCCATATAACCCCATTGGATCTCAATCTTTTGCGGGTGCCAGGCGTCGTCCGCATCCAAAAAAGCAATATATGGCTGGGATGCCGCATTCCAACCAGCATTGCGCGCTGTGGCGGCCCCGGCATTGGAGGAAAAAGCAACCACGCGGACCCAATCCCCCAAGCGCCGCTGTATGGAGCGTAGCAACTCTAACGTACCATCTCCGCTGGCATCGTCGATCAAAATCATTTCAGCGGGGCGTCGGGTCTGAGTAACGACGGACGCAACTGCCCGCTCGACAGTTGCAATGCAACGGTAGCACGGCACGACAACGGAAACAGGCGCTATTGCGCCATTTAAAGAAGCGGATGCCAAACCGTTCACGCCGGCAGCTTCTTGAAGAACGAATTGCTTTTGTCCACCATGAGTTCATAGCCTTGATCACAAATCATCTTCTTGATGCGATCCTGAACCAGAGGATCCGCCACGGGCCCCCCCTGTATTTCAACCAACAAGTAGTTTGGCCGCAATGGAGAATCTTTGGCAGAGTCTGCAAAAAACTTGGTTAAAACCTTTTCCTCAAAACCTTCGATATCGAGCTTCATGAAATCCACTTGGGCAACATGGTGGGCTTGCAAAATTTCTGCAAGCGGCTTGCACAGGATCTCTGTGAAATGGTCGCCCGTACCCACAAAACTATGACCGCCACGATTGCCTTTGGTGTTTTTGTAAAACCGCAGCGTGCAGTTTGCATCTGCAACGCCGCCCAAAATGGCAGTGACTTTACCCTGCTGTCGATTCATTTCGATATTTTTTGTGAGAAGCGCATAGTTGTCTGGATCCGCCTCGAGCGCCACAACCGTACCCGCACTACCAAGACAGGAAGCTGCCCACAAAGAATAGGCGCCTATGTTGCTGCCGACGTCGACAAACGTACCACCGCGCGGCAGCAGATCACGCACCAGGGCGCGCTCCCACCGGTCATACAACTGTGGAATGAAAGCCAGGTTCCCGCCCACGACTTCACAGGGGTCAACTTCCATAACAATGTCATTCCAGATGGGCAACACTTGGGTCTTGCCATCACCCCATATGGCCCAAATAGGCTTGATGATCCTGTTGCTGATGCCACTGATTCGCCAAAACGGAGGGAGTCGTCGCGTCATACCCAGAAGGATGCGCAGTAGCAAGGGCGTGTTATTGCTTTTCATTTTTTCGGGTCCGTGGAATGGAGAGTGAACGCCTGACTTCTGCAACGTTCAGGGCAAGAATCAAGGCCGCGTACAGCGACAAACTGGTAAGCACCTGAAGGATCAGTGCAAATAGCCCGTTGAAACCATCTATGCATGCGAGCAACAAGTACATACTCAAGCCGGCAATACTAATCTTCAAAAAATCTGTTGCGGGCCATGACAGGGGCATG
Source organism: uncultured Rhodoferax sp. (assembly GCA_964468905.1). Lineage (GTDB taxonomy): Bacteria > Pseudomonadota > Gammaproteobacteria > Burkholderiales > Burkholderiaceae_C > Allorhodoferax. The sequence continues at coordinate 55,709 of CAYXWW010000001.1, read as the reverse complement.
ACGCGCGCTGCCATCGTTGCACTTGCCAAACACCCCGCCAAAAAGGCGCCCAATGTTGCATAAGCCGCACCAACGATTCCGTACTTTGGAATCCACCACAGATTGAGTAATACATTCAATACCGCAGTCAACAAAGCTGGGGCGATCTGCTGCGCAGTCTTATGGCCCAGTTGAAACACAACGTCAAAGAAATGGATTTTGAATGCGCCGACAAAAACGCCAAATGCGATAACGGGCATCAGCTGAGTGGCCGACGCACGAAACGGCACGCCAAAAGCGACTGCGGAAATATTGCCAGCCAATGCAACGAATAGGACCAATAGGGGAACATTGGTCGCAAATAGTAATGTGCTGTAACGCGCCATGCCGGTGGCTATACTTTTGGAATTATTGGACTCAACGTCTTGGACCAACGCTGGGAATGTGGCCAAATAGAGTGCGGCAACCACAAACCCCATCGTTTGCACGACCAAGTCATAACTGGCCGCATATAGTCCTGCTTGCTCAGCGTCTAGCAAAACAGCAATGAGGAATCTATCGGAAACGTCCACGACCAAGGTCAGCGTCACGGTCAAGGCCAGTGGTAAACCGTATGCCAAAAACTTCCTAAATACGGCTTTATCTACAGGCGAGCTTTTCAATGCCCGCCACCAAGAACGCATCCAGAACAACGGGGTCACGATCGCGCTGAAGATCAATCCGACAAAAATGCCGTGCAGCCCCATAAAAAAATAAAGGACACCACCCACCAAGAGGCCTAGTCCAGCTTTGGAAAAAGAAATGTATCCATACAACGCGGGTTGCATGCTGGCATTGGCAATTCGCAGGTTCAATTCATACCATGCATATGAAAAGACGAGGGGCGGCAGGTACCATAGCCAATGCCTGTTTGGAGACTCTGGCAAACTGAGCATCGCTAAACCCCAAAGCACCAAACTGAATAGCATTGCACGCATAAATCCAACGTGTGTAGTAGCGATCAGCGCAGCATTGCCCTCCAACTCTTGCGTGTAGAACCTTCCAAGACCCTGCGATAGCCATTGAAAAAATATGGCATAGCAAATGCCAAGCGCCGACAAAAGCATGGCATAGATTCCATATTCATCGGGACGCATGATCCTGGTGAAAACCAAAATAGACAGCAACCCCACCACGCCGGCGCCGCTTTTCACAAAGAGGTAATAGAAGCTATGGTTGGTACGCATATTTTTTATGCGACTTCTCGCACAGCAGGCTTGAACCGTAAGGCGCGTTTTTCCAGTGCATGCCACGATAGATATGCTAGACAAAGCGTCACCATTGCGGAAGTCAACAGAGAGGTAAGAAAGCTCCAGGCCAACACTTGACCATAGTGCGCAACCGCTTGTTGAACGGGAAACGCAAAAATGTATACACCATAAGACAAGTCGCCAAGCGGTCGTGTCAGCCTCTCGCCCGCTGCGATAGTACGACCTAGATGAACCAGCACTGCTGCACACACGAGTATTGCCGCCCGGTCGCCACCCCTTGGCCCAAGCAATGCGAATGACAAAAAGGCAACTGCCGCAAGCGCTGCTGTGACCGCCCGACGGTCTGGACTTTGTTTTAACGCATAGCCATACACTGCGCCCCACCAAAACATGGCCACCATTTCCAGGTGCGGGGTAAGAGAAACGCCAATTGCTTGCGGTCCATAAGTCGCAACTGCCACAACACCGACCAGTGCAAGCCCCATGTACCACTCTCGTATGGCCTTGAGTTTGCACAACGCAAGGCCCATTATCGGAACAGTGCAGTAGCACAGAAACTCGACTGGCAGCGTCCAGAGCGATCCATTGACTACCAAGGGAAAATGATTGCTGGTAAACAGACCGGGGAGCGTTTGGGCCGGCACCAGCAAGCCCGTCAACAAATAGGTCCATGTCTGCGCGGAGGCAAAATATTCACCCACCATCAGCACCGAAACTGCTGGCCCAAGCACAAAGACCGACAACAAACACACCAGCCAGAGCGCTGGAAATATGCGCAGCATGCGCCTCCCAAAGAATCGTCCCACATGGGGATCGCGATCCCAACTGGACCAGACCAAGTACCCGCTCAAAAAGAAAAATATCGCGACTCCCGCTCTTCCAACGGTATCCCATCGGATGAACACCGGTTCAGGCAAGCCCAAAACGGCGTACTGGTGGCTGTACAACACCATTAGCGCAGCGACGAGCCGCAACAAGTCCAGCGAATTCTCACCGGCTGGCGTTTTTACAGCATTCGTAGGCACCATTTAGCGGAAGTCCGTGTCACCCGACATCAGCCACCATTTGTCTTTAAAAACATCAGCTCGCCGATCGTCAGTCCAGCAACTCGTGGGAATACTGATGTTGAGTTCGTCTTGCGTGCCACCGCAATTCACAAATCGATATGCATGGTTTTTGGTTATCCAGCAATACAAGGACTTGAACCCCCACAAACCCACCAATCGGCGTGCCTGGTCAATTACTTGTGGCAGATGATCAAGCGGTGCAATCACATCCAGCATTTCGCACGCCTCCCCGTCACGTCGCATGACGAACGCGCCGATCCGTCGCCCCGTGAGTCGAGAAGTCACCAAAAACACTTCATAGTGATTGTGCGGGTGGCAGAAGTAGCGATGCTCCACATAGTCCGCATCGCGCGCACCCACCACACCTTCGCGCAGATCGTTGGCCATGGCTGCCCAAAGCGCATGAATGTGGTCTCTGTCTTTCTCGCTACCGCGTATGACCGATCGCACGCGTGTCCCCCACCTGAAGCTTGGCGCCGAGGGTTCCCACCGCACCGATGCCATCTGACCCACCTCGGAATAGAGCCCCATTTTTTCTGCAACTTGCATCGCACGTGAATTTGGAAATCCGAAACCCAGTGGGCCGTAAATTTCAGCACTCGTCGCCGCCGTCAGCAAAAACGGGCCTTGCCGGGTCATGACGCCGCGCTCCAAAGGATGCACCATCACATCGCAAATTTGAAAGACCCAGTCTGGCCTGCCACATAACATGACGTCACGGTACATGCCGCCATAGTGCGCGATCAACGCACCGTTGCGCGCGGCCACTACTGCATTGCCATGGCCATTGGCATACTTCCAGCTCCACAATTCGCGGCTCAAGGGATGGCCAAAAACCTCCTGGAACAAGGTGGCGATCTCATCGAAATCTGCCTCGCGAACATGTCGAACCTGCCACCGTGTTGTGCCCGACCTTTTAAACGTGCGCTGCACTGTAGCACTTGCACTACTCACTGAACCTGAATCTTCTACCTCAGCGACTGCCACAAAGCCACATCGCAGACCAATTGCTTCAACGTGATCCAACCAGTGCGGCATGCGTGCATCTGCCGTCTGGCCCCCCTTGTTCAACAAGATCACTGTTGCTCCGTCTGCAAGCCAATACGCCAATTGATCCCACAAAGCCAAAGGATGCACTTGTGGAGTCAAGCCGACGACCACCGCGGCGTCAAATCCCCCTGCGTCTGACGCTGGTGCCGGAATATTGACCTGGAAAATTGCTTGCCGGGTGGCCGATGACGGTTGCGCGACAGCATGCTCGTCACACAGCGCGTAGGTGTTGACCGTGTGCCCCATTGTCTGCAATTGCACAAGCACCGCACCGGGTAGATCGCTCAAAAGCAATATCCGCGCTGGCGCTGGTGGTAACAAACCAGCAAGATTAGCGCCAAGCGGTTCATTAACGCTCGAAGAAACAATGGGCACATCTATTGACATTGCCATCCTGCCCACAAAAATAGCCGATTTTAAGGTCTAGGCTGGATCGGGCAATTCACTGTGTTCGTTATCATTGCAGGGGCATGCATGCGTCTTGGTCATGCGCTTCTTTCACTTCCACAGTTTTCCATGCCAATCAATTCCTCTGCAACGCCTACCAGCGCTGACACCCCGCCACGGGTAATGCAACCTGCTACAACGCCGTTGGTGTCGGTTTTGATCCGCAGCATGGACAGGGCGTTTTTATCGGAAGCACTGGACTCTATTGCCCTACAGACCTACCCAAACATCGAAGTGATCGTCGTGGCTGTGCGGCCCGCACATCAGCCGTTGGCAAGCCACTGTGGTCCATTTCCCGTCCGATTAGTGGCCACGAATGCACCCGTACCCCGCAGCGCCGCCGCCAACCGGGCGCTGGCCGCAGCCAAAGGCGACTTGCTGATCTTTTTGGACGATGACGACTGGATGATGCCTGGACACATTGCGCGTCTAGCCCAAGTACTTGACCGACTTCCCCAAGCGCAAGCGGTTTACACCGGGATTGGCTTGGTTGATGGCGCGGGCAAGCCGTTGGGACAGACCTTTGACCTTCCGTTTGACCCCATTCGCCAACTGGCTGGCAACTTGACACCCATTCATGCGGTATTGTTTCGCTCGACCGTACTGGCAGCGGGCTGCCATTTCGATGAAACACTGGACCAGTTGGAAGACTGGGACTTTTGGCTACAGCTTTCAAAGCTCGCACCCATGGTCCACCTACCTGGTGTCAGCGCGGTCTATCGCATCCACGAAAGCTCGGGTGTCCACCATGATTCCGGGCCCCAAGGTGCTTCTGCCGGTCGCATTTATGCCAAATGGGAATCCCAGTGGACACCCCGGCAACTTGGACAGTTGATGCAACGGGTTTGGGCCTATCCGGAATTGGAGGCACGCATTGCCGAGACCCAAGCGCAGGTATTGGCAACCAAACGTGAGCTCGCCACAAGCCAGGCAACCGCTGCAGCGTGTATTGGGCAGCAAAATGCCACGATGCAGCAACTGGCCAATAACATGGCGCTTTTAATTGCGCAGCAAAAATCGCAAGTGGAAGCTTTGATGTCGGACTTGCAAATGACCAGGGCACATCTTGCGGCCATCGAAGCTGACCGCCAGACATTGATCAGCGAACGCTTGACCATGATCCACAGCAGTAGCTGGAAGCTCACCCGACCCCTACGCTGGCTGGGCAACGGTTTGAAGCGCAGCCCCCTGCAGCGTCTGCTGGCCCCAAATGTGCAGCCACCTCTCCCAGCCCCTGCTGCGATTGCGTCGGAGACCGTCCCAGATGCCATTGCGCCCCACGACCCTTATATTGACTGGTTGCGGTGGGAAAGTACCCATAGAGCCGCCGAGCGTACACGTTTACTCGCCGATGTTCAGTCCTGCAAAGACAGGGGCATTGCAGCGCCCGTGATTGCCGTGGTGATGCCCTGTTACAACCCGCCAATCGATTTGCTCAATGCGGCCATCCAGTCGGTCGTCGCGCAAAGTTGGACCGACTGGACGTTGCATATTGCGGATGACGCCTCTACTAAACCCGACGTTCGGCAGGTACTCAACGACTGGGCGGGACAAGACGCACGGATTGTTGTCAGCTTTGCCGAGGTCAACGGACACATATCTAAAACTAGCAATCTGGCACTGTCAACCGTGCAGGCACCTTTTTTCGCGCTGCTGGATCAAGACGATCTGCTGGCGGAAGACGCGTTACTACATGTAGCTGTGCAAGTGATGCAGCAGCCGCTGGTTGCCATCATCTATTCCGATGAGGACAAAATTGACACGGAGGGAAATCGTTCTGCCCCTTATTTCAAACCCGATTTCAATCGCGATCTATTGTTGGGACAAAACACCGTCAGCCACTTGGGTACATACTCAACAGCATTGGTTCGGTCTGTTGGCGGTTTTCGTGAGGGATATGAGGGCTCTCAAGACCATGATCTGGCCTTACGCTGCATTGAGCATTTACGCCCTGATCAGGTCCTACATATTCCCCGGGTGCTGTACCACTGGCGAGTCCACGCCGGCAGTACAGCTGCGAGTGTCGATGAAAAGCCCTACGCGCTGATTGCTGGTATGGCTGCCATTCAAGACCATCTGGATCGGACCGAACCGGGAACACAGGTATCGATGATTGAGGGGCTGAATTTCTACAGAGTTCGATTTCCAGTTCCTCAACAACAACCAACTGTTGCTGTCATAGTACCTACGCGAAACGGCTTGTCAGTCTTAAAACCTTGTATTGAAGGCTTGCTACACGGCACGGACTACGCCGCCATGCAAATAGTGATTATTGACAATGGATCCGATGACCCTGAGACCCTCGCACAACTGGAAGCCTGGGCAAACGACTCTCGTGTGACCGTACGGCGAGACACTCGACCGTTCAATTACTCCGCTTTAAACAACGCAGCGGTCGCAGAGGTAAATTGTGAATTTGTTCTCTTGCTCAACAACGACATCTCCATGATCCATCGGGATTGGCTGCAAGAGATGGTGAGTCAGGGACTGCGCAAGGGTGTGGGTGCCGTGGGGGCGGCGCTGTGGTATCCAAATGACACACTACAACACGGCGGTGTCATCCTAGGCGTTGGAGGGGTGGCCAATCATGCTTACAAAGGGAGTACAAACGGTCATACTGGGTACTTTGGACGGGCCCGATTACTGCAAAGTTTAACGGCCGTCACTGCCGCATGTCTGCTGGTACGCAAAGACCTCTACCAGGCAGTTGGCGGACTGAATGAACGCGATCTGTCCGTTGCTTTTAATGATGTAGATTTTTGTATCCGGCTTACACGCGCTGGCTATCGCACAATCTGGACACCGTTTGCCCAGCTGTACCACCATGAGTCAGTTTCACGCGGCAGCGATCAAACCCCCGACAAAATCGCGCGCTTCCAGTCCGAAGTGCATTACATGATGAACACGTGGGGAGAAGACTTGTTGTATGACCCCGCCTACAACCCCAACCTAACTTTGGACACAGCGGACTTTGCCATTGCAATCGAACCGAGACCATGGCCTCGGTTAACCAAGGGGCCTTCAAACAAAAAGTCACTATAGCCCTCGGTCAACATGCGTAGACCGCTATGAAAAACGTAGCGCAACGCCACTTAGAGGGGCATAGGTCAGCAAGCATTTGATTTGCCTCTTTCATCTAGCATGAGGATCGAATACTCGCTTCAATTCAGAAAAGTAATAACTGGGGGCAGTTGACGTTTCTTTTTCAGTGATTTGGCGCTTGTTGGGAACTGAAAATTCGGAGGCACTTGGAGGAATCATCATGTCGCCATCCACCGTCCAATCTTCAGCATCTCCAGCCGCTGGCAGTAGCGCGCACGCACCACCAAAGGCGATGTCGCAAGCGATCACCAATACATTCGCCGCGACCTTAGACAGTGTTGGAAATGGCACGCCGTACACGGACGATGACGTCAAGAAGTTCTTTGCAAGCAAACCAGATCAGCAGCAAATCGCGGACAGGGCCGCAGCGCTCGGACTGACTGAAGACCAAATTGCTACTGCTATGCGTGTCGGCGGATATGGCGGGAGTGACGAAGCCGCTCTAAAGACCGAGATCGAGCACTTTGTCGCCACCGCGAATAGCGGCTATGCCTGGGGTACCAACGGTTCGCTGACGACGACAAAAGCACAGTCCCACGCAACAGGCAGTGATGAAAAGGCAATGCCTTTGGCGGAGGATATCAAAGCCTTCTATGCCACAAAGCCAACCGAGCAGCAGGTGGTTGCCAAGGTAAAAGCGTTGGGCCTCAATGCGGCGCAAATGGTTCGATTTGAAGTAACCGGCGAGGGAATGAACCTGTCGCGAGTCAGCGCGCATGTGTTGGAGTCACGGTATGTGGAGGCGGCCAACAAGCTGGGGACCGACATCGGCGGCGGCAAGAACGGCGGGTGGACATCGTATTTCTCCCCCACACTAGGCCGCGCCATTACCAAAAGCGAAATCCAACGCTTCTTTGCAAATAACCCCACACAGGCGCAAATATTTCAGAAAGCAGCTGATCTGGGGATTGGCGTAGCGGCCGTCAACAACATGATGGTCGGGGCTGGCATCACCAAACCAGAGGACGCGAACAAGGCTTATGGAAGAATGGACTTTGCGTTGTACCAAGGAGATAGTGGCTACAGCCTGGATCAATATGGACACATTGTTCCGGGCGGTGGGCACACCTTTGTCTTGGATGCAGACGGCGCAAGTGGCTCTTGGCAAGCTAGAACACCGTCTAGCGGTTCCGTCAATACAACAGCTTAACCGGCCACAAACCGGGCCAACTCAGCCCGCACCGAACCCAAGACTTTCGCCCATTCACGATCACTGTCTTGCCGGTACAGCCTGACCGACGGATACCACGGACTGTCTTCACGATCCAACAACCAGCGCCAATCGGGCACGTAAGGCAGCAGCACCCACGTGGGCTTACCGAGCGCGCCACTCAAATGCGCCACACTCGTGTCAACGCTGATGACGAGGTCCATCAGTTCGCACAGTGCAGCCGTGTCGCCAAAGTCCTGAATTGCGTCACCAAATTGGCGTATATTGCCGAGCGCTTCCAGCGTAAGCTGATCCGACTGTCGCACTTCTTTTTGTAGACTGATGTATTCGAAGGTATATGGCAACTGCGATGCAAACACTGACAAGTCAATACTGCGGTTGTGGTCATTTGCATGATTTGCATTGCCACTCCAAGCAACTCCCACTCGTGGTTTGACTTTTGTGCCAAGACGTTGCTGCCATTGGGTCACTTTCCCAATATCACTGCGAAGATAAGCTGGAGAAGCCGGGATCGACGACGCATCCGTTTTGAACGCCAACGGCAAGGAAAGCAAAGGACAATGGAAATCAAATTCTGGTATTGTCTGGCCAGTAACGACCAACGCGATTTCACCATCAAGTCCGCTGAACAATCCCAACAGAGGTTTGGGAATTTCCAGAATGACGCGAGCACCCAGCGCCGCAACCATTTCGGCAAAACGACTAAATTGAATCGTGTCGCCAAACCCTTGCTCGCTGTGTAGCAGGACCGTCTTCCCGGTTAACGCTTCGATACCAAGCCAGAGGGGCTGTTCAAAGTTTCGGACACGGTTTTTACTCTTGTCAGTCTTCCAGCGCCATTCGTACAACAGCCAACCTTGCCCAAAGTCACCCGCCAACAACAGTGTCAACGACTTATTGAAATGGGCCTGTGCGCAAGTTGGGTCTATAGCCGTAGCCTGGTCATAACTCGCAATCGCGGCATCGAACTGCCTCCGTTCGTGGAACGCCAAACCTCGGTTGTAATACGCGGCGACGAAGGCGGGCCTGAGGGCGATGGCTTTGTCGTAGCTGGCCACAGCTTCTTTCAGCCGTTTCAGAGCATGCAAGGTGATGCCACGATTGGAGTAGGCATCAGCGAAGCCGGGTTGGGCCGCAATCGCCTTATTGTGACTTTCTAACGCGGGTACCAGCCGCCCTACTTCATGCAATGCCAGGCCCCGACCGGTGTAAGCCTTTGCATAGGCGGGGTTTATACCAATCGCCTTGTCATAACTGGCAATGGCCGCCTCATATTGCTGGACCCCAACTAACGCAGCGCCCCGATTGCAAAGGGCCTCGGCATACTCCGGCTTGAGAGCAAGTGCTTTTTCGCAACTGACAAGTGCCGCCTCAAACTGCCGCAACTCTAGTAGCGCCGCAGCCAAATTGCAGTGAACCAACGGGTCGGAGGCGGAGATCGCAATTGCCTGCTTGTAACTGGCTACAGCATGCGCAAAACGGGTGAGTGCCTGCAAAGCAAATCCGCGATTGGCGTGTGCTTGCGAGAAATCTGGCTTGAGACCTATGGCTTTGTCGTACGCGTCAACAGCTGCTTCAAGCTTTCCAAGTTGTTGAAAACAGTTTCCCAAATAAAATTGAAGCTCTGCATTGTCTGGAATGACGTTGATTGCCCTTGCGAACAGGTCAGCCGCGACTTGAAATCTTCCCGACTGCGCGTGCAACAGCCCCAGAAAATATAGCGCCTGCACATGCTGCGGCTGCGCCTTCAGCACAGCTTCATACAGGGCCAGTGCTTGCTGAAGCTGGCCTCTTTGGTGTTGCACATGCGCTTCGTTGAAGGTGGCTTGGATTTGCTCTTGCAATCGCTCCACGGGTACCAATGGGGTTGCACCCTTCTGGTTAACTGAAGTCATGGTATTTTGAGCCTAATGACCGACACGGTCAGCATTGCCGACTGAAACATCCGCAAGCCATTACTGTTACCCTAACAAGCATTCTGCCAGCCATTTAAAACTGTCTGAATCTCTGGCAAATCAACCTTTGCTTCTAACTCTTTCGGGGCACACAACATATTTACCGAAATAATACCCTCGAACAAGTTTCCGTTGTCGCCTCGAAAATTATTGGAATTGAACATATCGGGCAAATGCCACCACAACCTGTTACCAAATGACATGATTAAAGCAAGGGTCTGAGGCGTTCAATCGTATTGTGGGCACCTTCCAAAACCTCGCACTCCATTCCTTCCACATCCACTTTAATCAAGCGGCATCGATTCAAATCCAGACTATCAATCGTTTGAATCGGAACATTTTCACCTGTATCGAATTGTCCAAGTCTGAAACTGTCGAAATTGAGTCCTTTGGTTGGGTTAAGAATTGGAACCTTAATAGAGCCGAGCAATGCACCCAGTCCGGCATGCACCGCCGTCACGTTTGAGAGTGAATTGATCACTGCATTGGCCACCAGCACCCGATAAACCAACCGTTGTGGCTCAAAAGCGAAGACACATCCAACATCACCTACGATTTGTGCAATGGCCACAGTATGCGTACCAAAATTGCCCCCCGCTTCAATAACGACATAGCCTGACTGCAGCACCTTTCGAAACATTTCCACTTCTCCTTCGGAGAATTCACCATACTTTGCAATGAACCACCAACGTACTGACCCCTACTGTGGTAAAGCATCCAACCATAACGGCACTTCGAGAGGGTATCGAATCCGCTAGCAATGTGCTGCAGTTCAGCTGTATTTGCAATAGCCCGTCCGCTCTGGTCTGGCGCAGGCAGTGTGAAATGAAAATTTATTATATTTTTGTTTTCGACCATTTGATCTACCAATTTGTAAAAATTCAAAAAAGCTAAATCTGGCAGGTCAATGCTTAGATTCCGGCCTATCACCAGGGTGAATACTTTTTAATTCTTCCGCTAACTTAACCAATGCGCCCGACCAGTCGCCTCGGACTTTTTGTCGATACAACCGTACAGTCGGATACCAAGGGCTGTCATCCCTTCCTAGGAGCCAACGCCAATCAGGCACGAATGGGATTAAGACCAAGGTTGGAATGCCCAGTGCACCCGCCAAATGCGCCACGCTAGTGTCAACGGTTACCACCCCATCCAAGTTTGCGCATACTGCCGCCGTGTCTGCAAAATCTTGAAAAGACTTACTGCCTTTGAAGATATTCGGATGTGCTGACAATGCCTCTTGGTCGTCGCGATTCACTTCCACTTGCAAACAAACGTAATTGCAGTTTTGGGGCAATACAGATAGGAGAGTTTTTAAGTTAATACTCCGATTGCGGTCATTGAAGTGCTCAGGATTTCCTCTCCAGACCAAGCCAATGTGCGGCTTTGTGTCATCAGGTATTCGCTCGCCCCATGGTTGATTATTCTCCAAGGGCGCATGCAAATATGCCCTGTACGATGGGATAGTTTCCAACGTCGTGCCAAACGCCATTGGGAGACTACCCATTGGGCAGTAGTAGTCGCACTCAGGCGGTTGCTCGTCATACCCTATTACGTTGATTGTGTTAGACAGCGTCTGGAGTAGTTTTTTTAGCGTCCTTGGTACTTGCAGGACGACTTTCGCACCCAATTGCTGCAGCATTAGTCCATACCGACAAAATTGAATGGAGTCACCCAAACCTTGTTCAGCAAAAATTAAGATCTGCTTGTCTGCAATGGGTTCTTGACCAGTCCACCTGATTCCTGAAACCTCTTTTTGCGCCATTTGATGGGCCTTCACGCCCCAACGAGATTCGCACAAAACCCATCCCGTGGCATAGTCGCCTAACAGGAGCGCCAAGGCTCCTCGGTTCCAAGTGGCATCTGGATAACCAGGAGCCAAAGTAAGTGCATGGTCATAGGATTCGATCGCCTTGTCAAACTCGCCCAGTTGCTCCTGAATTGCACCCAAGTTGCAATACGCCATGTGATACGTGGGTCGCAATTCGATCGCGCGCAAGTAGCTTGCAATAGCCAATTCCAACTGCGCGACATCTTTGTAAATGTTGCCAAGGTTCAAATGACATGCAGCATTTGTGGGCGAAAGTTTGATTGCCTGCTGAATATATTGCAGCGCTAACTGCGAATTACCCAGTGCTCCTTCGGCAACCCCTAAAAAATGCAGTGCATCCAAATGCTCAGGACGGTATCGTAGAACCTCGGCATACAAACTCCTTGCCAATGGCAAGTCGCCCGTTTGGTGTGCCCCAAGCGCACGACGAAAGATGTCGTCTGGATTGGGCGTCAAGCGATATTTGAAGTGAATGGGAGTAAACACGGCTATTAGCGATATAGGCCACTCCGAGAAGGGCTAAGCAATACTCTTCATCTCGACTGGGCTGGTCGTCGGGCTATTGTTGAATTGTACGAAACGCATGGGGAGTGTCGAACAAGCTGTTAGCATAGTGGGTTACGCAGAAGCTTGCCACGTGAACGTGCGAAGCATCGCATCTCTTAGCACGCTGGTGAAGGCAGTTTCTAAGATCCCTTGAATTTGTTAGCGTTGTTTGCATGAGCACTGACTCTCCAATTTTTGTTACCCGACCGTATCTCCCGCCTTTGGAAGAGTTTATTCCGTACCTGGAGCAAATCTGGACGACCAGGCTATTGACCAACGGCGGCCCCTTCCACCAGCAGTTGGAGACAGCGTTGTGCGAATATTTAGGGGTTGAGTATCTGTCGCTATTCACCAACGGCACTTTAGCATTGGTCACTGCGCTTCAGGCTTTGCGGATAACAGGTGAAGTAATCACTACCCCATATTCGTTTGTTGCCACCGCACATTCTCTGATGTGGAACGGCATTAAGCCGGTCTTCGTCGACATTGACCCTGTCACGCTTAACCTAGACCCCGAACAAATTGAAGCGGCCATCACACCACAGACCAGAGCCATTCTTCCTGTGCACGTGTACGGAACACCGTGTGACGTAAAACGAATAGATGAAATAGCTCAACGCAACGAACTAAAAGTTATCTATGATGCCGCACATGCGTTTGGTGCGACTGATACTGGCGGTTCTGTTTTGCGCCACGGCGATCTTTCGGTGCTGAGTTTCCATGCAACAAAGGTTTTCAACACATTCGAGGGTGGTGCCATCGTTTGCCATGACCTTCAGACAAAACAGCATATTGACGACCTCAAAAATTTTGGGTTTGTGAATGAAACAGAGGTGGTAGCCCCGGGCATCAATGGCAAGATGAGCGAGGTGCAGTCAGCTATGGGGCTACTACAGATAAAACACATGCCACGCGTGATTGACAAGCGCGCGCAGGTCGACAATTGGTACCGGAAGGGATTATCCGGAGTACTTGGCATCGATTGCGTAGCAATTCCGGCCGGCATTCAGAGGAACTTCTCGTACTTCCCGATCCTTATTCAACCGCCTTATGCAGCTTCGCGCGATGACCTGTACTTGAAACTTAAAGAACACGGCATACACACTCGGCGCTATTTTTATCCACTGATCAGCGCTTTCCCGATGTACCGGGAGTTTCCATCCTCGAGCGAAAGCCACTTGCCTATCGCAACAGACATCGCAAATAAGGTACTCTGCTTACCTATTTATCCCGAACTAAACCTTTCGACAGTCGAGCGCATCGTGGGCTGCATTCGGTCCTTGGGAACTTGATCGCCTCTTCAATCGCTTGCTGATATGCTATTGGTCATTCTCCAAGTGCTTGGGCACGAATACTCCGAGATAGCACATTTTCATTAAATCCTCAAAGTTAAGCATATGCAACAACTCAAGCAATTAGTCGCTCGTGCTCTGAACGTCCCAGCAATAGTTGTTCTGGACACAAGCTCCATGGAAGATACGGACGCTTGGGACTCGTTGGCGCACATGGATGTCATCCTTACCATTGAGCAACACTACAGCATTAACCTGGAAGGCGACGAAATTGCTGATATGCAGTCGATCCAGACGATTGCGAACATTCTCAAAGCTAAGGGATTGGCAATCGAATGAATCTCCAAGACGCAGTCGCTGTCGTAACAGGTGGTGCGCAAAACATCGGCCTCGGCATTGCTCAGGAGTTGGTTACTCGGGGGTGCCGGGTGGTCATTCTGGATACAGGCCCGCTTGCTCCGGAACACTCCGGGAACGCAAACCCGACTGGCTGGACCTGTGATGTTGCTAACCCGGACGAAGTCAAGCACGCGCTGGATCGGCTGAAGGAGTTATATGGGCGCCTAGACTTGGTCGTCAATGCCGCTGGCTGGATTTATAGCAGTCCCGTTTTCAACCTCATGAACAAAACCGCAGGCCTGCACGACCACGCTGCTTGGCACAAGGTCATACGCGCCAATTTGACAACAACCTTCGTGATGGGCAGCCATGCCATCGAGTGGATGGCAAAGTCCAGAACAAAAGGACTCATTGTCAACATCAGCTCCGTGGCGGCCGCTGGCAATGCAGGACAGAGTGCCTACTCGGCAGCAAAGGCCGGCGTCAATGCGCTCACAGTCACCTGGTCCAAGGAACTTGGTGCTTTGGGCATCCGTTGTGTGGCGATTGCTCCAGGGTTCATCGACACACCCACCACACATGGCGCCATGACGGACGATCGGCTCAGAGCCTGGGTGGCCAAGGTACCTCTGCGGCGTTTGGGGCAAATCAAAGACATCGCACAGGCTGTTGTTTTCGCAGCAGAAAACGACTATGTCAATGGAACCGTGCTGGAGATCAACGGGGGGCTTACGCTCTAGCTAGCACCCTGTGTGCGGATGAACTGAGCAAGAGATTTGCGATCCACCTTGCCGTTTGCGTTCTTGGGCAGGACTTCCAGAGTCGTGATTGCTGCAGGAATCATGTAGTCCGGCAAACTATTTTTCAACGAGGCACGCATTGCCTGTCCATCGGGGAAAGGCCCTTCTCCAGCAACGAAGGCGATGATGCGCCCATGTTGTTCACGTACCCGTTCGTACAATGCCACAGCCTCTGAGACTCCCTGCAAGTCCAGCAACGCAGCCTCAACTTCCTCCAGTTCAATGCGGTAACCCATGTGCTTTATCTGGTTATCTTTGCGGCCAACGAACCACAACCGACCCTCTGTATCTTCCCGCACCAAATCTCCACACTTGTACATGCGCTCAGCATAGGCAACGTTAAATGGATTCAAGACAAAACTCTGTTCCGTCCGTACTAAATCATTGAAATATCCAGCTGCCACTTGTGGCCCCATCAGGCATAGCTCCCCTGCTACCCCTTTGGTAACTGGCAGCCCATCATCACCCAGGATCAGGTAGTTAAAGTTTGGAGCTAGCCGACCCAGAGATGTTAATCCATCGGCGATGTCCATTTCAGCGGTGGTCAGCAAGTGGGCAGAACATATACAAGTGCACTCAGTTGGCCCATACACGTTGAATAATTGGACTTTCTCACCCAAGGCGACGCGCAACTTTCGGAGCTCCCCGATCGGGTAGCCCTCTCCGCCAAACGCCACGCTGCGGATTCGAGACCATGATGTCGGCTTGATCTGCTTTAAAGTCACGAGGTAAATCAGCATGGACGGAACTGAAAACCACAACGTACACTTCAATTCATCTACGGCTGCAACCAACTGTGCAGGCTGCGCAACCAACGCCCGATTAAATACTGCGAGCGTCGCACCGTTGAACAGTGCGGAATAAAAATCAAAGACCGAATTGTCAAAATACATCGGATTGACGTTGGTCAGAACATCGTCTCGCGTAATCTCAAATCTGTCCCGCGCCCAATCGATGAGATTCAGTACGCTACGATGAGAAATCGCTACACCTTTGGGCACCCCAGTTGAACCAGAAGTGAACATGACGTAGGCAACGTCACTGCCCAGGACTTGTGCGGTGCGATCCAACACAACTTCAATTCCACTATGTTCGTGAGCCGCCAAACTCTTCAGATCCACAGGATGAATTGACAGCTTGCTGCAAAATTCTTGAGGCAACGCCCCATCTGTCAAAATGCACTTAGGGTTACATGTATTGAGGATTAGTTGCAGTCGCTGGGGTGGATTCTGCTCATCCAGATTAACATAAGCCAAGCCCAACTTGAGCGCGGCGAGCATGGCCGCATACCCATATACGGTCTTCGTGTGGAAAATTCCGACAACATCTCGGCGGCCCAAGTCCATCGACAACAAGCCTACAGCAAGACGATCTGACAGCGCGTCGAGGCTATGGTAGGAATACGACTCGCCGCCAGGGAAACTCAACGCCTGCCCAGGAGCTTCCTGCGCCGCAATGGAGCGAAACGCTTGTCCAAGATTGTACGTATACGTCATTGCTATCCCACCCACATGCTTCAGGAAAAACGTACGAAAAGCGCCTTGCCGCACACGAATGCCCTTGCAATACGGCCTGCTAACTCCTGTAGCAGCCGATCACCCACCCGATGAGGGCCGTCCCCATGCGCCCATAGGTAGTCATCAAGTATCAACCAACTACCCGCCATCAAATGTGGAACCCAAAGCTCCACGTCACGTGCCACATGGGAAAAGTCATGATTACCATCGATGTGCAAGACGGAAATGGTTCTATTGAATGCGACGATAGAGCCTGAAAGACCGACAATGGACGCATCTGACATGTAAGTACTGTGGCCTTGGTCAGACGCCATTCGCAAATGGGCGTGACGCCCAATGCCGTACGGCAAAGTATTGACCGCAAAACCCTGCGCAAGCACTTCGAAATCCCACACATCCACCAACGACTGAAACTGTTCCGGAGAATCGTGCTGAACAGCATTGAAAGCCTGCCAAGGATCCACGGTCAGCAACGGTCCAGTGCGATGAAGTTCGGACAAGAACTGCAAAACGAAAGCTGATCGCCCCATGAGCGAACCTATTTCCACGACATCCCCTTTTGGAGCGCTCGCAAAAATACCCACCATTGCCGCCAGCTTGTCGTCATTAGACTCGCCGTAGATTTGCGCAGCGTGCTTGAGCATGCTCGCCACTTCAAGCAATGAAATGCACCCACCTTCGCCGGCGCACTCACTTGCGAACTTGCGCAAGTGAGTAGTCCGCCCCATCAACGCCCGATGCTGCTCAACCTGACGCTGAATGGGGGACTTGCCGATCAGCGACAGCGGAAACTCCCGCAAGGCTATGCGTTTTGCCATGAAGTCATGCACGGCCGCTACGGGACAAAAAACACGGGTAATTCCGTGTGCAGTGATAAGTGATTTCAACTCGGATTCAAAACCCGGGTCATAAATCATGGGAAGGCGCACCAACTGCCCGAACGCAGATGAAATTCCGACTCCAAAAGCAGAAGCCGCCGCCATCACTGGCTCACCCCGCTCTTGAGCGTCTGCAAGGTAGTCAACCGCAGCCTGGTTGACCGCTGGAAAAACCAAAGTCATTCCACTGCCCAGAGTACCGTCTCGTTGCATATAGCGAAAACCTTCAGCGACCGAGATCGCGTTGCGCCGCTTCGCGCACTACGTCATCAAGCCACTGGTGCATACTCTTGCCTGTTTTCGCCCGCGCTTCATAAGCCAACGACTTGCTTTCAGGAGTTATACCCTCAAGTTGCCCGTGATAGCGACTTCTGTGTGTGCCACCACGCACACCCGGAATTGGAAAGTCCAGATCGGCTGTCGGCTCGCCCACGCCCACGACGAAATCAATCAGATAGAACACCCCACCAATGATCCACTCAATTTTGGTCTTGCGGGCTTCCACCGGCAACTTGTCAAGCGGTATGCCGTAAACGAATTCGGGGTTTGAATTCATCAGTATCTTAGCGAATTCGGTCTCGCGCAACCAAGGCGGCATGCTCTCGTCACCGACTACCACTTTGCCACCCGGTTTGGTTACGCGTGCCATTTCGGCAAATGCACGCTTTATGTCACCAAAGGCATTGATGCCGCCAAAGTGAAAACAAGCATCGATGCTGTTGTCCGCAAACGGCAAGTAGTAACCATTGGCCAAAGCAGGCTCAACTTGTGCAGTGACGCCCTTCATGCGGGCCACGTTCTTGTCCAAGAATGACGGTGAGAGATCCTGGATGAACAACCTACCCGAAGGTCCAAGACGCCTAGCAATGATTTCAGAGTCGCGACCTGTCCCGGCACCCACTTCAAGTACAACTGAGTCTGGCTTTAGATCAAGTTTGTCAACCATGGCATTGCGCACGGATTGCTCGTCTTCACCATAGGTACTAAAAGTCAAGGGCAAGTAACGATCGTAAGCATCCGCACGCTCTTCGTACTGATTGAGTGACTTCTTGTCTACCGCCGGTAATTCAAAGGGGTAGACTAGGTTTGGCACGCCCGCGATTATTGGAAATTCATGTCCGCTCGCACTTTTGAGCACACCAGACACAACCTCGTCGTTTTGAAGCACCGCATCGACCAACACCAACGGCTGACCGTTGACAGGATCAACATAGAGCCCCTCTCCACCAGTTCGCATAGCCAATTCTTCCTATATTGAAAATATCCCGTAGTAACGATCGGACTCACTGACCGACGAGTCAGCTTGACACGCACAGGGAAATTATCGAGTCGCATCCGAACCGGTTATGATAACCGGCTTACAGAACAGCCCCTCACCTGAAACCAGGGCAGCCCTCCCCTATGTCACACAAACCTATTGTGATTTTCGGCATCGGAAAAATTGCCGATGTCGCCTTCCAACATATGAGACGTGACAACAGCCATGAAGTCGTTGCCTTTACGTGCGACCGCCAATGGCTCCCCAAATCTAATGGGAACGCCTTTCATGACCTGCCCGTTCATCCTTTTGAGGATTTGGAGTCGCATTTCCCGGCGGATAGATTTGCATTGTTCATCGCCATCGGCTATCACGAGCTCAACTCCGCCCGTGCCGAGAAATACGCCCAGGCAAAAACCCGTGGCTATGAACTGAGCAACTATATTAGCCAGCGCGCAGACATCGGCCCCTGGCTCAAGATCGGCGACAACTGCCTGATCCTAGATGGAGTAGGCGTTCAGCCAGGAGCGGAGATTGGTTCCAACGTATCGATCTGGAACAACACACTGATAGGACACCATTCCAAGGTCCATGACCACTGCTGGCTCGCGGCCAACGCTACCCTCGGTGGCGGCGTTCAATTGGGTGAACGCAGTTTTGTCGGTCTCAATGCAACCATTGGCGGCGAAGTTGACATAGGCGAACGATGCTTTGTTGGAGGTGGGGCAAACGTGATGCGCTCCGCGCCATCCAAGAGTGTCTACTTGGCCCCGAGCACCGAAAAGTTCCGCCTCGATAGTGACGCCTTTCTGCGAATGACCCGAATGCCTGCCATGGGTCGCAGCGAGACCCGCTGACAACATGCTGCACTGGAAACGAATCGGGCATGTATTTGACCCAACTCTATTGCGACCACAACCGTGGATGCAGGAATATGCGCAATGCCCAACACCTTTTTTATTAGACGACAACACTGTACGTGTCATTATTTCCTGTCGTCCCAAGCGTGACTCCGCATTGCAATATGTCGCGCATCCAGGTTTCGTGGATCTGGACAGGAACGACTTGACACGCATTGTGGGTGTGTCTGAACAGCCGATCCTGCCTTTGGGTGGCGCTGGCATGTTCGACGAATTCGGCATCATGCCCAGTTCAATCGTTCGCACGGGAACCGAAATGCGGATGTACTACACCGGATGGACCCGCATGGACTCATTACCCTATACGCTGGCCGTGGGAGTGGCTCGCAGCGCGGACGGCGGGCGCACTTTTTCCCGAATTGGTGCGGGCCCAACGTTAAACATCGGATTGCACGAGCCCTACTTTGTGACCGGCCCCTTCGTATTGCCCGATGGCTCCGGTTGGCAAATGTGGTACTTGTCCTGCAAGCGGTGGATCAACCAGAATGGCAAACCCGAGCCCGTGTACCGCGTGGCGCATGCAACCTCCAGCGACGGATTGGACTGGGACCATACCGGCGACGAGATGTTGCAATCGAATAGCAAGAACGAGTGCCAGGACATGTTCGCTCCGTTCTTTAGCCACAGCAGTTGGCACACAGTTTTTGCGTTTCGGGACCCGGAAATTGAACAGGGTCGTTACCGCCTTGGCTACGCACAATCCACTGATTTACGGCATTGGAAACGTGATGACAGCCAGGTTGGCTTTCAGCGCGCAACCTCCGGGTGGGATTCCGAAATGATGTGCTACCCGCAATTGTTCGAATTGGACGAGCGTCAGTTAGTTTTCTATTGTGGCAACCAATTTGGGGTACAGGGCTTTGGCATCGCCGAACTTACCCACATCTCCTGATCATGGAATTTCCGACAATGCAATTGCTCGACAAAATCACAAAAGAAACACCACAGGAACGTCGACGTGTTCTGAAGGATCTGGCACGGTCACCGTCAACCACATATATCTATGGCGCTGGTGTATTTGCCTATGTCCTTCAACGGTACCTGGAACTCTGTGGCATCACAGTGCAAGCCGCAATGGTTGACCGTGCCTTTATCGACGCCAAAAAATACGTTGAACTTCCAATCCTCGTTACTGAAGACAGCGGCGAACAACTTGCCAGCGCCAACATCATCATCGGTGTAAGCAATTATCCACCAGTGGTGGAACACCTTCAGCGCCTAGGTGCGCGCTATATCCATGTGGTAGATATCCCAGACTACCTCAATATGCCTCATCCATTCATGGACCAGGCATATGTAGGGGAACACGCTGACGAATTCTCGCGCGCACTGGATCTGTTTGCGGACGACCTTTCCCGCCAAACCTATATTGCATCCATCAACTGTAAGGTCAGCGAAAACCTGTCTTTCGTCAGTGAAATGGTCAAGTTGGATGAATTGTATTTTCCGAAAGATGAGTTTCAGCTGACGGATTCAGAGACTTTGCTTGACGTTGGTGGATATACCGGCGATACGGTGCACGAGTTTCACAGACTACTGGGAGGCAAATACACAAGGATCATCTCGCTGGAACCTAGTCCTGAGAACTTCAAGATCCTGGCGTCCACTGCTGAGGTATACGGAACGGACCGGGTAACTGCAGTGCCTTTCGGGGCATGGGACAGCAAGACCACACTTCGGTTCACGCCTAAGAAGCAACATATTGACAATCAGATCACCGAAACAGGTCCTGAGTCCATTGCTGTGGACACGATTGATAACATCCTGGCGGACCTAGGGCAATCAGTTTCGATCATCAAACTGGACATCAACGGTGCCGAATACCGAGCACTTCAGGGCGCACGACAGACAATCAAGCAAGACCGTCCACGTATCATTACCCGACTTCACACCAAGGAAGACTACTACCGTATTCCATTGTTGTTGAAGTCGCTTTCCCCATCCATGAAGCTGTATCTTCGTCAGCGCAACTATATGTCCATGATGGTCGTGTTGTACGGATTGCCGTCGTAGGTCTCTAATTCGGCCACGCCAAAGCCGCCACGTCCGAAAGCATTTCCGTTGTAGAGCATGAAAACCCGGCCGTTGGACTCAAACACATGTGGATAGCACATCATTTGTGAGTCCCAACCAGATTCACTGCGCTCCAATCCACTGGCCAGGTCATCTCGGGTCCAGTTGATAGCATCATTTGAATAAGCATGCCCTAGGCGGTAGCTGCGTGCAACGTCATTGCGAAACCCAACCGCGTGGCGGAAACAAAAGAACATGTGCCAAATGCCATTCAACCAAATGACTGTGGGCATGGCCTGACACTCATCATCGCCCAGCACGGGTGGGATGATGGGAATACCCGTTCTGCCTCTCCAGTTGACCCCGTCTGCCGAAACCGCCGTGGCAATCTTATAGACACGCTCGGGTTGAGCGTCTCCGGTTGACTGCTGCCAGCCCGATCCAAATATATACCACATTCGGTATTGATCCCCAACTTGGAGGACGAATCCGTCGGCAATCAGACAGGGCTCATTCAATGAAGCCCCAAGCACTGGCCCTGGGCCCACGCGCTGAAATGTCTCACCAGTATCGCGACTGATAGCAAGGCCAATGGCGCTATCTACCGGAACCGACTTCCTGCGGTTGGCGCCGCATACATAGCCGTAAATTACGTCGCCGGCATGCCGTACGAACATAGGGAATACACCATGCTCGTCAAAGCACCCTGCTTCCCCAAGGCTGATAACCGGCCGCTTCGAAACACCCACAATTTCCGCCATATTAGGGGTGAAGTCCGCATAAGCAATGTGACTAAGATATTTGCCAGTGTCTGGCTCAAGATAGCGAGTGGAAAAATAGACCCTTACTCGATCGGCCAAGACCAACGCCTGCGGGGCTTGCGCAAAGTCCTTGCAACCTAGTGGCAACACGTAATCGGTTGGCTGAAAAACCAGCCCCCGTTTGTTCCATTTCATCATCCGCCAGTACTCTCAAGTGATTCGATACCCATGCCTGAGTTCATTGGACACAACATCCTGCGCGTTGAACATCAGTACATCAATGATAGAAAGCCAGGGAATGAACACTCCGCCTAAGCGCGGATATACAAATTCCTGAGCCTGTAGAAAGCCAAGTTCCACGCCCTGCGCAGCAAACTCTGCTTTGTCGTAAAGGTCCACGCCTCCAATCGGGTTGATGTATTGCGTGGCGCCCAATTCCTTGCATAGTGCCAGTACCTTATCCTTGCCCTTGAGTGTATGGTCTATCGGTAAGGAAGAAGAGACTACCATGGGTGTAGTTAATCCCGTATACGCACACACAAGCCGCAATGAAGCGTGAATGAATTCAAACAGATTGCGTGAATCGGTTTGCATGATGCACTTCAATAGGTCATACACCGCGGCGTACTGGGGTGCCGCACTGTAGGTGCCTGAAAACTTCTGGAGAAACTTGTTGCCCACAAAGGTTTGCGCCAGTTCACGCTCACAGACGTCCAATGAATCTGATCCTGCCTTGAGCGGCAAGGAAAAAATGCTTTCGGAGACATGGTCGGCAATGCGATTGCGGTTGATCCAACCCTTCTTTGTATATTTGATGTTGTCATACACTACGAATACATCCACCGCCCCGATTAGCTGGAAGTATCCGATATAGGGCAGAAAGTAGGGCTGCATGATTGCGATCTTCACAATATCAGTTTCCAAACGGCCTCTGGTTAAATCATTGAAATTGGTCTGCGCGACCAGTCGTAGTACAGTGCAAACCGAATTTGCGACCAGCGGCGGCATCCACCGGGGTTGAATTGTGCCACTTTAGATTCTTCTACCTTACTCGTTCTTGAAATGCCACTCACAGACAAAGACTTATGCCAGCTGGAACAGCTTTACTATGAGGCGCGATTCCCCGAACTGGAAGAGCGAGCGAGCGATCTGACAACGCAATACCCAACCGTCGGACTTACTTGGAGTATCTTGGGCGCTGCCTTGGCAGGTCAGGGAAAACCGGCTCTGGAGGCATTTGCAAAGGCTGCGTATTTGCTTCCACAAGACGCGCAGGCACAGCTTCAGCACGCTGACACCTTACTTAGTGTTGGACAGATTGAAGCTGCTGTTTCCGTGTACCAATGTGCCGTTGAATTACAGCCTGGTTGGGCCGTGGCCCACAACAACTTGGGCAATGCTTCCAAGGCTGCGGGGCAACTAGCAGATGCGCGAAATCACTATGAGAGTGCTTTGCGGTGCGATCCGAAGTTTGCGCTAGCACACTACAACATCGCCATACTTAACCGTGATGAGAACCATTGGGAGGGAGTAGAGCCAGCGCTTCGAGAGGCATTGGATGCCGACCCCAGTTTGGCCCCAGCCTGGGTCGAGTTGGCGAGTGTTGCTAGAGCTGTAGGCGACCTTGCCCACGCGGAGCGACACCTTGTCAAGGCAGTTGAGCTCGCACCTGGTTTGATGCAGGCCCGCATAAATCTTGCGGCGATACTCCTCGTGCAGAACTCTGCGGCGGCCGCTCTGCGAGTTTCGCAAGACACGATCGCTCTTGAGCCAAGCTCCGGGGCTTGCCATTTACAATTGGGTCTGGCTTTGCATGCGTCTGGTCGCACATTTGAAGCGCGCGCAAGCATCGAACACGCTTTGTGTTTGCAAGAAGACCTCATCGATGGGTACAGGATTTTAGCGGATCTTGCCTGCGAAGAAGGCCGCATTGAGGATGCGATTGCTCTTCTTGAGCGGTCACTCAAGTATGACGGCACGAACGTTGCGGCACGCAGCACGCTTCTGTTCTATCGGTCCCAAGTGCCAAACGGGTCAGCACAGGACTTGTTTGCCGGGCACGTTGCGTTTGGCAATTTGCTCGATGAGAAGTTCTGTCAATGTCGACCTCCCACAATCGAATCGAGTCACCGGTCCGAGGGACGCCTAAGAGTAGGCCTAGTTTCGGGCGACTTTAACAACCATATTGTTGGCCGGGCATTGCTGCCCGTCTTGGTGCATCTGGCTGCCAGAGATGATATTGAATTGGTTGCATACTGCAATTCTTTTGAAGCAGACGACTGGACTCACAAGTTGAAACAACTTTTTGTTTCCTGGCACGTTGTAGTCGGCATGGCGTCGTTGCCGCTGGCCCAGCGAATTCGTGCGGATGAGGTTGATGTATTGATCGATTTGGCCGGTCATACTCCCATGAACTGCTTGGAAGTCTTTTCCCTGCGCGCGGCGCCTGTGCAGGTGAGTTGGCTCGGATACACATGGACTACGGGTGTACCGCAGGTGGACTATTATTTTGCCGATCAGTGGTGGTTGCCCCCAGGGGGATTTGAGCATCTGTTCATAGAGCGGCTGGTTTATTTGTCCGCGTTCCTGCCGTTCGAATTCCTCGGGGCGTCCCCTGCAGTGAATGAGCTTCCGTCTGGCGCTGGCGCTCCGTTTACATTTGCCTCCTTTAATCACCCACGTAAATTGTCGTCGCGTGTGGTTGATGCTTGGATTGGCATCTTGTCCCGCGTACAGGGTAGCAGACTCTTGCTTGGGGCAATTGACTGCGGACCTATCAAGGACCGTATCCTGGCGGCGTGTGCCAAGGCAGGGCTTGCGCAAGAGCGACTGTTGTTTTTCCCACGTTGCCTGCCGTACGACTATTTGAAGTTGCACCATAAAGTGGATGTGTGCCTTGATGCATTTCCGTACCCGAGCGCAACGACGATTCAACACGCGATGTGGATGGGCGTGCCGACTGTAACGTTGGCAGGTTCGACCCCCGTTTCACGCGCTGGCGCTGCTGTTCTGCTGCACGTCGGTTTGCGTGAGTACATCGCAGAGAGCCTCGACGACTACATGGATAGAGCCATTCGTGCTGCCCAGCGCTCAGAAGAATTGGCGCGTCTGCGTGCCGAGCTGCGCCAAAGACTTACGAATTCCGCGCAGTGCCAAACACACAGCATTGCAAAGAGCCTACATACCGCACTACAAAGCATGTGGGCGACCCACATGCAAGGCACCCCTGCACGATCTTTCGTGGCGTAGATGCAGTTAGACGTAGGTGCCTTTAGTTCCACACCGGTAAATCACAGTTTGCGAGAAAGTTCTTAACGTCTTCGACGCCCTGTTGGTTTTCGTAGAAAACATTGTTGGCAGCGAGAATTCGGGCCTTGATGTTTGCACGACATGCAGGGTTTTCAGCAAAGGCCACCGCCTTTCTGACATAGTCGTCTCTATCGGTTGCCACACACTCGTTTTCGAGCCCCAGCATCTTGCAGTAAAAGAAACCGACTCGCCCGCGCATGTATTTGCTGGGTAAGGTTACAAACGGTGTGCCAACCGCAGTGGTCCATATAGCAGTGGTACCGATGCCGAAATGGAACGGATCCAGAATAACATCGCTCGCCTCCAAGACACGCATGAAGTCCGCCTTCTCAGAGATCCAAGGAAGGAATTTGACGCGATTGCGCACCTCTGGAGAAATAGTCCGATCGAATCTTTTCTCCAGCAGTTCTTGATATAGCGGTCTACCTGGTGTTTCTACGAATAGAACAACACCCTCTTTGTCTTTGTACAAGATGGCATCGACTGCCGCGTCGAAATCAGGATGTAGCTTAAACAAAGTCATTGGACACAAGTAAATGTGGACCCGCTCCGGTAGGTTGAGTGCAGTTCGGGATTTATTGAATACGGGAACTTCTGGACGACGGAAGAAAAACGCACCATGCTCCAGACGGATAAGTCTTTCAGAATAATGGTCCTGGGCTTCAGGTAACTCGATTGTTTCGGCAGACAGGAAGTAGTCCATTGCCGGAATTCCTGTAGTTACCGGGTGACCGCCCAAGACACACTGTACTCGCGCTAAACGAGCAAATGCCAAGGAGTACGTTTCTGCGTTCATCCCGATATCCAAGTACACGATGACATCGAGCTCCAGCGCTGCGACAGCCTGCTGTGCCAATGCGAGCTTTTTAGGAAGTAGTACCCTTTTCCGGTCCATAGCCGGATAAGCGTGATCCATTTGCTCATCTGTCAGCGAGTCGCCCGTTATAAGAGTGACCTCAAAACGCTCATCAGCCGCAATTGCATTGAGAATTCCAGCGAAGCTAGCACCTACTGAATGACTTGCACGTGAATAGAGGGATACAAATCCGATCTTTCGCTTTTTGTGGTGGTTGAGGCGTCGCTGGCAATGTGGCGCGATATATTGAAGCTGCGGGAGTGCTTGAACATGGAATTGTGCAAGACGCATTTGAAGTGCACGATCGTTTTGCCCATGGTACGCGAGATAGAAATTATTGGATGCGAATTCTGTGAAGTTGTCTCTAAACTTTACTTTGTCGCGAATTAGGCGATCCAATTTGATTTCTATTTCAGCTCTACTCGCCATTACTTCTTCGTTTGTTCCCATAATGCATGGAAGCAAGGTCGCGTCAAATATTTTTAGCTCAGGAAAGTCTTCCACAGCTAGTCCGTTTGAAATGGCTGCCCTGGCTTTTGAAATTTTACCCTGCGCAGTCTCGAGGCGTGCTAGTTGCATCCACCACAAACCAATGTTTGGGTTTAGTTGCAAGGCCTTTTCGACAAGTTGAACTGCTAGAGTGTGGTTTTCGTGTTCAAGTCTCGATAGGCCGGCTAGTGCATATGATTGATTTGAATTCAATCGTAAGGCTGTCAAATATTGGGATTTCGCTTCTTCTTCGTGGCCCTGAACTTCCAGCGAAACCGCCAAGTTACTGTATACATCCGCGTATGTCGGCGCGAGCGCGATAGCCTTGCGATAATTTGCCACCGCGTTGCCGTGCTTCATTTGAATGGCTAGGGCTGTTCCGTAGTTGTTTAGAACATCTGGTGCATTCGGCTTCAATTGGAGCGAAGACTCGTACGCAGCAATTGCCTCTTCATACCTCCCCAACTCTTTCAGCATATTTGCTTTACTAGAGAGATAAAGAGTGTTACCGGGATGCGACGCTACCAATCGTGCAATCTGTTCCAAAGCCGCTTCCTTATCACCACGCTGAAAGGAGATTACGCTTAGCCAATGAAGTGCCTCTGGGTGGTCTGGGGCTAAGCTGAGCACCTGTTTGTATTGTGCTTGTGCATGGGCCAATTGGTTGCTTTGCAACGCTTGCAAGCCGAGTTGCAGCCACGATGGGACCAGTCGTAGCTGTTGCTGACGTTGCTGAGCCGCCTGTTGGTCTTTGCGCATGCAGCAGTGTTTGTATTTCTTAGTGCTACCACATGGACATGGTGCATTTTTATCGACGGTATCCATAGATTCGGAAACAGCAATGGGTATTACAGAACCGAGCGTGAAACCGCTCGGTTACTTGTTGTCAATATCTCAGAACGGGCACATCAAAAGCAGGGCTGTAAACAAGATACCAGTCGTCTCCTACCCAAACCCATGAACCGGGTGAATCCACGTCCACTGGCGCTACTGAGATGGGCTTGCCCGTCGCCGGCAATATAAATGGTTTCATCTCGTAGCGTATCTTAGTAGTGACATCGGCCTCATTGCCGCGAATGTCGATTTTGTCTATTGCTGCAGATATGTAGGTTATGACACCGGTGTTTTCCAAGTAGTTCTTTTTGGGCGTGAAAACCTTGTAGGCGAAGTCGAAAAAATCATACGCTGTAGCGTAGTCGGCTTTGATTCGTGCATCCCAGAGGGCCTGAACACGTTGTTCAAGGCGGGCCTTGCGGGCGGTATCGGTGACTACCGGTGCGACGACGTTTGTTGTGAAAGACTTCGGGTCACTGCCAATATTGACCTTCTGAACCACGAAGCGCCCTTCATTTTTTTTGTCGTTTGGATATATTTCAAAGGCCAATGCTATGTCTTCACCCCATGCGTGCAGCTTGGGCCAACCAAGTGACAATGTGCCGGGCTTTCGGACTGGCTGTGGTGCAGTCCAAGAATTTCCATGATCGTAGGTTGCGGCCAAGTAAATATTTGGCCGAATGTCGCGGTAGTCGATCCAAGCGGCTACCGGCACACCTTTAGCAGTGTGCCCAAGTACCGGTACTTCTGAACGTGTGTTGTCTAAGAATTTGACGTCCAGTCTTTGACTGGCTCCGGTCCAATCGCCAGAGTCAAAACTGAGCGTTGCTACCTGGATTCGGGTTTTTTGCCCTTCGCGATCCAAGTTCCATGCCAGGTGTACGTAGCCAGATTCCAGCGTGGCTTCTATACCGCTGTTGGTAGCGTCTTCACTGCCAATGACGGAATGACTTGTGCGCCAGTGCTTCCCGTGGTCATTGGAGGTGACAGCAAAAACGCCTCGCTTCAACTCATCTGCAAGCACGGCAATGTTCGATCCACGCGCCAATACCTTCAGCGAGGAGATATGTCTTTGACCTACAAAAAGGGTCTTGGGTGGCGCCCATGTCTGGCCTTCGTCTACGCTCTCGCGCGCGATAATGCGGAAGGGACCTTCACTTGAGGGAATAGTGTCTACCCAAACCGTCAGCCAAATTCTTTCAGTTTGGACTAAATGGGTTTCGGCGACGAACGTTGACCTTATATCACCAGCGGCGGGGACATCCATTCTCACGTCAGGCCGCGGCCATGTACGGCCAGCATCCACTGAACGGTTAAAAAATGACTGGAATCTCGGCAAGCGCTCGTCCTGATACGCGACTCCCACTGCTCCTGATTTTTGGCCACTGGCGATGGAGTACGGGGGCAGTACACCGTGGTCATCATTGACCATGCTTACGTCCGAAAAAGTCTGATCTGGCGCGGGACGCGAGGTGAAATAGATATTCTTGCCATCTTGGTGCGACCACCAGAGTGCTTGAAGCCCTGCGCCAACGGGATTCAACTGTAAGTAACTTGCCCCATTCTTGACGCGGGCTGTTGTGTCTAGCAGTTGCTTTTGCACGCCACTTTGCAGGACTACGCGGCCTTCTTTATTGGCATGCAATATCGACAACGTTCCGTTCTGTGCAACCACAGACGGGAGAGTTTGTATACCACCTGTGCTGATGTCATCTATCTCTGCGAGTATGTTGTAGGGTGAACGCTCACTAGCAAGCTGAGCACAGCCACTCAGAAAATATGGCAGCGCAGAGACAACAAATAGTGGCAGTACGGTCTTGAGTGAGATTTTCATACAGCGAGGCAGATTCCAAAAAAAAGGGTGATAAGCAACAGATACCATCGCCCAGAAATAGTTCAACAAATGACATGCAAAAAAAAGCCCCGCAAAGACGGGGCTTTTTTTGCAGTGCAACTGTAAAACTACAGTCACACCAGCAACAAACAACTGTTAGTTGCCTGCGACTTCGCGATGCAGGAATTGCTTGCCTGCGAAAGGAGCGCCAACGGCAGCTTGAACAGCTTGCAACTTCAACAGGACAACACCAGACGACTGAGTCGCGGCAGCACCCACTGCACCCGTTGCACGAATCACACCACCATTGGTACCAAGGGCTGCGTTTTGAGCAGTAGTGCCCAAATCTGTAGCCAAGATCGAGCCAGCGCAAGTGATTGACTTGGTAGCTGTACCAGAGTAAGCCACTTCGTCGTTGTTGTACACATTGCCGTTGTTGCTGATGGTGTAAGTGCCGCCCCAGTTAGAACCAGCCAAAATGGAAGGACGATTGTCACCAGTCACAACACCATACCAAGAAGTGGTAACCAGCGCTGTAGGCAGGTAAGTCAATGGGAAGTTGACATCAGTGATGGCATTGAAGTTACCTTCGTTCACACCAGCTGCACCAGGGCCATTGGTAGCCACGCCATTGGAAATACCAGCGTAGGACACTACCAAGCCGGAAGAAGGATCAACAATAGCAGCGCTGCCTTGGATGGAGTCAGTCAAAGCGCTATCACGAGAAGACACGATCAAGAAACCAACTTGGTCAGCCAATGGGAAGTAGACTGGAGTAGAAGTGTCAGAGGACACAGCCTTACCGAAACCGCCAACAGTTGTTGCAGCAACAGAGTGACTCAAGATGTCGTGTGCGGTCAGCTTGCCGTATGCATCAAAGTGAGTGCAAGCAGTGCCATAGTTATAGACATAGTGAACGCCAACGGTATCGTTTGCGTCTTGCGAGTACAGACTCAGAACGGTTTGCGCACCAGTCTTAGTGGTGAAGTAAGGGAACAGCAGCGAGTTCGCGTTAGCTGTACCGACAGCAGACATCAGAGCCACGCCAGCGGCAGCAGCGATCAGAGTCTTTTGAAAAGTTTTTTTCATGTTTACGTTTCCTATTTTGGCCAAAATAAAATAATTCATACATCCAGGATGGCAATAAATTACCGCGCCCAGTGTACTACCTTTTTGCACTAACGAAATCCATTGTACATGGATTGACTAAACCGGTCAAAAAAACTTCAAGTTGCTCTGCCGGATGGCCAGTTCCCTGACGCATGCTGCCAATGTACAAAAGAACACTTGGCAGGTCAAAGAGATTCCAAGTGATTTGTGAGGCTTTTTGCACCTGTGTTCCCTAAATGCAACACACATGCAAGAAATTTAGTTACGTTTTGCGTCTTCCACTCAGGGCTTCGTGCTCTCTTCGCCTGTGAGCGTGCCGGCAGCATCGCCATTGAGCTTGCGCATGCCGGTGAGCTTTTTGCGGAACTCTGCGGTGACTTCGCGAGCCTGCACACCATCGTTCACAACACGCGGCGTGATGGTGATGATGAGCTCTCTGCGGGTGCTGGTGTCGCTCTTGGCACCAAACAGTGCGCCTACAACCGGTATCTCCGATAGAAACGGCAGGCCGGATGATCCGTTGTTCTTGTCGTCCTTGATCAACCCCGCCAAAACCATGGTGTCGCCTGACTG
This sequence comes from uncultured Rhodoferax sp., assembly GCA_964468905.1. Taxonomy (GTDB): domain Bacteria; phylum Pseudomonadota; class Gammaproteobacteria; order Burkholderiales; family Burkholderiaceae_C; genus Allorhodoferax. The sequence goes on along the minus strand of CAYXWW010000001.1, from coordinate 24,531 downwards.
CACGGCAACGGTGGTTTGTGCCGAGCGCTTGTTAATGGTGGGGGAGTTGAGCCCGGTGGTGGTGACGCCGTCTTGCACATCACTCACTTCCTGGCTGATTTCCAGCGTGACCAATCCACCCGAATTAATGTGTGGCCGCACCGACAGCACCACACCAGTATCCACGTAGACAACCGAGGTGACAACGGGGGCAGAGCCCGCAACTCCGGTAAATGTGCTCTGGCCCTGAACCGGCACGCTGGAGCCCACATTGATTTTGGCAATCTGGTTGTCCGTCACCATGATGTGGGGCGACGAAAGCACATTGACCTTGGTATTGCTGGCCAGTGCGCTCAACACAGCCGATACATTGCCGCCACTGGCACGCCAGACTGCCGAGAACGGCAGGCGCGGAGTTACCGCCCCAGTGGGGTCAGACGGAAGCGCACGCGTGTTGGAATTAGAGTTGAACAGCATGCCCGACAGGTTGTTGTTGCTGTTAAAAAACCATTCAAGGCCATAGCTCAAATTGCCCGTGAGAGTGACCTCGGCAATGGTGACTTCCACCAACACTTGGCGGGGTACGACATCAAGCCGTTTGATGGCCTCTTCAATCTTTTCATACTCTGCGCCGTTGGCCATGATGAGCAGTGCATTGTTGTCACGGTCTGCAATGATTTTGATAGTGCTACCGGCACCCAGGCCTAGCGCCTCGCCAGTGCCTGTGGCTACAGTACCCGGCGACGTTGCGCCGGGTGCATTCAACAAAGCCCCGCCACCAGCAGCGCCATTGAGCCCACCTGCACCGCCGGTTAGCGGGTTCTGTCCCGGCCCGCCCGACGACGCAACAGATGCGCCAACCAAGCCAGGCGCCACAGACGCTGCAGGGGTGCCGGTAGTTGCCTTACCGCCAATGACCTGACTCAACAATGCCGCTATTTTTTCGGCATTGCCGTTTTGCACCGGGTACACATGCAACCGCGTGCCACTCTTGCCGCCATTGCGGTCCAGGCGCTCTACCCACACTCTTGCTTGTTCCAAATACTGGGGCCTGGGGCTGACCACAAACACGGCATTCATCCGCTCAATGGGGATGATTCGCAGCATGCCAGCAAACGGGCTTTTGCCTTTTTCGCTAAACAGCAATTCAAGCTCGGGCAGTATGCTTTTTACGTCCACGCTTTTGAGCGTGAAGAGGCCCACCGACATGCCAGACAGCCAGTCCAGATCGAACACACTGACAGTCTCTAGGGCGTGGCGCATTTCAGCCTCGGCACCCGCCAACATCAAGAGGTTGCGGCTCTCATCAACCCGCAGGATGCTGCCTTCGGGCAAGAGAGGCTCCAAAATTTTGGACATCTCGCGGGCGGCCATGTATTGCAGCTGCACGATCTGCACGCTGTAGCCGGGCTGCAGTGCACCCAGTTGCGGCGTAGTAGAGCCACGTAACGCACTGTTGAGCGGGCCAATTTTGTACGAGCCGTTTTCCTTGACCATGGCCGCGCCATTCATGCGCAACACAGTTTCCAAAATGGGCGTTACCGCCGCGCGGTTGATGGGCTGGCTGGTGTGGATGGTGACTGTGCCATTGACCTTGGGGTCAATGGTGTAGTTTTCGCTCAGCATATCGCCCATGACGACGCGCACCACTTCGCGCAGGTCTGCGCCTTCAAAATTCAACACAATGTCTTGTGGGCCGGCAGGGGCTGGCAAAACTGCTGCGGGCTTTACAAACACACCGGTGCCAGGAATGATTTTGACGGCGGTATCGGCATCCGCCTGCTTGCCGCTTTGGACCGGCCCGCTAGGTGTTGTGTCGCCTTTGGGGCCAGTGGCATTGTTCAAAGCCGGTGACACAGAGGGCGCTGCCGCAGGCGCCGCCACCGCTTGTGCTGAAGGCTGCGTCGAGCATCCTACAAGCGCCAAGGGCAGGCAATAAATCAGGGCCAAGGCCAGTGCCAGGCGATGGGGGACGTGTTTGTTCATTTGACTTCCTTAACTGTCCGGGCGGCGCCGGCATTCTGAATGAATGGGGAATATTTCATGCTACTCTTTTAATAGCTACTTGCGCACATTCGGCGAGGGCTGCGGTGCCGAAACACCTTGAACCGGTCGGGGAGGCGCGGTAGCTTCAGACGCTGTTGGCCTTGGGCCGGATGCAGCGCGTGCAGGTGCGGACGCAGCCGATGCCGGTGGCGTAGGCGGCACAGCGGCAGAAGCGGCTTGGGTTGCTGGCGCAGAGGCTGTTGCAATGGGCGCAGGGGGTGCGGCGACAGGTTGCGGCACGGGGGCGCCAGGGGGCTGCGGCACGCCTGGTACTCTGGGGCCTGTTTGCACGTTGAGGATGAGCTCTTCGCTCTCCGCGCCTTGTCGTAATACTACACGCGAGGATTCAACCTCGCCCAAAGTCATACCCCGCACGACGCCCACCAAGGCTACCGTCTCGGTCTTATTGGTCTGCACATCACGGAGCAGTGCCGAGCGCTGGTTGGGAGTTATCAACACGCCAACCAACGCAAATTGGCCTTTCCGCATGGAACCCCGCCCCCCCTTAACCGCCGATGCTGAAGATCGGCGACTTGGAGAAAACAGGGACCGGGAAATCAGCTCCGGGAAACCGGTTTCAGCATCCGGCAACGCGAACTCTGGCAAAACACCGGCACCAGCGACCGGAGTAACCGGAATTTTGCGGAGTTTTAACAAATCTTGCTCAAGGCGCAGGCCTTGGTCCCATTCCCAGTACAAGACGCCCGCGAGCAACAACGCCATAACTGCCAAGGCAATAGTCAGGTATTTTTCCGGTGCAGCGATTGTCTTCATTGCGCACCCTTTAAGGCGTAACCGGTCAAATCGAACACAACTAGCAGTTCCGGTTCATTGGCTCCATCGTTGCGTGTCGCGCTCATGTTCATCGAGCGCATGGAGAAATTGTCGATAAACAGATAGGGGTGAGCCGACTCCAACGCATACAACATGGCCTTGACCGCGCTCAGGGGTGCTGTCAACTGCAAGGCGACAGACACCTGCCTGTATTGACCATCGTCCTTGTGCGGCAAAATTTGTATGCTATTGAGCTTGCCACCGTTTTCATCCAGAATGACCTTGGCTTGCTCTTGCAACTCAGCCGCAGCAAGTGCCGGGCTGGCACTTTTGAGAAAATGGTGATTCGCCTCCAGCGCCTTGACTTCCATCGCCCTGGTCACTAGTCCGTCGCGCATACCAACGATTCTCGAATACTTAGCTAATCGTGTAGCTGCCTCGTCCACCGCGCCGCCGTAACGTTGGTTTAGCCACCACACGGGCAAGGCCACTGCGCCGATGACCAGCACGACCAGCACGACCAAGAGGGCTATGGCAGCGGCTTTACTTTGTTTGGGGGTTAATGGTGTCATGGCTTTTTCTCTCCGGCCGGTTGCGGGGCAGACCCAGCGGTTTGCGGGACTGATGCCGCTTGCAGCGGTACGCCTGACACCGCCACTGCGGGCGCAGAAGCCGACGCGGAAGTGGGTGAAGACGCAGGTGCGGATGCAGGTTTCGGGGCGGGCCGCACTTGCAGTGCCAACTGGTAGTGCTCAGTCCCGACGAGCTGGCCTTTGGTCAACGACGAACGAAAGCTTGCATCTTTGAACAAACTAGACTGCTCAAATAGCCCAATAAGCCGCACCGACGAAGCTGTTTCGCCCTGGATCTGGAGTTCTTTACCCTTCAGATCCAGCGCTTGCACCCACGTATCGTCTGGCAAGACGCGGGTCAGCTCTTCCAGCACCTGGATGACGGTAGGCGAAAGCTGTCGCTTCTCCAGTAAATAGTTGTGTTGTTCAACCCGCGCATCCAGTTCACGGCGCATGGCATCAACTGTTTCGGCGGCCTTCTTCCCTTTTTCGACCCAAGGGAACATTTGAACAACTGCCTCGCGCTTGATCACAATAGGCATGGCCAAAGCAGCCAGCGCCAACACCCCAACCAATCCAGCCAGCCATGGGTTGGCACCCAGACGCAATGCCGACGACTTTGTGGCAAGTGCTGATGGCAGAAGGTTGAGCAGTTCGTCTGCGGCGAGCATGTCTTGCGAAAACACCGCTTGGGCGGGCGTACCCAACTCACTGAGCGTCTTGAGCGCAGCGTCGACCGGGCCACGTGGCGTGGCCACGAAATCCACCGTCAGTTGCCCACGCTCAAAATCGCGCGATTTCAGCAAATACCCAAAATAGACCTGCCCGGGCACAAAGGGCGTGTGTTGCTCTACTTGAAACTCGAGCACTTGGCGCAGGTTTTCTTCCGTAGCCAAGGGGAGCGTAATTGTTTTGCGCAGAATTCGGTCATTGGGCACCGTAAGCGCTAGGAGGCGGGCTGAAGTACTCTGCACCGGGGTCATTTGAGCGTGCACCGATTGCAACGGTACAGGTGCAAATCGGCTCGCGTCCAGCGCCGACGAACGCATCCACCCCGGAACCAAGCTGGACAGCTCTGCAACCCACCAGCGCATGAAACGGCTACCGACAATCTGTTTTTTCAGTTTGTCTAGAGTGACCCTGCTATTTTCGATCGGTGTAACCATCATATTTCCGTTCATTGCTCGGCATCGCCCTCACCCCACGCCAGCACCACCAGGGGGTGTTTGGCATCCTGCGACCGCCGCACAATCGCTTGCCGTGCAAACATTGTTCCATCCGCCATTTTGACCGCGCTGCGAATCGAAAAAGCTGAAAGTCCGGCAGAGGGCGACTCAAAAGCACCGGTTCCTGCAAACGGCAGGGCGTTTTGCCCACTAGCAAGCTGGCTTTCTCGCTGCACCAAATACTGCTCAACCTGGGCAGGATTCACGCCAGGCAATGCCAAGAGAACTTCACGCGGCGCGGCCGCCGAATTAATACCAGGCAGCTGGGAGTAAATTGTCAATGCTGGAGCAATCACGCGATACACCTCGGGCGACATACCCAAGACGCGTCGCAGTTCATTGACCGTTTCGAATGCGGCGTTGGAAGGAACGTAACTTTTACCGGCTGCACGATAGTCCTCTTCCTCTGCCCCATGAAGCCTTTTTAGTTTGTCTGCATCGCGCCAATCTACTACGGCATCAATCAGCGCGACACTGGCATCCTCGCTCAAACCAGCGGACCTGAAGAGCCCTTTGAGCAGTGGCTCAGACGCAGTGTTCAGATTAATTTTACCAGACTCATCCTGGATGGTGACCCGCAGTTCTGCCTCTGGCAAAGCAATTTCGTGGGCCACGCCATCACCCTTCCAGCGCTGCAGGTCATTGGGTGATTTCAGCAATTCATACCATGCCCTATGAATACCCGCATCGGCTTGCGCCTTGGCCTGTGCGGTGGAAAGCAGATTGCGCGCGATCTTGGCCTCGCCGCGCATACTAAAAGCAAAGTTGCCAGCAATCACCGCCAGCAGAGTGATGACCCAGAGCACCAAAACGAGGGCAATGCCCCGCTGTTTTCGCCTCATCGCGGCACTCCGGAAGTCAATTGGGGCGCGACCACGAAATCGGGCCAGTCAGTGCCATCTGCCAGCCGCACGTGAATGCGGATCAACAAAGGAAGTGTAACTTTACTGTCCCAACGATCAGACCACGCCGGCTCCGAAGCAGGATTTTCCCGCCCCAAGTAGGAGAGGCCTATTTCATCAATGGCGCTCAACTCCGCGCCAGCCAGTACCATTTCTTTGGCCTGCTCGAGTGTCGAGAAATCCTTCATTTCAGCACTAACAGGTATATAGCGCCAAAGCAGCCGACGACCTGCATTCGTCTGTTCTATTTCAAGGGACACCGCAAACAAACCACCACTGCCAATGCGCTGCGGCATTTCGGAGACAAACTGCACCTTGTTGCGCTCACCCAGAAATGCGAGTTGAGCAGTTGGTATTGCTTTCCAAGTGTAGGGGTACGCCTTTTCCATTTGCGTGCGCAAAAACCCTTCGATCGAACGTACCGAGTTCAGGTTGTCAACTTGCCTTTGAACCGCGTCCCAACTGCGTACACCCAGACGCAATCCGCCGAACAACAAAACGAGAATTAGCCCCAACAACGTGATGGATATCAGCAGTTCAAGCAGCGTGAAGCCGCTGTGGGCAGACGAGCGTCGCTGCAAAGGAACGTTCATTGGCGAGGCCCCAACTTGAGCGTCTCCAGTTCGATGTGGCGCTCATGTCCATCCTCCGCCCAACCTACCCAAGCGCGAACCTGGTACAGGCGCATGAACATCAATTGTTGCTCGGTTGAATTTCCGTCATCGACGGGTGTGATGTCGACGCGCCACTGAATATGAGGCCCCGCCTGCCCGCTAGTGCCCCCCATGACTAACGGTCGCTCAACCCCCGCTGCGGCAAGCTTGGACTCCGCCAGAAAAACCGCGCGGCTATAGCCGTTGGACAAGCGGGCATTTCGCATGCCGCCTGCAAAAATCTGAAAAATTACGGCCATGGTGAGCGACAGCACAACGAAGGCGACCAGCACTTCGATGAGCGTCATGCCCCGGCTAGTTCTGCGCATGGCTAATCCAGGATGACCACCTGGCCCGTGAGCCAGTTGACATCCACCTCGTATTTGCGGGCATGCGATGTCACCGAGATACGACCACCCGTGGACCCGCCGTCTGGGAAAAACCGAATGGCGCCGGCGCCACCATTCATCAGCTCGCTCTGCGCTGTAAAGAGCTGTATAGCAACACTTTTTGGCAAACGGTACGAGCGTTGATCACTGCTGAGCTGAAATTGGTGCGCCTCAACGTCTACGGTTAACGTGGTTTCATGCCGTCTAGCCACAGCATCGCTACGCGCTTTGCGCAGGCCAGCCGCCAATTGGCGCGCCGATGCCTTGAGCTCCGCACCAGAAGATCCAGACGAAATCAAGGGTGACGCCAACGTATACGCCAGCGCCATAATGACCAACACTACCAGGAGTTCAATTAAAGTAAACCCTGCCTGGTTGGGCGAGCTTATTTCTTGTCTTCCCAACCGTTGATATCCTTGTTCTCACCGTCACCACCTTCTTTGTTATCAGCTCCGAGGGAGCTAATGTCATAAAGTCCGTGTTGACCAGGGGATGTATAGCGGTAGTCATTGCCCCACGGGTCTTTGGGCAAGGTTTTCTTTTTAAGGTAAGGGCCGTTCCATCCCACCAAGCCCGCAGGTTGCTGCACCAGCGCCTGCAAACTTTCTTGAGTAGTTGGGTAACGCCCAGTCTCCAACTTAAAGAGGTCCAAACTCGCACCAAACTCCTCAATCTGAAGCCTGGCTGTGTCCGATTTGGCACCGCCCAAGTAACCTAGAACCTTGGGCCCTGCAACGCTTGCCAACAGCCCCAAAATGACCAATACCACCAATAGCTCGATCAACGTGAAACCACGTTTACGTGAGTCAGATTGCTTGCTTACCATCGATACGTTCTCCAAAAATAAGGTTGGATTGGCTAACTACATCGTCAAATCATTCACACTCAGTATTGCAACCAGAATGGACATGATGATGCCGCCAATGACAAGGCCAAGGCCCAAAATAAGTACAGGCTCCATGAGCGCCAGCAAGCGTTTAACGGCACTATGCACCTCGCGGTCGTAAATATCGGCAATGCGGATCAGCATTTCCTGCAGCTTGCCAGTCTCCTCACCGACCATGACCAAGTGTACCGCCAGCTTGGGGAATAGCTCTGTTTCCATGAGCGGCTTGCCCAAGCCCTTGCCTTCTTTGAGCTGGGTTGCGACATCGGTCAACGCCTTTGACATGACCGTGTTGTTCAAAGTTTCTTTGACGATGGACAGTGCTGCCAGCAAAGTCACCCCATTGCCAATGAGCGTACCCAGCGTGCGGGAGAACCGAGCCACTTCCAACTTGCCAACCAAATCGCCTACCAAAGGCAATTGAAGTATCCGCCGGTCCCAACGGTATCGAGAAGCCGGTTCGCGCATCTGCCGGGCAAACCACGAATAGACACCAAACGCCACCAACAGCATGAGCCACCAATAGTTGCGCACGCCGTCGCCTGCGGCGATTACGATTTGCGTGGGCATAGGCAATGCTTTGCCCGACTCTTCAAACATTTGAGAAAACTGCGGCACGACCCACATGAGCAAGATGGCCACCGACAACACCGCCACTCCCACCAAGATGGCAGGGTAGATGAGTGCTGATTTGACGGTCTCGCGCAACTCCTTGGAGCGCTCCATGAATTCGGTCAAACGTTGCAACACCGCATCCAGTGCCCCCCCGGCCTCGCCTGCACGGATCATATTGAGATAGAAGCGGGTAAAAACACCGGGCCGCGCCTCCATAGCCGCTGACAAGGCCATACCACCGCGTACATCCTCACGCAGTTGGTTCATGAGCTGGCGAACGGGCTCGTTGGCTGACAGTCCGATCAGAATTTCAAGGCAACGGTCCAGCGGCAGCCCAGCTTTGAGCAGCGTCGCAATTTCTTGGGTGAATACCGCCACATCGTCCTGGGTAACCCGGTCTTTGCTAAAGAACCCATTGCTATGGGTTGCAACTGCCATCCGGGTAGACGTCTCTTCAACCCGAATCGGGATAAAGCCCATGCTTTGCAATCGCTCCACCACGGCGGACTGCATCGCACCATCCATGTCACCTTCTTGGGTCTCTCCGGTTGGCGTAACCGCCTTGTAGCGATAGAGTGGCAAGAGTTAGTCCTCCCGCGTGACGCGCAAAACTTCTTCAATCGTCGTCACGCCGGCCACAGCCTTTGCAAGGCCATTCTCATACATGGTTTGCATACCCTCGGCAATTGCCTGCTGGCGAACTTCACCGGCTGTGACATGGCGCATGACCATGCCACGAATGGTGTCTGACATGGCCAGTAGCTCTACGATGCTGACTCGACCGGTATAGCCCGTACTGCCGCACGCTGTACAGCCAACCGGGCGGTACAACCTGACAGGTTTGACCGTTGTATACCGTTCGAGTTGCATTTCTTGCACCACCTCTGGCAACGCCGTGTAGGACTCCCGGCACTGCGTGCACAGTGTACGGACCAGGCGCTGTGCCAAGATGCCATTGACGGTGGACGTGAGCAAGTAGTCATCCATGCCCATGTCTAACAAGCGGTTGATGGTGCTGGCCGCGTCGTTGGTGTGCAGTGTGGAGAGCACCATGTGACCCGTAAGGGCAGACTGAACGGCAATTTGTGCGGTCTCCAAATCACGGATTTCACCGATCATGATCACGTCTGGATCTTGACGCACGATGGAACGCAAAGCATTGGCAAAGGTGAGCCCAATTTGGGGCTTGACCTGTATCTGGTTGATGCCTTCCATCTGGTACTCAACCGGGTCTTCCACGGTAAGGATTTTGATATCTGGCTTGTTGAGTTTGTCCAGTGCCGTATACAGCGTGGTGGTCTTGCCTGACCCGGTTGGCCCGGTAACCAGAACAATGCCGTGCGGTTGCATTAGCACTTGTTCAAAGCGCTTGAGCACTTCAGAATCAAAGCCCAGCGTTACAAAGTCCAGCGATGTGCCGCTTTTGTCCAGAATACGCATGACAACGCTTTCGCCATGCATGGTCGGCACAGTTGATACGCGAAGGTCAATTTCCTTACCTTGCAGGCGCAGCTTGATGCGGCCATCTTGCGGGAGGCGACGTTCCGCAATATCCAAACTGGCCATGATTTTGATGCGCGAAATCACGGCAGCCGAGAACCTGCGGGGAGGCGACTCAACCTCGTGCATAACGCCGTCAACTCGATAGCGCACGATCAATCGGTTTTCGAACGGTTCAATGTGGATGTCAGACGCACGGGCTTCCAGCGCATGGCTGATGATGAGACTGACCAAACGAATAATGGGCGCTTCTGATGCCAACTCTTTGAGCTGCTGAAGGTCTTCATTGCCACCTTCGTCGTCGCGCGTCTCCACGTCGCCAACGATTTGGTCCATTGAAGTTTTACCGCTGCCATAAAGGCGCTCAAAGGCGGAGTCCAGCTCAGAGGGGACCGCCAAACGCACGACAATTTTGCGCTGTGTAACCAAGTGGTAGGCGTTGACCACATAGCCATCCATCGGATTGTCCATGGCCAGCACAAGATGATCTGTATCTTCGTGCAAAGGCAAAGCCTTGGACTCTTTGATGAATCGGACTGCAACGCGCTCTTCCAACACGGGAAGCTCTGGATATTCGGATGCGGCTACCACCGGCACATCCATTTGAACCGACAATGCGTCGACAACGTCACGCTCCGCCGCAAAGCCGGAGCGAATCAGCAGTGACCCTAGGCGCTCACCGTTGGCCGACTCTTGCAGGCGCAATGCGCGCTCTAGGTTGGTGGCGTCCAACTTGTTGCGCTCAATTAAAATTTCGCCTAGACGTTTGCTCAACTTGATGGGTTCCAAAGGGAAAAGCGGATTTTAAACTAGCTTGTAAACGAAGGCGAAGATGGAAGATCGGCTCATTCCGTATCAGGCGACACCCAGTTTTGGCATGGGCCGCATTTTGGTCCTTGCCCCACATCCGGACGATGAAGTATTTGGATGCGGCGGCGCCATTGTGCGGCAAGTTGCTGAAGGTGGTTCATCGCATGTCATTGTGGTGACAGGTGGCGATTTTCAGCAGCACAGCTCTGACACGCAGGCCTATGCCGCTACCAGGCAAGATGAAAGTCGCAGGGCCGGCAATATTCTGGGCTACGGGAACCCGGACTTTTGGAGTCTGCCTGATCGAGGGCTGGAGTACGGCGAGCCGTTGGTGCTGCGCATAGTGGACGCGATTGATGCTTTTAAACCCGATGGCGTATTTGCGCCTTCCATTTATGAGATGCACCCGGACCATCGCGTATTAGGCATGGCAGCTCTGGAAGCCGTACGACGCACCCGCTCGTCAACCAAACTCGTAATGTATGAGGTTGGTGTACCCATGCCGCGACCGAATTTCATGCTGGACATCAGCGATTTGGTTGAAACAAAGCAGCGCGCCATGGCCTGCTTTGAATCCCAGTTGCAAGGGCAGGCTTACGACCAGCAGATACAAGCCTTGAACCGATTCCGCAGCTACACATTGGGGCCCCAAGTTCACGCAGCAGAAGCCTATCGCGTCTTGCAACGCGACGAATTGGCCACCGCCCCTCTAGAAGTCTACGAGTCAGAATACCAAAGACAACGAAGCCTGGGACTCGTGATGGTGCCAAGTGATGTGCCATTGGTAAGCGTCATTATTTGCAGTCGAGGCTCGGGCATACCAAATAGCGCGCTGGACTCAGTAGCCTTGCAGACGTATAGCAATGTCGAAGTCATCGTAACAACGGCTGATGCGAAGGTATCAACAAGTCTGCCACCAACCTGCGGCAGATTCCCAATGACCGCCATGCAGTCAGATGCCGAGGACTCCCTTGCCGCTAGAACCAATGCTGCCATGCGGCAGTCGACCGGCAAATATCTGATGATTTTGGACGACGGCAGTCAGCTGCTCCCAGATGGCCTGGCCCTGCTCGTCACTGCAATTCGTGGCAGCGCGGCAAGGGCCGTGCGTGCCGAGGTCGAATCGGTAGACCAACACCCAGACGCCGGTTTTCAATCGGAAAGCCCTGTCTTATTTGAACGATCGCTGTTCGAGGGCGGATGCATTTTTTTGAACGACCCCAATCAGCCTGTCGCCCAAGGCTTCTCGTCGCAGATTGCCAAGCACACCGCAATAGAACATATACCGAACACCAACGCCGCGCGCGCTACGACACCATCAGAACCAGAACGATTGCAATTCCAGACTACCGAGGAGTTTGCTACTCAAATAGCAGGTTTACGCAATGAAATAACGGAACTATCGCAAACATCGTCGAGACAATTGGCACACATCCATGCACTTACCAATCGCATGGAGGCATTGCAAAATTCTACGTCGTGGAAGGTAACTGGCCCGATCCGCTCTCTCATCTCTGCCTTACGCGGCAATCGGCGCGCTGGAAAAACCGAATGACGTACAAAGAATATTTGAACCGCTGGCCTCTGCGCGGTCCGGTGCGTTTGGCCAAAGCCATCATCATCCACTCACACAAGGTATTTTTCTATTTGCGCCCATTTTTGGGAACTCCCAGTGCCACTTTTTCCAACATTCAACACGTAGCTCGAGCATGGCGGAGCAATGGATGGACCCTAGCAAGAGAGGTCGTCCGGCGCCTGCCATTTGAAATGGACTACCAGCGCCTCTGGTCCAATCAATATCTGAAATCTTTTGACTCAAATGCTATTCTGGGGGTTTTTAAACACATGCAAGGCATGTCGGGTCAACCGCTGGTATCCATTTTCACAACGGTCGATTCGACGCGCAAATCTTCACTACCGGAATTAGTCCGGTCAATCGTGGCTCAGGTCTATGAGAATTGGGAGCTGTGCATTGCTGTTGAATCATCTGCACTGAATGCCACCCGCAAGATCATCGATGACATCGCGCCCAATGATGCGCGCATCAGCACATCAGTAACAAACACGGCAACTCAACCATCCTCCAGTATTGCCATGGACCTTGGAATGGCCCACGGCCTCTACACGATGCTGCTCGATTGTGGCGCCGTACTGGAACCGCAGGCATTGTTCCGGATTGCCCAATGCATTGGGCAAGATGGCCCGGACCTCATTTACGCAGATGAAGCAATTGCGTCACACAACGGCTACCAGTTGGTTGGACACAACTATCGGCCAGCGTTCTCTTTAGAGTACCTGCGCGCACATCCATATATCGACCACATGCTGGTCGCCAACACCGAAGTGCTCAGAAAGATAGGTGGCATTGACCAATCACTGGAATATGCAAGCCGTTATGACTTGACTTTACGAGCGGTAGACGCTGCCAAAAAAATTGCGCACATTCCAGAGGCCCTCACGATTTGGCGTCAACCGATTCAGCCGCTGTCGCACAAAGAAAGAGGGCAGGCAATGGCGGAATCTCGCATTGCGATTGAACGCCATCTTGAGCGGCGGGGTGTCATCGGGCTGGTGGAGGATGGATCATCTTTCAATACTTTTGACGTGCAGTACCCACTTCGCGAGGCTTTGAAAGTTGCGATCATTATCCCAACCAAAAACTGCGGAGACTTGGTTCGCCAGTGCATTGACAGCATCGCACAAACGGTCAGACATGTAGCGTATGACATTGTGGTCATTGACCACGCATCCGATGACCCGGAGTCGATCACCTACTTTGCTCAGCTATCCACAAGCCATACCCTTCTGCGCTATGCCGGACCTTTCAATTTCTCTGCCATCAACAATTGGGCAGTTGCCCAATTGGAAGGCGATTACTCGCACTACTTGTTCTGCAACAACGATATCGAGGCCATTCACGACGGTTGGTTAGAGAGAATGATGGGCTTAGGCCAAATGCACGACGTAGGTATGGTCGGCGCCAAACTCCTCTACCCAGACCGCAAATCTATACAGCACGCTGGCGTTTGCGTTGGTATGTATGGCATTGCCGAACACTACGGGAAGTTCGCAGATGCCGTGGCAGAAGACGGCTCACCTGCGCCAGGCTACCACGCAGCGTTGATCACAAACCATGAAATGTCTGCAGTCACTGCAGCTTGTGCTTTGATACGCAAGGACGTGTTTGATTTTGTTGGTGGCTATGACGAAGACTTAGCTGTAGGCTTTGGCGACGTCGATCTGTGTTTGCGTGTTCGGGAAGCCGGTTATCGCATTTTGTATTGCGCGCAAGCAGAACTGGTACACCATGAGTCGTACACGCGCGGCAAAGCCAAAGAAGATCCACACCCCGCAGATTCTGCAAAGTTCGTACAAAAATGGCGCGCGACGTTGGCCCAATGCGACCCTTACTACAATCCCAATCTCACCATACAAAGCACCCACTGGGGCGTGAAGCAACCGATGGTCTTTCAGCTTGACATTGCAAACCGCATTTGGTGCGCGCCGCAAACCACCCAAGGCTCCTCTGCAAACTAAACTGCCACGCGACGGCGCGTCATATCCCTATGCCCACAACGTTTGACGTAGCAGTTGCCCGCCCAGCCCCTTTGGTGACGGTTGTGATTGTCAACTTCAATGGTGGTGGCATGATTTGTCAATGCCTTGCCGCGCTTGCACAGCAAAGCTTCGCTGACTTTTCTACGGTCGTCGTCGACAACAACAGCTCCGACGACTCCGTGGCAGCCATACACGCAGACTTCCCCCTCGTAACCGTCTTGCACCTGAACAAGAACCTGGGGTTCGCCGGTGGCGTAAACCATGCGCTGAGGACTTGTCCATTGGGCACATGGGTTGCACTGCTCAACCCCGATGCGTTCCCACACAAAGACTGGCTGCAGAACCTCGTACAGGCCGCTGAACGAAGCCCGCACTATGCCTCATTTGGCTCCCGAATGTTCAGTGACACGGACCAAAGTATGCTCGACGGCATCGGTGACGCCTATCACGTTAGTGGATTGCCCTGGCGGCAAGCGCACGGCCGCGCAAACAGTGCCCAATACGATGTGGAGCGCGAAATATTTGCGCCTTGCGCGGCAGCTGCGCTGTACAAAGTAGAAGCGCTGCAAGCCATACGACTATTCGATGAGGATTTTTTCCTCTATGTAGAAGACATCGATGTGGGCTTTAGGCTGCGTTTGGCAGGATACCGGTCTTTGTATGTTCCGACTGCGCTAATCCAACACCTGGGGTCAGCTTTCGTTGGCAAACACAGTGATGCGCAGATTTACCACGGGCACCGCAATCTGGTTTGGGCCTACGTTAAGAACATGCCCGGATTTTTGTTTTGGGTATTTCTCCCTGCGCATATTGCGCTGAATTTGGTAGCAGTGTTGTGGTTCACACTCAAAGGCAAAAAAACACTAATCCTCAAGGCAAAACGGGATGCTATTCAAGGGATTCCGCTTTTCTGGAGAAAGCGTATGGCGATTCAGTCCAGCCGCAAGGGTAGCATCTGGAGCATCCTGCAACAGCTCAGTTGGAATCCACTGAATCGCTGATGCCGCATAGGGCCACCATTGTTAAGCAGGTGCAGCCGCGTTACTCAGTCGGTCAGCCAATGATTCAGCATGCGGTGCACTGGTCCAGGCATGGGGTAAGGAGACCACGCCTTGCTCCAGGTTTTCCTGGCTGAAGTGCAAGGTTGCAACATTGGCCGCCGTGTCATATACATGAATTCCGTTTTCGCTCAACAAATACACGGCAATGGAATATTCGCCTTTGAGTAGCGGAATTTTTGGAAACGCAATGGTTGCCGTGCCACGCCCTGCTCCATCGCGGTCAAGCACCATGCCATCGACTTGCGTGCTGCTGCTGGTGATGGTCCGCCCGTCAGGCGAATGCACAGTCATGGCTACGACCGGTGATGGCAATTGCGGGTCTGACGCAAAGCCAACGCTCAAAGTAAATGTCTGCTTGGCGCTTTGCACGTACAGGACATTGCCAGCACTCTCGTCGACTTTGGTCACCACACTCAAAATATGAGCATGCCCCGTTGGCGACGATACAAATGTGGACTGCCCTACCGCCGCGGGAGCCGAATCGCGATCCAGAAATGCCTGATAGCCTGCGACCACGGTGGCAGGATCTCCAATCAACCGAACAACGCCTTTGTCCAACCACAGTGCACGGGTACAGAGGGCTTCAATCTGGTAGATGGAATGTGAGCAGAACAAAATGGTCGCACCCTTTTCTTTCAATCGCATGATGCGGTCAAAGGACTTGCGTGCAAATGCACCATCGCCCACTGAAAGGGCTTCGTCAATAATCAAAATGTCAGGGTCCACGCTTGTGGCGATGGAAAACGCCAACCGCACATACATGCCGCTGGAATACGTCTTGACCGGCTGGTGAATGAAATCTGCAATGCCCGAAAACTCGACGATTTCATCATAGCGGGCGTCTATTTCTGCAGTACTGAGGCCGAGAATAGACGCATTGAGGTAAATGTTCTCTTTGCCGGTAAATTCCAGATTAAATCCGGCGCCCAACTCCAACAGTGCTGCCACACGACCATGCACTGCAACGCTGCCGCCTGATGGATTCAGCGTCCCGCAGATTAACTGCAGCAGCGTAGACTTGCCCGCACCGTTGCGCCCCACCAACCCCAGGACCTCGCCTTTTTGCAGTTCGAAACTCACGTCATGCAATGCTGCGAATTCTTTGTAGTAGCGCTTGCGGCCACGCATCAGCATTTGCTTTAACCGGTCGATAGGGCGCTCGTAGAGCTGAAAGGCTTTGCCCAAGTGTTGGGCTTGAATGGCGAAATTAGAGGACATCGGCAAACCCTTTGCGGGTTAACTGAAAGAACGTTGCCCCCAGCGCTGCAAAAATACAGGCCAACAGCGCATAGAGCCCCAACGCACCCCACGCTGGCCACTGCCCTTGCAGCAACACTGCACGCACCTGCTCAACAATCAAGGTCAATGGATTCAAATTCATCCAAAACTGCCATTCGGGGTCCAGCGACAACACGGTATAAAAGATCGGTGACAAGAACATGATGAAGCTCACCACCATGGCCATGATGGGTCCAATGTCGCGCACAAAGACGCCAATCGCGGAAAAGAACCAGCCCAACCCCAACAGCAAGGGCACAAAGGGCAGCAGGACAAACGGCAACGCCCAGGCTGTTACGGGAATGGCGCCACGCACAAGCAGGAGGACTACGAGCAAGGTGCTCGCGCTAATCAGCAAATGGAAAAGGCCCGAAACGACAGTGACCCAGCTCAGCAGCTCAATGGGAAATATGACTTTCTTGACCAGATTGGGTTGCTCCACCACCAGATTTGGGGCTTTGCTTGCCACCTCGGCAAACAAATTGAAAACGAGTAAGCCGGCAAATACTTGCAGCGCAAATTCAAGGCCCCCGCCCTTGGGAGATCCGGGCCAACTGGCACGAAAAACCCCCACAAAGACGAAAGAATAGACCCCCAACATGAGTAGGGGAGTCAAAAATGACCAGGCCAAACCCAAGAGAGAACCGCGGTAGCGACCCAAAACATCGCGTCGGGCAAATTGCCACAACAGCGAACGGGTGCGCAGGGGGATGTAGGAGCTTTGAAGGAATGTCACAAGCGCTAGTTTAACGGCCCATGGCACTTCAGCTTTCGGGTTAGTAGGCTCCACCTACACCCGAGGCGTATGAATCAGTAAAGTTCCGTGCATGCGCCGCAATGCAGCCTGCTGTGGCGCGCCACTCATCGTCTACTTTGGAGTACCCCATGGTCAAAAAAATGCAAAAGCCCACCGAAACAAAAGCCTCTCAAGCCCACATGGCTGAATCGGTCAAAGAATCTGCTCAGCAAATCTGGCAGGCTGGTTTAGGCGCTTTTACCCGCGCACAGGCCGAAGGCTCCAAGGCCTTTGAAGCCCTTGTGAAAGAAGGCGTTGCCATACAGCGCAAAACCCAGGCACTGGCCGAAGACCGGATTTCCGAAGCCACCAGCAAGATGTCCTCCATGGCAACGGACATCACTTCCAAGGCTACCGGCCAGTGGGACAAGCTAGAAAACATTTTTGAAGAACGTGTAGCCAAGGCGCTGGGCAAGCTTGGCGTTCCATCCTCCAAAGACATCCAGGCATTGAACGAACGTATCGACGCGCTCAACCAGACCATCCAGAAGCTCTCAACAAAAGCGCCTGCGAAAAAGCCCACTCCCGTGGCACCCAAGTCCACCCCGAAGACCGTCGCGAAGCGGGCCACCACACGCACTTGATTGAAGGCCTGGTCACCGATTCAAAAAGGGGGCGCATGTGCGCCCCCTTTTCGTTTCCAAGGCTTATACCTATTGCATTGCAGACAACAAATACAGCATAGCGCTCTACACTTTGCAACTATGAATGCCATTTCAGCAGCCCTGCACCGGTTTACACCACTGGGGGCAAACCATGGTTAAAAAAGCCCCGCGCCGCACAGCGGAACGCATTTTGGAGACAACGCTGGAGCTGTTCAATCGCTTTGGCGAACCCAATGTCTCCACGACGCTGATCTCGGCCGAACTCGGCATCAGCCCTGGCAATTTGTACTACCACTATCCAGCCAAGGATGAGCTCATCAACTCACTCTTTGACCGCTATGAAAAGGCACTCAACGAAGTGCTCAACGCCAGTGACAATGTGCGCGACGTTGAAGATGCATGGTTTTTCATGCATACACTGTTCGAGCTGATCTGGCAGTACCGTTTTCTCTACCGCGACCTGAACGATTTGCTGAGCAAAAATCGCCGGCTGGAGACGCATTTCCAAAGCGTCCTGAAGAACAAAACGCGCTCCGTAAAACTCATGCTCGATGCCATGAACCGGTCTCGGGCCATCCACATCGACTCGCGCGAAATGGACCCTACTGCCACCAGCATGGTGGTGGTATTGACGTATTGGCTCAGTTTCGAATACGTCAAAGATCCGCGCAATGCCTTGGAGCCATCCAGCGCACAGGCAGCCCTACTGCGCGGCGCGCACCATGTGCTCAATCTCTTGGCACCCTACCTGGAAGCAGAGCAAAGGGCCCACCTGCTCCATCTGGTGGGTGCCTACACTGCTCCACACCCGCCATAGCCTTTCATGCCCGACCAGCGCTGGTAAACGCCAAAAATAAGGAGACACAACATGGCGCCCTGGACTGTTTTCCCACACCGTAGTGAGTTCCACTACGACCCCGCTGGCGTCCAAGCGCATTGGGACCAGCTGCATGCTGGTGACCGGGAGCCACTGCCCGACTGCCCGCACGTGCTGGCTGCCTGGGCCCTTTTTCACTCAGGTGAATTCGAACAAGCTACCAAAGCCGGACTAGAGGCCGGTGCAGGCGGAACAACAGTGGCCAACAAGGCCACGTGCATCTATGCACACTATCTTGAGCCGTGCGACAAGCGTCGCCAGAGCCTGTTTCTAGAGGTGGCATCCCGTGCAGCCAAGCAATGCACGGCAGCCCCCCGCAACGCCAATGCGTTCTATTGGCAGGCCTATGCTTTGGGCCGCTACAGCCAGGGCGTCAGTGTGGCTAAGGCATTGGCACAAGGTGTGGGCGGCAAGATCAAGTCTGCCTTGGAGTCGGTCATCCGCTTGCAACCAGCACACGCTGATGCGCACATTGCGCTGGCAACATTCCATGCACAAGTCATTGACAAAGTAGGGCCCCTGATCGCCAACATGACCTACGGTGCGAAAAAGGAGATCAGTCTGAATCTGTTTGAACAGGCGATGAACCTGAATCCGCGCTCTGCCATCGCCAAGATCGAATATGCCAACGCACTGGTGGCTTTGGAAGGTGACAAGCGCATGCCCGAAGCCACCCTGTACTACCAGCAGGCGGCTGCCATGGCGGCGCTGGACGCAACACAGAAACTCGATGCAACCCGGGCACAAAAGGAAATGGCAAACTAGCGAGGCAGGAGGCACAGGCAATCTGCACTGACTTGCAGCTACTGTACTATTGCGATAGTCCAGCCCCCACGCAAGAATACGGCAAGATTAAGGACCATCCTTTGCAAACAACCATCTGGAGTAGCCCATGGCCGATCTGAAAAAGAAATTCGACGCTGCAGTCGCCGATTCAAAGAACCTCACCGAGCGCCCCGACAACGCAACACTGCTCAAGATTTATGCGCTGTACAAACAAGCCAGCGTGGGCGACAACACCGAAAAGAAGCCCGGCTTCGTTGACATGGTCGGTCGCGCCAAATGGGATGCCTGGAACAACCTCAAGGGCGTGGCTAGCAATGACGCCATGCAGCAGTATGTCGATCTGATCGAATCTTTGAGCTAAATACCAGCACAGCCCTCGTAGATACTACGCGAGCAGCTCTCAGAACAATAGCGCCCGTGTGGCGCTATTGTTTTTTCGCTGCGGGCTTTTTAGGCGCTGCCTTGGGTGCCAACAGATCATCCAGGTTTTTGACAATTTCAGCCTCTATACGTCCTTTGAAGGCACCCAGCAAAAATCCGAGTTTGGCGTCCAGATCAAAGTGGTCGGCCGTCACATGCAAAACGCCGGTCACCCCGGATCGTTTAAATGCCACGCGGTCCTCCGCCGTGCCTTTTTCGTAGGTGCACTCCATGCCGAACTCGGCTTCCACATGCTGTGCCCAGGTCATTGCAAGTTTCCGCGCCGCGGCTAGGCTCAGGGCGTGTTCGCGTCGAATGTGAAGGTCTACCATGCTTGTACTCCTCTAGTCACACCGCAGCGCGGCGATGGTTCATACTCCTGCACATCATAGAACCAACCCGACGGCCGCAAGGCCAACCGATGACATGCTGTACAAATTCAAATCCCAAGCCACGGCGGACCTCATCATGCTGGAGCCCAATGGGCGACAGATACTGGAGCTCATCGGCAAGTCTGACGCTGCGGCGTTGGCCAAAGGCATTCTTCTACCGCAGGACATGCCCACCGCCATCACAGCACTGGAACGGGCTGTAGCGCAAGACGAAGAGGCTCAGCAGGAACGCATGCGCGCGGCGCTGGCTGCAAGAGAAAAACTGCCTCGGTCAGACGTGGTGACTTTGCGCCAGCGCGCTGCGCCATTCTTGGACATGCTGCGCCGCAGCCACGCTGCCGACAAAGAAGTGGTCTGGGGCGTCTGAGTTTGGCGTTTGACTTGGCGGCGTAGGCCGGTCCTACATGCCCAGCGACCGCAGCAAAGCTTCTTGATCGGTGGTGTCGGCGGCGTCTTGTGCCTGCTGGGTCTGCTGGCTGGTCGCCCCGCCCGCTTGGGCTTGCGCGATCACCTCGTCGGGCGTGAGGGATTCCGAAACCTCAAAATCGTGCAGCTTGATGAACTCGGTGCGATCAATCGCAAATTCCAGGTAGAAGATGTTGTTGCGGCCGGTATAGAAGGTTACGCGGCGCGACTCGGGCTGGTCGAGTTGGGTGTCCACGCTCAGCACCACCTGTTTGTTGAGCACCAGCATTTTGGGCTGGTTCTGGGTGATGTTGGTTTGCAGTTCGCGGCGCACCTTGCCAGTGAAGTCACCCACGATCTGGTTCATCAGTTCGCCCAGAATATTGGCCACTTCGTCCGAAGTGTGCGCACTGGCCAATTCGCTCTTGGGCATGCCCATGTTGAGCATGTAGCTCTCGTACAGTTCCATGGCTGTCTGTGCCGAAAAATTCAGCACCACTAGGCCTGAAAATCCCCCATCAAACAGCACAAAACAACCAATATCGGGCTTGAGACAGGTCTTGGTGATGCGCTGGACCATGCCGGAGTAGTGGATATCACACTGGGTGGCAGCGGTAAGTACACGGGTAACCGAATTGCACAAGCTCGTCAAAATATCTTCGGTACCGTATGTCACGGTCGATTCTTGCCAAGTTCTCGCCATATACGTAAGCCTCCAACCAAAAGCGCAAATGTACAGCGGCTATGGCCACTGCGCCCCAAAACCCAACCGCAACGCAGGGTAAACACCGCCATCCATCGGGTCGTTTGTGGGGGTTCTGTGCCCTGCAGGCAAATGCTAGCACTAATTGGGCCCCGGCCCTCGTAAAATGTGCGTAAGCAGCTACAAAAGAGATAGCACATGTCAGATACAAAACCACCCACCCCCAACCCGGTCTTTCGCCGTGCAGCGTCACCCGCTGGCAAAACGCCAACCCAACGTGCCGCTATTCCTGCCGGGCAAAGCAACACTGCCGCCCACGGCGCAAACGGCACCGTGCGCCTGAACAAGCGCATGGCCGAGTTGGGCCTGGCCTCACGCCGCGAGGCCGACGACTGGATCGCCAAGGGCTGGGTCAATGTCAATGGCAAGGTAGCTGAAATGGGCATGCAGGTCTTGCCCGACGCACGCATTGAGGTCACCCAGCAAGCCAAAGGCGCCCAGGCCAACCAGGTCACGATCTTGCTCAACAAACCGATTGGCATTGTCAGCGGCCAAGCCGAAGACGGGCACGCGCCCGCCATCACGCTGATACAACCGCAAAACCGGTGGTCCGACGACAACGCCCGTTTCTTCTTCCACGGTAGCCAGCTCAAGAGCCTGGTGCCCGCCGGACGGCTGGACATTGACTCCACCGGCCTCTTGGTCCTGACGCAGGACGGCCGCGTGGCCCGTCAGCTCATTGGCGAAGACTCCGGCATGGAAAAAGAATACCTGGTGCGCGTGGTCTACACCGGTGTAGCCAACCCGGCGGCTGCCACGTCCGCCGCAGCAACCTATGGCGCGCGCGCCACCGTCAACACTTTGACCCGCCCCGCACCGCCCACACAACTAAGCCGCATTGACGATGACGACCCGGTGAGCACCGATGTGCAGTCCGTCTTCCCTGCGGAGAAGCTACGCCTGCTGCGCCACGGCCTGCGGCTGGACGACCAGGCGCTGAAACCCGCCAAAGTGGAATGGCAAAACCCCGAGCAACTGCGCTTTGTGCTGGTGGAGGGCAAAAAACGCCAGATCCGCCGCATGTGCGAGCTGGTGGGGCTGAAGGTGGTGGGCTTGAAGCGGGTGCGGGTGGGCAAGGTCATGCTGGGCAACCTACCCGTGGGCCAGTGGCGTTATCTGCAACCTCACGAAAAATTCTAGTCGCCGACCCTAGCGACAAACACACTCAAAGTCACGCATGGCCACCAAGGTTCCCCCGAGCGGTTCAGGATCGGCCCTCACAACCCTGGCCACCGATGTACGGGGCGCGGCCCAACTTGCCACGCAGGCCACGCTGGGGGTTACGCGCATGGTCGAAGGCGTACACCAGTCGGTATGGGGCAGCATAGGCGTGCCAGGTGGCCCACCCCACAACGGTGAGGCCACAACCCGGGGGTTGACTGGCATGGTCTACCGCGCCGTGCGCGGCGTCACCACGCTTGTGGGCGCTACTGCAGACACCATCCTCAATGGCTTGATGCCATTACTCACGTCTGCCGAGGCACAGCCAGCGGAATCCCGCCAGCGCGCTGCAGTGCTGGCCGCACTCAATGGCGTACTGGGCGACCACCTGGCAGCGAGTGGCAACCCGCTGGCCACCCCCATGTCCCTGCGTCTGGACGGGCATGTGCTGAATGGGACAAACGCCGCACCCCGCAATGCCAAGCTACTCGTCGTGCTGCATGGCTTGTGCATGAACGATCTGCAGTGGATGCACCCCGGTGCCGATGGCCACCCCACCAGCCACGCCCACGCCTTGGCAGCCGCCCACGGCTACACACCCATTTTTGTGCGCTACAACACCGGCCTGCACACCTCAGACAACGGTGCGGCGCTTTCTTCGGCGCTCACCCAATTGGTAGCCCAGTGGCCGGTGCCCGTGGACAGCATCGCCGTACTGGCGCACAGCATGGGTGGCCTGGTCACGCGCAGTGCCTGTGCCCAGCCCAACGCCGCCGCTTGGCTGCCAAAACTCACCGCCATTGCTTTCCTGGGCACGCCGCACCATGGCGCGCCGCTAGAGCGCGCGGGCAACTGGGTCGATGTGATTTTGGGCAGCACACCGTTTTCGCGCCCGTTTGCCAAACTAGGCCAGCTGCGCAGCGCCGGCATTACGGACCTGCGCTTTGGCCATGTGCTGGCCAGCGACTGGCAAGGCCACGACCGCTTTCGCCGCAAGCCCGACAGCCGCACCCACCTCCCCCTGCCCGACGGCGTGGCCTGCTACGCCATAGCCGCCACGGTAGCCAAACCCCGCAGCCTGCTGGCCGAGCGCTTGGTTGGTGATGGCTTGGTACCCCTGCACAGCGCACTGGGTCTGCACGACAACGCCCACCGCAACCTGAAATTTGCCAAGGCGCGGCAGACCGTGGTGTATGGCATGAACCATATGGAACTGCTCAGCAACCCTGTGGTGCGCGACCAGCTTTTAAGTTGGTTGTAGTAGCTTTAGTTGGTTCGTACTTCTTTGACCCAAATTCCAACGGACGATACGACGCCCCGAATTTGCAATGCCTGACCAGCTCTTGGTACGGGGCCGATCAGTCGCCCGTCTACACAAACATTCTCGTACTTCCCGTCTAAAGTCAGGCTCAATTTCTGCCTGCAACCTCTTCCCGCATTGTGCAAAGGGTCGAGTAAACTGGCATTGGCTTTAATTGACATAACCTCTTCACCCGCCAAGTAGCCCCATAGATAGATGTAACCGAGGGGCGCAAACGCAGCGGCAGCTGCTATGAATATTGCGGCAAACGGAATCACTAGAAACTCCTTCGCGCTGCGAAACGGAGGGGCCACCCAAAGCGCCAGTAGTGCTGCGGGAAACACCAGGACAATGGCTGCACTTCGTGCCATATGGCGCCAATCTGGGGAGAACAGTACGAAGTGCTCGCCCATCTGTGTGTTCAAAATCGCGCCCAAGAAGATGGCCAACACCAAAAACGCCCACACCCATGCCAGCATGCCTTTGCTCTTATTCATGTGCCACATTCTCCATCCAAAATCCCACCTACCAATACCAGCGCCCTTGAAACCCACCCCATCGCCCATAATTGAGGGTTGCCTGCGCCACAAGCGCCTTGCTTGTTGCACACACCCTGTATTTTTTGAAACCAGAGACGATACCCATGAGCAAACAAACCCTTTCCTTTCAAGCCGAAGTTGCACAGCTGCTCCACTTGGTGACGCATTCGCTGTACTCCAACAAGGAAATTTTCCTGCGCGAGCTGATCTCCAACGCATCCGACGCCTGCGACAAGCT